>CANQSY010000042.1 GCA_947626635.1 uncultured Akkermansia sp.
GATAAGTTCGTAGGCTCGCTGGTGTTCATCCGCGTGTACACGGGCGTCATTCGCAAGGGTGATACGGTCTACAACCCCCGCACGCGCAAGCGTGAGCGTGTGGGTCGTTTGTTGCAGATCCAGGCGAATGTTCATACAGATGTGGATGAGGTGTTTTCCGGCGACATAGCCGCTATCGTAGGTTTGAAGAACGCGACCACGGGCGACACCTTGGCGAGCGATGACTTTGACTACACGCTCGAGCCGCCGACCTTCCCCGATACCGTGATATCCATGGCTGTGGAACCGCTCACCAAAGCGGACCAGGAGAAGATGAGCAACGCTCTTCAGCGCCTCTCTGCCGAAGATCCCACCTTCCGCGTCAAGACCGATGAGGAGACCGGACAGACCATTATCGCCGGCATGGGCGAGCTGCACCTCGACATCATCGTGGATCGCTTGAAACGCGAGTTCAAGGTAGAGGCCAATACCGGCAAACCTCAGATCGCCTACCGCGAGACGATCACCAAATCTGTCGATCACGTGCAGGGTAAACTCGTCAAGCAGAGCGGCGGTCGCGGTCAGTATGGTGATGTTATCATTGATATGCGTCCCGGTGAGCGCGGAAGTGGTCTGAAGATCGCTAACAAGGTGGTCGGAGGTGCCATTCCGAAGGAGTACATGAATGCCGTGTACGCCGGGTTGAATGAGGCAATGAACTCCGGTATCGTGGCTGGTTATCCGGTGGAAGATGTAGAGGTGGACGTTGTGGACGGCTCTTACCACGAAGTGGACTCCAATGAAAATGCCTTCAAGATGGCGGCTATCTTCGCAATGAAGAACGCATTTGCCAAATGCGCCCCGGTGCTCCTGGAGCCCATCATGAGCGTCGAAGTTGTGACTCCTGCCGAGAACCAGGGCGATATCATGGGCGACCTGAATCGCCGTCGCGCCCAGGTCAACAGCATGGAGCACAAAGGAAGCGAATGCGTGCTCACTGCTGCTGTCCCGCTGGCTGAGATGTTCGGCTACTCCACCGATATCCGCACCCTCTCCAAAGGTCTGGCCTCCTACTCCATGGAGCCTTCCCACTTCGAGCAGGTTCCGCCCAACCTTGTCGCCCAAATCGTCAAGGCTCGCGGTGGTAACACCAAGTAAACCCGAATTATTATTAACCCAAAACATAACCGCACGTTCATGCAAAGTCCTAAAATCCGCATTCGACTTCGCGCCTTCGACAGCCGGGCTATCGACCGATCCGCTTCCGAGATCGTGGAGACAGCCAAGCGCACCGGGGCGAAAGTAGCCGGGCCGATTCCTTTGCCGACTCGTATCGAGAAGTTCTCTGTGAACCGCTCGGTTCATGTCAATAAGAAATCAGCAGATCAATTTGAGATCCGCACCCACAAGAGGTTGCTCGATATCGTCGAGCCCACCTCGCGTACCGTTGAGGAACTCAAGAAGCTCAACCTGCCGGCAGGCGTTGACATCACGATCAAGATCTGAACCCCTAACCTGATATTACTGACATGTCTTTAGGATTAATCGGGAAAAAGGTGGGAATGACCCGCGTCTTCAATCAGGAGACCGGCGCCATGATTCCCGTCACTGTTATTCATGTGGGTGACAATGTGTTCGCTCAAATCAAAACCGCCGAGAAGGATGGCTACAACGCCGTGCAGGTGGCTTACGGCTCCAAAAAAGAAAGCCGCCTGAGTCGTCCGGTCGCCGGTCATTACAAGAAACTCGGCCTCGCCCCGGCAGAGGAATTGCACGAGTTCCGCGTTTCGGCCGATGAGTTGCCCCAGCAGGGCGCTGCTCATCCCGGTTGTGACCTCTTTGCAGAGGGCGCCTGGGTGGATGTGATCGGCACGAGCAAGGGCAAGGGCTTCCAGGGTGTGATGCGCCGCCACAACTTCCACGGCTCGCCTATGACCCACGGTAGCATGATGCATCGCCGTACCGGTGGCGTCGGAGCTTGCGCTACTCCCTCTCGCGTTTGGAAGGGACAGAAAATGCCCGGTCGTATGGGCAATGAACGTAAGACCGTGCAAAACTTGAAGGTCGTGCAGGTGCGCAAAGAGGACAAGGTGCTGCTTATCTCCGGTCCCGTGCCGGGAGCTAAAGGTAGCTGTGTGATCATTCGCCCTGCAAAGAAAAAGAGCACTCACTGAAAAGTCGAACCTAGGAGAACCTATCTATGTCCGCAAAAGAATTAACATTAGAGGCCGCTCATGAGGCTAATATCGTGACCGTCGGACCCGAGAAGGGCACACAGGCGGTCCACGATCTCATCGTGGCATATCAAGCAAACCGCCGCCAAGGCAGCGCCTGCACCAAGACGCGTGCTGAGGTTTCCGGCAACAACAAGAAAATCTACCGCCAGAAAGGAACAGGTAACGCCCGCCATGGCGACAAACGCAGCCCCATTTTTGTCGGTGGCGGCGTTGTGTTTGGCCCGAAGCCGCGTGATTATTCCAAGAAGGTGACCCGGAGCGTGCGCAAGCTGGCTCTTCGTCGGGTGCTTGGAGATCTACTTTCCGGTGGCAAGGTGGTGACGGTTCCCAGTTTCAGCATTGAGGACGGCAAAACGAAGAGCTTTGTGGCAGCCGTGAATGAGCTGGTGGAGAATCCTCGCAAGGTGCTTATTGTGGCCGATGAATTTAGTGAGCTGACGAAGCGAGCCGGTCGCAATGTAGCGGATGTGCTGCTTATGAGCGCAGCAGAGGTGAACATCGAACACCTGCTCCATGCCGGAAAGGTGGTCGTTGTTGAATCTGCTTTGGAAACACTAGCTAACCGCACGAAATAACTATGAACGATATCCACGAAGTAATTAAACGACCGCGCGTATCCGAGAAGGCGACGCTGCTGCACGAAAAAACCGGTGAGGTTGTATTCGAGGTAGCGGTCAAGGCCACGAAAATCGAAATCCGCCAAGCGGTCGAGAAACTCCTCGGCAAGAAGGTGGCATCCGTGCGTACGGCTAACTATGATGGCAAGGAGCGCCGCAAGCGCACCAAAAATCATGGCGTTACCCCAGCTTGGAAAAAAGCTTATGTTAAGCTAGCCGCCGGTGAGGAACTTGAACTCGTCTGATTGTCCATCCTTGCAGAACCCATTAACCGAAGTAAGCTATTATGTCCCTCAAGTCATTTAAGCCTACCACACCATCAAATCGCTACAAGGTGTTGCCTTCTTTTGAGGAGATCACCAAAGGTCGCCCGGAGAAGAAGCTCTTGGAACCGCTGCGCAAGAGCGGCGGTCGCAATAATAACGGTCGCATCACGACGCGCCATATCGGTGGCGGACACAAGCGTCATTACCGTCTGGTGGATTTTTGCCGTGCTCGCCATGAGGCCGCTAAGGTTTTGGCCGTGGAGTATGATCCCAACCGCACTTGCCGTATCGCCCTCGTGCAGTACGGTGATGGAGCAAAAAGCTACATCCTTGCCCCGGTCGGCCTGAACGTCGGTATGACGGTGCAGAGTGGAGAGAATGTGGCCCCTAAGGTGGGCAACGCCATGCCGCTCAAGAACGTGCCCCTCGGGACGGCTATCCACAACATAGAGATTCGTCCGGGTTCCGGCGGTAAGATAGCGAGGTCCGCCGGTCAGCAGGCTGTCCTTTCCAACCGGGATGGCGACTATGCGCTCGTTAAAATGCCCTCCGGCGAGATCCGCCGCTTCCGCGTCGAGTGCTACTGCACCATCGGTCAGGTGGGCAACACGCAGCACATGAATGAGTCTTCCGGCAAAGCAGGACGCACACGCTGGATGGGAGTTCGCCCGACCGTGCGCGGTATGTGCATGAATCCCGTGGATCACCCCAACGGCGGTGGTGAAGGCAAGTCGAAGTCCGGCGGTGGTCGCCAGCATCTTAAGTCCCCGTGGGGACATGTGAAGGGCCAGAAGACCCGTCGCATCCGCAAGCCGAGCGATACCTTTATCGTACAGCGTCGTAAGACCAAGTAAAACCTTAACACAATTAATCAACAATGGGACGTTCCCTCAAAAAAGGTCCGTTTGTCAGCCAATCCCTGCTGGACAAAGTCGACAAGCAGCTGCAAAGCGGCGATCGCAAGCCCATCAAGACCTGGAGTCGTGCATCAATGGTGATTCCGGATTTTGTGGGACTCACCTTCCTCGTCCATGCGGGGAAGAACTTCGCTACGGTGTACGTGACGGAGAACATGGTGGGTCACAAGCTGGGCGAGTTTGCGCCGACGCGTATCTTCAAGGCGCACGGCGGCATAGGCAAGAAGTAATCACTTCATTTTCGAAGTACATAATCAACCTCATCCATGGTCACTATCCTCCAGATCACACGCCGGGCATTGCTCCTCTTGGCAGGGGCTGGCGCCGTGGTGGGTGCCGCGGAGGCCGATCGTGGAACACAACACAAGATCTCGCAACTTGAGAAGCAAGTGGCGACCCTGCGTGAAAGCTACGCCCTCGCGAGGACGGATGCCGACCAAGCGCGCAAACAGCTGCGTGATATACGCAGCCGTTTGGAAGCTCTGGGAGGAGCCGCTCTCGGGGATAGCGAGGAGCGCATCATCGATACCGCCGCTCAGCTCGAGGCTACTCGAGAGGAGCTGGAGATGTTGCGTCAAGCGGCCATCAAGCTCGCCGCCGCCATAAGCACCTACATGAACGGCGCTCTGGTGGAGGATGCTGCGGCTCGCCAAGCCTTGGAGACCGCTCTGCGCGAGCAGGAGGTCGCCCTCGGTATGCGCTTGGCACCGCAGGATGCTTTGGCCGGTACACCGGAAGAGGCGCAAGTGCTGAGCATCGACTCGGAGTCGGGGCTCATCGTCATTAACGCCGGGCGTGAGGCGCGGGTTCGCGTCGGTATGCCCATGGAAATCACACGGGGAGACCAGGTCATCGCTCGCGCCGTCGTTACAGATGTGCGCAAGAAGATATCGGGGATGTTGGTGCAGCAGCACCTCAACCGCTCGCTCTCTGTCAATGTGGGAGATCGTGTGTCTGTCACAACTAATAATTAAAACGACAACAATGGAAGTCAAAGCAGTATGCAAGAATGCGCGCATCTCCGCAAAGAGGATGCGAGACATAGCGGCGGCCGTGCAGGGAATGCCCGTGGCCAAAGCGATCGATGTGCTGAGCTACTCTCCCAAGAAGGGAGCCTACTTGATCAATAAAACGATTAAGTCCGCTGTAGCAAATGCTGAAAACAACAACGGCCTCGCGGCCGATGAGCTCGTGCTCAAGAGTGTCCGCGTGGACGAGGGAATGACCTACCGGCGCACCATGCCCCGTGCTCGTGGGTCCGCTAACGTGATACGCAAGAGAACGGCTCACATCACCGTTGTGGTAGCCAATGACGAGGAGGCATAACAAATTCTAACCAACTAACGACAATGGGACAGAAAGTAAATCCGATCGGCTTCCGACTCGCCGTCACGAAGGACTGGTGCTCCAAGTGGTATGCCACAGGTAAGGACTATGCCGTCAAACTTCACGAAGATCTCAAGATCCGCAAGTTTATCAAAGACTACACTGCTAAACTGAACAGCGAGCTCAAGGGAAGTTCTCCCGCTATCTCGCGTATTGTCATTGAACGTGCGTGGAATAGTGTGCGCGTTACCATCTCCACGGCTCGCCCCGGCCTCGTCATCGGCCCCAAGGGCAAGTACATTGAGGAGATGACCGCCGAGCTCACCAAGCTGTGCGGAGGTGCTCAGGTGAAGCTCGATATCATGGAAATTCGTCAGCCGGAACTGGATGCTCAGCTCGTCGCAGAAAACATCGCTACTCAGCTCGAGCGCCGCGTTTCCTTCCGTCGTGCCATGAAGCGCGCCGTCCAGGTAGCTATGGATTTCGGGGCGGATGGTATCCGCGTCCGCTGTGCAGGACGCTTGGGCGGTGCTGATATAGCACGTGCAGAGCAATACCGTGAGGGTAAGGTGCCTCTGCAGACCCTGCGCGCTCCGATTGATTATGGATTTGCCGAGGCCCGCACGCTCTACGGTCTCATCGGCGTGAAGTGCTGGATTAACAAGCGAGCGGATCTTGGTGCAACGTCCGGGGGAATGCGCTCTGCCGGACGTCCGTCGCGTCCGCGCCGTGACCGGGAGAATAATTCGCGCCGGGATAGTTGAGAGAAAAGCCTAACTTAGAAAGGAAAAAAGACAATGCCTTTAATGCCAAAACGAGTCAAGGGGAACCTGCGCAAGATGCATCGCGGTAACCGCGGCGGTAACGCAACCAGCGGGGATTACGTTGCATTCGGAGACTTCGGTCTCCAGGTGCTTACCCGCGGCTGGGTGACGAACAACCAGATCGAGGCCTGCCGTGTCGCCATCAACCGTTATCTGCGTCGTCGTGGACGCGTTTACATCAGGATTTTCCCGCAGAAGTCTTTCACCAAACGTCCGCCTGACACCCGTATGGGTAAAGGTAAGGGCACCGTGGAGGGCTGGGTGGCAGTTTGCCGACCCGGTAACATTATGTTTGAGGTAGGCGGGGTTACGGAATCTGCCGCGAAGGAGGCCCTTCGGTTGGCATCCAACAAGCTCGGGATCCGAACACGTTTCGTCTATCGCCAAGGAGTGGAGCCTCAAGCCTGAGTTCTTAGGAGAAATAACACAAACCTCTACAATCATCATGCCTGTCAAAAAAGCAAAAGATCTTCGTGGTATGAGCTCCAAGGAGCTAGCAGCCCACATCCGTAGCCTCCGCAAGGAGCTCTTCGACCTGCGCCTCAAGCAAGGTTCAGGTACATTGGACAACAATCAGCAACTGCGTCTCGTGCGCAAGGAGATAGCCCGCGCTATGACGGTGCAGGGGGAGGGTGGCTCCGAGACCCTCGTTGCAGCTGAGGAGGAAAAATAAGGATAGTTTAAACGTACGATTCAAATATGAGCGAAGAAACGAATACAACCAAACCGCAGGGACTGCGCAAGACTCGCGTTGGAGTTGTTGTTTCCACCAAGATGACCAAGACCATCGTGGTGGAGTACGTGGCTCGGGTGCCTCATCCGGTGTTCAAAAAGATCGTGAAGCGCAGTAAGAAATATTACGCGCATGACGAGAAGGAGATCGCCAAGGAGGGAGATACTGTGCGCATTCGTGAGACTCGACCGCTCTCCGCGTTGAAGCGCTGGGAACTCGTCGAGGTGGTTAAACACTAAATACCAAAGAAAGGAGATTCACTATATGCTTCAGATGGAATCACTCGTGCAGGTGGCGGACAACACCGGCGCCCGCACGGCTAAGATGATAGGCGTGATCGGCAAAGCTACGGATCAAGCGCATATCGGCGACATCATTACCTGCCACATTCGTGAGTCGATACCGACCGCATCGGTGAAAAAAGGTACCGTGGTGAAGGCCGTCGTGGTGCGCACGTCGGCGCCCATTCGGCGTGACGATGGATCGGTGTTGCGTTTTGATTCAAACGCCGTCGTATGCATCGACAAGGATAATAACCCGCGTGGTACTCGTATTTTCGGGCCCGTGGCTCGCGAGCTCCGTGAAAAGGGATTCATGAAGATTGTCTCCCTCGCCCCGGAAGTGCTCTAAAATAGCCCATCCTCGTTTTTACCTTCAGTCGACGCCTCCCGAACGTGAGGCGTCGATTTTTGTTGTACGGAGAAATGGCTTGGCAACCATCAGAGGATGAGCATGCAGTCGCCGTACGAAAAGAAGCGATAGCGCTCGGCTACGGCTTGACGGTAGGCCTCCATGATCAGTTCCTTGCCGGCAAAGGCGCTCACCAGCATGATGAGCGTACTCTGAGGTAAGTGAAAGTTGGTGAGCAACACATCCGTCACTTGCCAGTTGAAGCCCGGATAGATGAAGATATCGGTCTCTCCTCTGCCGGCTTGCAAGGGGAGTCCATGCCGCGCGGCCTGGGTTTCAAGTACGCGCACGCTCGTGGTGCCCACGGCGATCACCCGCTTCGCCCCGTTGATACGTTGTGCGGAATCCGGCGGTAAGTAGAACGATTCGCTGTGCATGTGGTGTTCCTCCACGTTCTCGACCTTCACGGGACGAAAGGTCCCAACCCCCACGTGGAGGGTGAGGAAGCAGTGAGGAAGGGAATCAAGCAATTCACGGGAGAAGTGCAGTCCCGCTGTTGGCGCGGCGATGGCACCCTCATGCTCGGCGTAGATCGTCTGATAGCGCTCAATATCCGAAGGGTCACTCTCACGGTTCATGTAGTGGGGCAGGGCAAGGCGACCGTATTTCTCTTCATCCACAGGGTGATCCCAGCGTATGTAGCGGTACCCCTCAGCATCGATGCCTTCCACTGTGCCGGTCGACTCTCCGATGCAGATTGTACGACCCGGTTTCATTTTGCGTCCCGGACGCACAAGGCATTTCCAAAGCAATTCCCCGCTTATACCGGCACGGACGAGTTCAATATTGCCGTCGTTGCTGAAATAGCGGGCCGGAACCACCTTCGTGTCATTCAGCACGAGGAGATCTCCTTCACGGATGTATTCGGGCAGGTCGGAGAAGTGGCGGTGCTCAATGAGTCCATTCGCGCGGTGTACCACCATCATGCGGGAAGCCGTGCGCTCCGGCAAGGGACGATCGGCGATGAGTTCCTGAGGTAACTCGTAATCGAAATCCTGGGTACGCATGACGAAATGAACCGGACTCGTGACGGTCAACGCGGGAAAATCTCTATACGACGCAACACCTCGTCGCGTCCGAGTGTGCGCAAAATAACGTCCATGCCGGGTCCCACGTGTGATCCTGTGAGCGCAACACGTAGTGGATACATCCCCGCGCCTACCTTGACCCCACGTTCCTTGCAGAGGGGCTTGATGAGAGCAAAGGCCTCCTCAGCATCCCATTCCGGCAGGACACGAAAAGCTTCTGCCAAGGCATGGAGCATTTCCCGGGCGTTGCCCTGCAATCCTTCCATCGCGGCGGGTTCATATTGCACTTCCTCTACCCAACGTACCCATTCCGGCACCTCGCTGAGGAGCTGCACCTTGCTCTGCACCCCCGCTATCGCCGTGCGTAGCGGCGGCGTGTCCGTTAATCCGGCCTTTGTACAGAAGGGGAGAGCTCGTTGCACAAATTCATCCGGAGGAAGCAAGAGGATATGCTGTTGATTCATCCATTTGCATTTGGTGATATCAAACTTTGCCGCAGCCCGATTCACATGTTCCAAGGAGAAGAGCTCAATGAGCTCCTTCATGGAAAATATTTCCCTCTCGTTCTTCGGATTCCAACCCAGCAATGCTATAAAATTCACCACCGCTTCCGGCAGAAATCCCTCCTCCGGATAGACCCCTAACTGTGCCCCTACGTCGCGTTTGCTCATCTTCGAGCCATCGGGATTCTGAATAAGCGGTATGTGCGCGTACACCGGCGGTTGCGCACCGAATGCCTCAAAAAGTTGCAGGTGTTTAAAGGTGTTCATGATGTGATCTTCCCCTCGTATGACGTGGGTTATCTTCATCTCGATGTCGTCCACCACATTGACCAGGTGAAAAATATAGGACCCGTCCGTGCGCTTGAGTACCATGTCCGGCGTGTTCTCCTCATTGCGGTAATCAACCGAAATATCGCCGCAGACCGCATCATGAAGTGTCATCACTCCATCGCGGCGGAACCGGAAGCGCCACACCGTCCCCTCACTCGTGCCGGGTATCTCATTGCCGTCCTTGTCACGCTTGTTCGGTGCGGGACACTCGTACACACGTCCGGCCTGCACGAGTTTCTCAAAATAGCGGTCATAAATCTCCCCGCGCTTGCTCTGGTAGTACGGCTCGTACGCTCCTCCCTTGCCCTCACCTTCATCCCATTCCAACCCCAGCCAACGCATCCCGCTGAATATAGCCTGCATGGCTTCTTCTACGTGCCGCTCGTGATCCGTGTCTTCTATACGCAACACGAAAGTGCCACCCATTTTTCGGGTAAATAGGTAATTGAAGAGAGCCGTGCGCGCTCCGCCGATGTGCAGATATCCCGTCGGCGACGGAGCAAAGCGCGTTCGTACGTTGGTCGTGTTCATGCGCGCCCTTATACACCGACCGGAGGCTTTTTTCAAGTGCAAAGCGTTGTCAAGGTGTGCAACCTCATGACTTGCTTTGTTTTTTGCTGTGTGTATTTTTCTTCCTGTCTCGTGGTAAAGAAACTTGTCCGGCCTGCGTTGTTTTCTTGTCCAATTCGCGGCGTATAAAGGGAGCCGTTGGCGCTTGGGGCGACCGTGCCACGAGAGAGACAGGACCCTGTGCCGTGATTTCGCCCCCCGCATCGCCTGCGGATGGACCCATATCGATGATGTAGTCCGCTTCGCAAATAAGATCGAGATTGTGTTCAATGACGACAACGGTGTTGCCGAGTTCCACAAGGCGTCGCAGGACCTGAACGAGAAGGCGTACGTCGTGCGGATGCAGCCCAATCGTCGGTTCCTCGATGAGGTAGAGATCCTGGGGCATGGGGCGTCCGCGTCGCACGGCGGTGAGCGAGGCTCTCTTCCCCTTGATGAGTTCTGCGACGAGTTTGATGCGCTGGGCTTCGCCGCCGGAGAGTGTATTGCTCGCCTGCCCGAGGGTGAGGTAGCCGAGACCTGTTTCGCAGAGCAAGCGCAAGGGTTCTGCTAGTCGCGGCATGTTTTCAAAGAAAGAAGCGGCCTCCTCCATATTCATCTGCAGAATTTCTGCTATGTTTTTTCCGTGGAATTTCACCTGCAGCGTGCGTGAGTTGTATCGTGCACCGCGGCATGTTTCACAAGGTACCACACAGGGGGGCAAAAAATCCATTTCGCGTCGCACATAACCCGTGCCTTTGCATTCCGGACAACAACCGGATGAGGTGTTGAAAGAGAATCGTCCGACCTCAAAACCGAGTCTGCGTGCGTCCGCGCTCATGGCAAAGAGTCGCCGTATCTCGTCGAAAATGCCAATGTAGGTGGCGGGTGTGGATCGAGGTGTTTTGCCCAGTGGCGATTGATCCACTTGGTACACAGCACGCACGGTATTCAACCCCTTGCTGCTGCGCCATACCTTTTCTATCTCTTTGTCGCCGTGGGCGTGGCGCACGGCACTCCAAAGAGTTTCTGTAATGAGCGATGTCTTGCCGGCTCCGGAAGGCCCGGTAACAACGCAGAAACGGGCCCGAGGTATGCGCAGCGTCACATTCTTCAGATTGTGCAGCGAACATCCGGTGACCTCCAGCCAATCCACCTTGTTTACCGGTAGCCAAGGCTCGCAGAATGGGTGCTGGGGGTGCTTCAGCAGTGAGAGGCCCGTTTGCGAATTCTTTGATTTCATGATGTCCTTCAGGGTGCCCTGCGCCACGATTTGCCCCCCATGGATGCCGGCGCCCGGACCGAGATCGATGAGTTGATCGGCGCGGCGCATGGTATCTTCATCATGTTCTACGACGAGGAGCGTATTCCCTCGCTGCTTGAGAGTTTGCAGGGTGTCGAGCAGAGTCTCATTGTCGCGCGGATGGAGTCCGATCGTCGGCTCATCCAGCACGTAGAGTACACCCCGAAGGTTTGAACCAAGTTGGGCGGCAAGCCGGATTCGTTGGAGTTCGCCGCCGGATAATGTCGTTGCCGCTCGGTCCATGGAGAGGTAGCCTAACCCAACTTCTTCCAAGAAGCGCAATCGCGGCTCAATTTCTGCTACGATGTTTCGTGCTATCCGGGCCTCCCTCCCCCTAAAACGCCACTTGTGTACGGTACGCAGTGCCTCTGTGGCGTCCATCTGCCCCATTTCTGCGATGCTGAGACCAAAGAGGGTAACTCCGAGGGCGAAGGGATTGAGTCGCTGACCGCCGCAGGTGGGGCAGATGCTGGTAAGTTCTCCCTTGCTTGTCGCATTTTCCGCCTCTAAATCGTAACGAAGTTCTTTCTCCAGCTCGCTGGTGCGCGCGTCGTCATCCCCTTTTCCCCGCCTGCGTTGCCGGGCGGACACGAATCCGTGTCCCATGCAGGTCGGACACCAGCCTCGCGGAGAGTTGAAGGAGAAGGAGGAAGGTTCGGGGTCCTCAAAGGTTTCACCACAGCACGGACAGGTGAGCCGTGTTCCAAGCAGTGTCGCGCTTTTAATGATGCGGTTGCGTATGAGCCGCAGGTACCCATCCCCCATCTCCAGCGCTCTATCAATGCATTCCTCTACACTCGCCCGGTCGCAGGGCTTCCCATTCATGGTGAGGTGTCCGCGTTTTGCTGCTATCTCAGCAAGTACGACATCCACGTCGTGATTTGAGTAACGATCCAGCGGTGTAAAATCCTCCGGTTGTACAAGCTGACCATCTGCTACAAGGTAAGGGTATTTGTGTTTTGCCGCCCAGCGCGCTAGGTCGGCGTAGTGCCCCTTGCGATTACGGACGACAGGCGCAGTGAGGAGAAGAGACTTCGGCTCGGCAGCAATAGCTTGCCGCACGGCGTCGTGGATTTCCTCTGCCGAGCGACGACCCGCCTCTGCTCCGCAGTGCGGACAGTGCGGCGTGCCTAATTTTGCGTAGAGCAGCCGCAGGAACTGCCATATCTCGGTCACAGTGCCGACCGTTGATTTGCTTCCGCCACGTGTGCGGTTTTGCTCAATTGCTACCGTGGGAGGAAGCCCGGTGAGTGTATCAATGTCCGGCGTTTCCATTTGGTCGGTGAATTGCCGTGCATAGGGGTTCATCACATCCATAAACCGCTTCTGTCCCTCGGCGAAGATGATATCGAAAGCAAGGGTACTCTTGCCGCTGCCTGAGAGACCGGTCACGACCGTCATTTCGTGCAAGGGGATGTCAACGTCAATGTTTTTGAGATAGTGGTGCCGAGCGCCGCGGAGTTGAATGAGCCCCCTGACAGGAACGTCATGGGATAGATTCGTGTCGGGTTGGATGCTGACCGGACAATGAAGGAGAGCTTGGTTCAAAAAGCTGCCGGTGTGACTGCCGGTAAATTTGGCAACTTGTTCAGGCGTCCCTTGTGCCGTTATTTTTCCTCCTTCTCGCCCTCCTTCAGGTCCCAGGTCAATCACGTAATCCGCGCACTTGATGATATCCATGTTGTGCTCGATGACAAGCAAAGAATGTCCCTCCCTCACGAGCCGAGAGAATACGGAAAGCAAGACCTCGAGGTCAGAAAAATGCAGGCCCGTGCTTGGTTCATCAAGGATGAGCAGATTCCCTTTGCCATCCCTGTGGGAGCTCATACTTTCTGTGAGAATGCGTGCGAGCTTGAGACGCTGATTTTCGCCGCCGGAAAGGGTGTGAAGTGGCTGCCCGAGTACGAGGTGACCCAGCCCCACTTCCTTCAGCAATGCAAGCCCTTGTGTGATACGCTGCGCGCGTACATCCTGTTCTCCGGAAAAAAAGGCAAGGGCGCTCTGTACGTCCATGCTCAGTAATTCGGCTATGTTTTTGCCGCGGTAGGTGATGGCAAGGGCCTGCGGCGTATAACGTGTGCCGTGGCATAGCGCACAGGGTACAAAGATGTCTGAGAGGAACTGCATTTCTACTTTTTCCATGCCGAGCCCGGAGCAGCGCGGACACCGCCCCTCTCCGCTGTTGAATGAAAAATATCCCGGCTTGAGTCCCCGCGCCTGTGCCAGGGGCTCCGCTACGTAGAGGGCACGAATGTCGTCAAATATTTTCATGTACAGCGCGGGTGTGGAGCGCGGTGTACGTACGATGGGGCTCTGGTCGACTAAAACAACATCCTGCACTTTTCCTAAACCATGTATGCTGCGCACGACGACTTTTTCCTCATCGTCGAGCATATCCGGGTGCACAGAGCCGTTGAGAACCTGACAGGCGAGAGTACTTTTCCCGCTCCCGGATACCCCCGTCAGGCAGCAGAAGACTCCCAGAGGTATATCAACGTCAAAGTTGTGCAAGTTGTGGCATTCAGCTCCCCGTATTTTGATGAATGTGGTGGGTCGTCTCCGCACGGTGGGCGTAGGTATGCATCGTAAGCCGGTCAGATACTGCCCGGTGAGGGAGTTCGGTGCAGAGGAGATGTCTTTGGGTGCGCCGGCATAGACGAGTTCACCGCCTCCTGAACCGCTTCCCGGTCCGAGATCAACGAGATGGTCGGCCGAGCGCATCACCGTTTCGTCATGTTCCACCACAACCAGTGTATTTCCACGGTCCGCCAGGCGCCTCATCGCTGCAACGAGGCGTGCCGTATCGCGCAGGTGTAACCCTACCGTTGGTTCATCCAGAACAAAAAGCGTTTCTGTGAGAGCTGCGCCGAGGCACGCCGTGAGGCTGACTCTCTCGATCTCTCCGCCGGATAGTGAGCGGGTGAGGCGGGCGGAGCTCAGGTAGGAAAGTCCTACCTCACATAGATAGACCACTCGACTGCGCAACTCTTTTGCCGCCTGCGCCAGAGAGACCTCTTTCTGCGCTTCCTGCATCACATGTCGATCCAGCCAAGAAAGCAGGTCCCCCATCTGCATATTCTGGACTTCAGGCACGGTGCATCCCCCTATCGTGAAGGCAAGCGCTTCGGGTCGCAATCGTCCACCGCCGCATTCCGGACATACGCTGTAAACACGGTAGTACGCGAGAAATACGCGCACTGTGAGCTTGTGGGCGTGTTTTTCCATGTCCTCGAAGATGCCCTTATAGCCATACCAAAGGTTGTTGTCGTACGCTTGCCACACATCCATATCGCCGCAGTTGCCGTTGAGGACCCAATCACGCTCCTTTTGGGTGAGTTGATTCCAGGGAACATCCATGCGGACTGCTTTGACTCGTCGATTAACTCGCTCAAAGTCGCGGTAGCATGCGGAGAGAGTGGGGGTCGAAAGCATTTTGAGCGCGCCGTCGTGTATGCTCAGTTCGGGGATGATGCCGCGATTGTAGTCGTAAGAGATCGCGCGCCCGTACCCCTTACAGGCCGGGCAGGCGCCGAGAGGTGAGTTGCCGCTAAAAAGACCCGGTTGTGGCTCAAGCAAAGGATACCAATCGCTGTGTCTCTCGTCCGGCCGTCCCCAGTTTCCCTCCCTTTCGCGCAGCATAAGGTATACGACGCCCTGACCCAGACGAAATGCGTTTTCAATCGCCTCCGTGAGACGCATGAGAGTCTCGTTCCCTAAGGTCAAACGATCTGTCACGAGAATCCAGCGTTTCATCCCGAGTTTCTTCTCTGAAACTTCTTCTAGCCGGATGATTTCTCCGCCGCAGAGTACGCGTAAGAACCCCTGCGCAAGAAGCGCATTTTTCATCTCGTTAAACGAACCGACGGGGCTCACCGCAAATCCTACGGCTACCTCGCGGCCGTTGTGGTGCCCTACGTATTCTGCAGCGAGACCGCCCGGGGTCTCCGGACGCACCACACGTCCCTTGGAGTCGTGACCTACGGCAAGACGCGAAAAGATGATTTTAAGGTACTCGTTGATGCCGGTCATCGTGCCCACCGTGGAGCGCGAATTTTTCACAGAATTGCGCTGTCCCAAAGCGATCGCCGGCGGCACGTTCTCTACGGCCTCAACGGCAGGTTTCTCCATGCGATCCATGAATTGTCGCACGTACGGTGAGAATGTTTCTACGTACCGTCGCTGTCCTTCCGCGTAGAGGGTGGCCATGGCGAGTGAGGTCTTGCCGCTACCGCTCGGACCCGTCACGACGGTTATCTTGTCCAACGGTATCTGCACATCAATTCCTTTCAGATTGTTTTCTCGTGCCCCTCGTATGTGAATATTCTCCATTTCTCTTTCCTGCATGCGTGCATTCTACTCCGTTTTGCCCCCATGGGAAAGTACCAATTTCTCCATCTGTCCGTCTCGCCCGCGCACATGACGTTTGTCTTTTAATCTTGTGTTGTGAATGATATCTGCGCGAGCGTCGCTTTTCCTCCGCTTCTCCTTATGTGTCCCCAAAAACGATGAAAGCACGGTTAGTATGACAGCAAACCATTGACGATTCAATAAAGCTGTCCAATCCGCCTCCGCTCCCTCGGCGGCTTTGGCAACCTCGCGCTTCGCGCGCTGGCATCCCAAATCGTAAATCATTCGTAAATTGTAAATAGAATACTATCTTTAACCACTTGACAAATACCGAAAATTATTTGTAAAATGCAGGATGGATATGAGGTGGAGCCATTATATCGCGCTGGAAATGTGTGTGCTTGCTCAGGTTGCTCCCGCGCAAGTTGCGTCGCTTGCTGGTTCTCCTTCCCCGGAATCAGAATCTCCCGCAGTCGCATTGCCCCGAGTTGAGGATCTATGTGAGAGTATGGTCAAAGAGGGACAGGAGATTGAGAGCCTCCTTACCTCCGTTGTGGACAAAGAGAGTGCGGACCTCGTCGCTCCCAAGCTGGGAAAGCTGCTCGATGTCATGAATGAGCAGCTGCAGACTCTCGCGCGCCTCCCTGTTGCCGGTAGTGATAATACTCAGGTCATCAAAACACTCATGACCAGTCTCACCCATATCTCCCAGAGCTGCCTCACTTCTATTCAACGTCTCTCCGCTGTGAATGCCTACGGCAGCAGCGCCCTTATGGAGGTGCTCGGACGCTATAACGTAGGCGACAGGGCTGATGGATTCCTTCAGCCGGAGGATTTACCGCAGACGCGGCTGTACAATGAACTTGCGGATAGCATAGAGGATGCGCTCTTTGTCCTGCGCAAGGTGCGTAGCGAAGCGGATGCTCGCGATGCTGTGTCGACGGTGCGCGAGTTGCTTGGCAAAATTGAACGGACGCACGATATGCTTACTCAGCTTGCGCCGCCGCTCACCTACGAACAGAAAGAGGTCTTGCAGCCGGTCCGAAACCGCATGCGCGCCATGAGCGAGGAGATCAAAAAAGTGTCGGACGCTCTGCAGGTTGCAGGATATTACCAACAGGCTGAGTTGCCCGAGTTGTTGGTGCGGTTGGCGCGCGCGGCCGCCAGCTAACTTAATTCTTCGAAGGTCTGCTCACCGTGGAACAGCCCTCGGGCGGATCGCCGGGCAGACCGTATTCCAATACGAGTGCAGCCTCCGACTCCACAGCTGATGCCTCTTGGTTGAGCAGTTCCATGCGAATATTGAACGCGGCCTTACGTTTTTCCATGTATTCCTCGGCTGTCGTCGGCTGGCTCTTGTTGATGTAGTCAAGGTGTTTGTGCATGAAGTTACGCCAATTATTGTATTCGTTCATGCTGCGGCGTAGCATTTGTATGCGACTGCGATGGTCGATAAGCTCATCTGCTACCTTAATTTTTTCCCGTTCATAGCGAGCTTTGCTCTGTTGGTAACTATCCCAGTTCATGAGATGAGTGTCGAGCGTGTAGCTGATGGAAAGGTTGAGCTTTGTGTCGTCCTCATCCAGGAATGTTCCGGAATAGGTTCCACCGGTGGAAGAGAAAAGCGAGGGACTGTAGATGCTCGTGTTGATCGTAGGCAGGTAGCTGAGTGCAATACCATATTGCGCCATTCTTGATTGCTCCAACCTCATGGCGAATTGACAAACTACGAGCTCACCTAAGCGGTCCAGCCGCGGCTCATATTCCTTCCAGCTCACGTGAGGCATACTCTCGGACAATATATTCCAACGGGCATCCCGACGTCCGAGCAACCGAGCCACATCCTGCCAATATTTGTCATCTGCCTGCGCCCTGGCTTGCTGTTTCTTGGGATCTTGTTGAGTGGTGTCATCCTCCGGATTAGCGTCCTCCAAGGCACGGCGAGCCGTCTCAATTTCACGACTGCGTACCAGTTGGTAGAGTTTAGACACCACCTCTCGGTACTTTCCTTCCTTCGCCTTCACCGCAGAAAAGGTATGCACTTTCGATGAATACACCCGATAAGGTATCTGAGTGAGCGCCGGCACGGAGAATGTCACATTGATGGACGAGGCCATATCATCTGACTGAACAGGATCCGCTAGTTCGGAAATGGCACGCGTCATGTACCCATAATAGGACACCCCGGGAATAAGGTCGGTGTAGATACTCAGCGATTGGCGTTGAGCAGAGTCAATGTTGTCCTGGGCTTCCTTGAGTTCCAAGTTGTTCTCTACCACCAGCTTCACCGCCTGCTCCCACGTTATCGTTTTCTCCGGTAGCGTGCTCCATTCTCGGGTCTCGGCATACTCCCTCTCCACCCGTGCTGATACACGAGCCAAATGCTTGCTCAGGCTACAGGCGCTTAGACACACGCCCCCGAGCACAATGACCAATAGACGCTTCACCTCCGCGGGGATTCTACCATATTCCTTTTCACCGAGCAAGCTAAACTATTTAAGTTTTGTTGACTATGTGGATCGCAAAATTAAATGCGACAGCTTCTTGGCACAAAAAAGGGGTGCCAAGAAGTTCAAAGTATACTATATT
>CANQSY010000043.1 GCA_947626635.1 uncultured Akkermansia sp.
GGTTCTATAGTTGCGCCTCTCTCCCCCTTTCCGCAACTGCGTTTATTCTACCGCAGTCCCCTTCATTTTAACACCCCCAATTAACCGTTTTCGATTTGAATGCTAGCGCGCGGAGCGCGGGGTTGCAATTTGGGTTGGGGCGTGGTATGCTTCGGGCATGGGAGACGAGAAAACGAGTTACGTGTACTATGGGAACGATGAGGGGGCGGCGGCTGCGAAAGCGCGGAAGAAGTATGAGGAATTGACGGCGGGGGAGGAGGGCTGGGGGAACGAGGTGATTGACGGGGGAGCGGGGACGGTGGACGAGGCGGTGGAGTGTATGCGGAAGGTATGCGACGCGCTGCAGATGATGAGCATGTTCGGCGGGAAGAAGGTTATATGGCTGAGGGGGGCGAATTTCATGGGGGACAGTGCGAGCGGGGCGAGGAGCGAAGCTGTGCAGGAGGGGCTGGAGGAGCTGGTGGGGGTGATGCAGGAGATGCCGCCGGAGACGTATTTGGTGGTGCAGGCGGCGGAGCTCGACAAGCGGCGCGGGTTTTACAAGAAGATGGCGAAGGTGGCGGAGATGGAGGAGTGCGCCGGGATCGACATCACGCGCGAGGGCTGGGAAACCGAGGTGGCGGCGCTCACGCTGAAACTGGCTCGCGAGAGGGGGTTGCGCTTCAGCAATGCGGCCATGGACCTCTTTGTGCAGCGCGTCCACGAGGGGACGCGGCAGATTGCCAACGAGCTCGACAAGCTGGATGTGTACATGGGGCCGGAGCGGCGGGAGGTGGAGGAGAGGGATGTGGAGCTGATGGTGCCGGTATCGCGCCACGGGGTGATCTTTGAGATCTCGCGCGCCATCGAGCGACAAAACGCGCAGCTGGCGGTGCGGCTCGTGAATGAGCAGCTCGCGCAGGGCGAGCAGGCCGTCACCATCATGCGCGCCGCCATCGTGCCGACCGTGCGCAACCGCTACTGCGCCCGTCTGCTCACCGCCGCCTTCCCCATCAACGCCGCCGGCGGCTACCGCAGCTTCGAGAGCGCGCTCAAGCGTCTCCCCGCCGCCGCCCTCAAGCTCCTCCCCGTGAAAAAGGACGGCGGTGTGAACGGCTACGGCATCTACCTCGCCGCGCGCTCGCTGGGCTCCCTCTCCCTCGCCAAGGCCAAGCAGCACCTCTTTGCCTGCGACCTCGCCGACCGACAGCTCGTCTCGACCCAGCTCGACCCCAAGGATGTGCTGCACAAGCTCATCGTCACCCTCACCGCCTAGCCGCCGCTTCCCTCCACGCACCATGTCTTTTGATCTTCTCGTCATCGGCGCGGGTCACGCCGGAATTGAGGCCGCCCTGGCGGGCGCGCGCCTGGGGGGACGGGTCGCGCTGCTCACGCACGACCTGGACAGCATCGGACACATGAGCTGCAACCCCTCCATCGGCGGACTGGCCAAGGGGCACATCGTGCGCGAGATCGACGCAATGGGCGGGGCGATGGGACTGAACACGGACGCGACGGCGCTGCAATTCCGGATGCTCAACGCCTCCAAGGGACCGAGCGTGCGCGCCCCGCGCGCGCAGTGCGACAAGGCGGCGTACCGGCAGCGCATGAAGTGGGTGGTAGAGACCACGCCGGGGGTGCAGCTCATCCAGGGTGATGCCACGGAGCTGCTCACGGAGGGCGGCGAGGTGCGCGGGGCGCGCACGGCATGGGGCCAGGTGATCGAGGCGCGGCGAGTGGTTCTCTGCAGCGGGACCTTCATGCAGGGGCTGCTGCACGTGGGAGAGAAGCACCTGCCGGGAGGACGGCTGGGCGCCCCCGCCAGCAGCATCTCCGCCTCGCTCGCTCAACTCGGCTTCCCCCTCGAACGCTTCAAAACAGGCACCTCCCCCCGCATCAAGGGCAGCACCATCGACTTCGCCGAGCTCGACCTGCAGCCCGGCGACACGCCCCCGCCGCTCTTCAGTCGGCGCTCCCGCCGCGAGCTCACCCGCGCCACGCAGCCTCCCTGCACCCTCAATAACTTCGCCGATGCCGAGTTCTGCCTCCGGCAGCTTCCCTGCGCCATCACCTGGACCCACCCCGGCACCCACGACATCATCCGCGCGAATCTGCACCGCAGCCCGCTCTACGCCGGCATCATCCGCGGAGTGGGTCCGCGCTACTGCCCCAGCATCGAGGACAAGGTGGTGCGCTTCGCGGAAAAAACACGCCACCAGATCTTCATCGAACCCGAGGGACGCAGCACCGACGAGTACTACCTCAACGGTCTCTCCTCCAGCCTGCCCTTCGACGTCCAGCTCCTCATCGTCCGCAGCATCCCCGGTCTCCGCCGCGCCGAGATCATCCGTCCCGCCTACGCCGTCGAGTACGACTTCGTGCCGCCCACGGAATTGCTCGCCACCCTCGAAACCAAGCGCGTGCGCGGGCTCTACTTCGCCGGACAAATCAACGGCACCAGCGGCTACGAGGAGGCCGCGGGGCAGGGTCTGCTCGCCGGCGCCAATGCCCTGCTCTCCCTGCGCGGCGACGAGCCCCTCGTGCTGCGCCGCGATGAGGCCTACCTCGGCGTCATGGTCGATGACCTTGTCACGCGCGGGGTGGACGAGCCTTACCGTATGTTCACGAGCCGCGCGGAGATGCGGCTGCTGCTGCGACAGGATAATGCCGACCTGCGGCTGACCCCGCTCGCCGCGCGCCTCGGACTAGTCGGCGCGGAGGCAGGGGCGGAGGCGGAACGCCGCGCCCGCGCCATTCAGGACGGCATCGCCTTCTGCCGCGAAACGTCCTGGGAAGGGACGAAGCTCGACCTCTGGCTCAAACGTCCGGAAAACTCCCTCGACCGACTCCCGCCCGACTTCCTCCCGCACGCCGACGACACCGAGCTCTGGAAGACCGTCGCTACGGAAATCGTCTATGAGGGACACATCCACCGAATGGAGGTCGCCGCCAAGCAGCTGCTCAAGCAGGAGCACCGCCTCATCCCCCCCTCCATCGACTACAACGACATCCCCGCCCTCAAGACCGAGGCCCGACTGCGCCTCTCCCGCATCCGCCCCACCACCTTCGGCCAGGCCTCCCGCATTCCCGGCATCACGCCGGCCGACCTCTCCCTGCTACTTGTGTATTGCAAAAAAATCAACGTGGAACGCTGATTTTTTTGCTATTTACGAATTACGAATTACCTCATAAAAACCTACCCGCCGAGTTAAGCGCTGCAACGCCCCGGCGGGTAGGAGAAATGAAAGAGCAATAATCTTTCGATGGCTTCATTAGAACATAGGAAGGTGAGAAAGGCAACACAAAAAATAGCCCCGATACCTGCCTCTTACACGTATCCCAAGAAAAAACACCCTCAATAAGTGGTTAATGGCGTATCATGTAGCATAAGTTGTTGGTTATTTACGATTTACGATTTACGATTTAGAAATTCGGCGAGTCTCCGACTCGCGGTGAAGTAGAAAGGAGACGACAAGCTGTGAGAATTGCACGATTACCGGGACGGAATCAAACAAGTTTGATTTATTTACGAGTTTGGCACCTCTAAAAACTCGTTTTTTAGATAGCGGGCAAACGATGGTGCGTATCCTCTCGGACATTTTTCCCATGTTTTCCCCTCAAAATCCTCCCATTTTTCCCTTTTTTGACTCCTTTCTCCTCAACTTTTTTTCTCTCGTTTTTCACCTTGGTAGTTTTTAGAGGTGGCAGAGTTACGATTTGGAAATCATGCGCGCTGCGCGCGGGGAGGTGAGCGCTGATGGGGGCGGCAGTTGGCAAACGCATTGACAATCGCGCTGGTGAGAAGTATGATGGTTGCCGTGCCAGGAAGCAGAACAGAACAGAGGATGAGGAGGAAAGGACGGAGAGACGGAGAGGGAAGGACGCCGCGCGCGGAGCAGGCGCCGCCGGGCAGCGAGCATTGGCTGCATCCGTGGGTCCGGTTGAAGTATTTTACGTACAACCCCGCCGTCTATCCCAGGATGCTCGGGGAGGTGAGCGCCGATGCGACGCCGGGATGTCTCATCCACGTGTACGACAAGAACGGCGAGTACTTCGGCACGGGATTTTGGAACCGGGACTCACGCACGCCCCTGCGGATGCTGCACCACGGTCCGCACCCCATCGGCGAGCAGGACCTGGAGGACGCCCTGCGCCGCGCCGTGGAATGGCGCAACAGCATCCTACCGGCGGAAACCAATGCCTACCGGCTGGTGCACGGGGACTCCGACGGGCTGGGGGGACTGGTGGTGGACCGCTACGGGGATGTGCTGAGCGTGGAGGTGAGTACGCTGGGGGTATGGCGGAGGCTGGACGCCTGGCTGCGCGTGCTGCACGAGGCCTGCGGGACGCAACGGCACGTGGTGCAAGTGGACTCCGCCGTGGCGCGCATGGAGGGGATCGACGTCTCGCAGGGACCGGAGAGCCGACCGGTGCGCCGCGTGCGCATCCTGGAGCACGGCGTGAATTTCGAGGTGGATTTTGAGCACGGACACAAGACCGGCTTCTTCTGCGACCAGCGCGAAAACCGGATGCGTCTCGCCACCCTCATCCGCGGGAAGAGTCTGCTGGACCTCTGCTGCTACACGGGAGGCTTCTCCATCTACGCGAAACTGCTCGGCGGCGCGGGGGAGGTCACGGCGGTGGACCTCGACGAAACCGCCATCGCGCAGGCCAAGCGCAACGCCAATATCAACTCCCGCCGAGGTCCGCTGCACATTGATTTTGTCCATGCCGACGCCTTCACCTACGCGCGCCAGATGCTGCGCAACGGACGGCTGTTCGACGTCGTGTTGCTGGACCCGCCGAAGCTCATTTTGGGACGGGATGAGGCTCGGGAGGAGGGGCTCAAGAAGTACCGCGACCTGAATGCGCTGGGGATGCAGTGCGTGCGTCCGGGCGGGATGCTGGTGACGTGTTCCTGCTCCGGTCTTTTGAAGGCGGCGGAGTTTGAGGAGCTGGTGATTCACACGGCGCAGCGGCTCGGCAAGAAGCTGCAAATTCTCGAAATGAGCGGTCCCGGCTGGGATCATCCCTACTTATCCACCTACCCGGAAGGGAGGTACCTCAAGGTCATCTGGTCCCGCGTGCTCTCATGATATTCACTCTCGCCATCGGTCTCGCACTCGCGCTCCTGCTCGGCATCACCGCGCAGAAACTCCGTCTCTCCCCGATCGTGGGCTACCTGCTGGCCGGCATTCTTGCGGCGCGGCCGTGGTGGGGGATAAGCGTGGAGGGCGAGGTGGTGGACGAGTTCTCGCACATCGGCGTCGTCCTGCTGCTCTTCGGCGTCGGGCTCCAGTTTCACTTCAAGGACCTGCTGGCCGTGCAGAAGGTCGCCGTGCCGGGGTCGATCATCTGCATGGCGGTGCGCGCCCTGACGGGAGCGCTCGGCTACTACCTCCTCGTGCCGGACGCGGATGCGGTGGTTTCTCTCCTCTTCGGGGCGTGCATGTGCGTGTCGAGCACCGTGGTGCTCACCCGAGTGCTGGCGGACAACAAGGTGCTGCAGACGCCGGCGGGACACACGGCGCTGGGGTGGCTGGTGGTGGAGGATATTTTCACGATTATCCTGCTGGTGCTGCTGCCGGTGTTTTTTGCGGGGCAGGCGCTGGGACCGGCGCTGGGATGGATGGCGATCAAGCTCACGCTGCTGGTGCTCTGCGTGGCTTTCCTCGGGAAGATCATCATCGAGAACACGCTCACCTACGTCTCGCGCAGCACGAGCGACGAGCTCTTCACGCTGACGGTACTCGTCATCGCGCTCGGCATCGCGGTGCTCTCCTCGCGGGTGTTCAACGCATCGCTCGAGTTCGGCGCTTTCCTCTCCGGCATGGTGGTGGGACAGAGCAAGTTCTCCGCCCGCGCGGCAGGGGACGCCTTGCCCATGCGGGATGCGTTTGCCGTGCTTTTCTTCGTCTCGGTGGGGATGGGGTTTGACCTTGCAGGTCTGCTGGAGCACTGGGAGCTGGCATTGAGCGCGCTGCTGCTCACGCTCATCGCGAAGCCCGTGGCGGCCTACATCGTGATCCGCCTGCTGAAGCGACCGAGCCGAATGGCGCTCATCGTGAGCACGTCGCTCTCCCAGGTCGGGGAATTCTCCTTCATCCTCGCTTCCCTCATCGCCAACCAATACCACATCCTCCCCGACTTCGCCGTCAATGTCATCACCGGCACCGCCATCATCTCCATCACCCTCAATGCCGCCCTCTACCGCTTCGTCCCCCGCCTCGTGCGCGCCTTTGAGGACCGCGGCATCGGCGTCACTCACTCCCACGACGAAATTCCTGCCCCCACCGAGGACAAGCACCGCATCATCATCGTCGGGTTCGGTCCCTGCGGACAAATCCTGCAGCGCATCTTCTCCGAGTACCACATGGAGGTGGTCGTCATCGAGATGAACGTCGATACCGTGACGCGCATCACCCGGGAGGGCATCCTCGCCCTGCACGGGGACGCCCGGCAGCGCACCATCCTCAAGCTCGCGGGCGTCGAAGAAGCCACCGCCATCATCATCACCTCCGTCGCCGCCCCCGCCAAGGAAATCGCCGAAGCCGCCCGCAGCCTCAACAGCAACATCTCCATCATGGCCTACACAACCTACACCAGCAATGCCCTCGCCATGATGAACGACGGCGCGCAAACCGTGTTCTCCGGCGAGCAGGAGGTCGCCCTCTCCATGGTGAGCCTCCTCCTCGGCAAGCTCGGCGCCACGGATGAGCAAATCCAACGCGAACGCAAAAAAGCCCAAAATACCTTCGAGCAATCATTCGGCGCAACGAGCGGAAAACGGTGATGATCATCTGCGATGATTATTTACGATTTACGATTTGGATGCTAGCGCGCAGAGCGCGGGAAATGCAATGCAAAAGCGTTGGTGGTGGGATCAATCATGGCGGGGCGGGGGCGCCTAGCGGCGTCTATTTACGAATTACGATTTACGATTTCGGGGAATTCGCGCGGAGGTGGGAGAGTAATTCCTCACGACCTTCAGGAAGGTGGGTAAAGTGCTGCAGGAGCGCTGCATGCGGGGTGACGGCGGGGGAGTAGAGACCATGAAGTTCGGCGAGGCGCTGTTCAAAGCGGCGCAGGATTTCCTCACGCGGCGCGGAGGACGCGATGTAATCCAGCGCGGCGCTGATGAGCGAGTGCCAATGGGGTTCCTCCTCCCCGGGCTCCACCGTGCTGAGCAAAAGGCGGCAGAGGTAGGAGGCGAGCCGCAAGCGCAGGAGGTCCGTCCGCAGGGGGAGGCGCGGACTGATGAGCTCGGCTGTCGCAAGGGTGCAGAGCTCGCCGCGCGGCGGCGTCTTGTACACCAGCTCGCACTCGTGGAAGAGGTCCACCACGCCGCTCAGCTCACTGCCGGGCTTGAGCATGCCGCGCGCGACGGTGCGGACGATGCCGTGCTGCGCCGTGCACCAACTGACGATGGCGCCATGCTCCTTGTAAGGGAAGAGACGCAGCACGCAGCCGGTATCGCAAAGAGTCATGACGGATCCACGGTGTCGGGGGAATGCAGCAAGCGGTCCGCCACGCGGGCGGCGACAGCCTGCGGGGTGAGACCGTGCAGCTCGCGCAGGTTTTTCGCGCTGCCGTGCTCCACGAAGGCATCCGGCCAACCGATGCAGAGGACCGGACACGCGCAGCACCGCGCCTGCAGCAGCTCCTCCACGGCGGACCCGAAGCCGCCGGTCACGACGTGGTCCTCCAGGGTGACGAGCAAGCGGCTGTGCTTGGCGCAGTCGAGGAGGCACGTCTCGTCCAGGGGCTTAATGAACCGCGCATTGACGTGTCCGCAGCTGATGCCCTGCGCCGCCAGGAGCTGAATGGCCTCGGCGGCGAGGGAGTTCATGTTGCCGAGGGCGAGGAAGGTCACGGCGTCCTGCTCATGCCGCGCGATGACCTCGGCGCGTCCCAGCGGCAGGGGCTGCGGATGGTCCGGGAGCGCGACGCCCTCGCCCGCGCCGCGCGGGTAGCGGATGGCGCTCGGGCGGTCGTCGATGCCCTGCATCGTGGCGAGCATGCGGCAGAGCTCCGCCTCATCCTTCGGCTGCATCATCACCAACCCCGGTATCGCCCGCAACATCGCTATGTCGAACAACCCGTGGTGTGTCGGTCCGTCGTCCGGCGACAGCCCCGCGCGGTCCATGCAAAAGCGCACGGGGAGGTTCTGCAGGGCGGCGTCGTGCTCAATCATGTCCACGCACCGCTGCATGAAGGTGGAGTAGATCGCCAGGTAGGGTTTGAAGCCCTGGGCGGCGAGACCGCAGGAGAAGAGGGCGGCGTGCTCCTCCGCGATGCCTACGTCGAAGAAACGCTTCGGGAAACTCTCGCGGAATATATCCAGCTTGGTGCCGCTGGGCATGGCCGCCGTGAGCGCGAGAATTTTGTCGTCGTCCTGCGCAAGGCGGGTGAGACATTGCCCGAACACCTCGGAATAGCTCAGCGTGGTGGCCCGGGGCGTGCTGCCGCTCTCGACGTCGTACTTCCCGATGCCGTGGAAGCGGGTGGGGTCCTGCTCCGCCGGCTCGTAGCCGTACCCCTTGCGGGTGATGATGTGCAGGATGGCGGGCTCATGGTGGCGGGCGATGATGCGCAGCACGCGCTCCAGGCGCCGGATGTTGTGTCCGTCGATGGGACCGTAGTAGGTGAGCCCCAGCTCGCGGAAGAAGCTCAGCGGGGAGATGAGGCTGCGCGCGGCGGTCATGAGGCGAACGGCCTGCTCACGCGTCTTTTCTCCGGCGAGGTTCTTGAGGAAGTAGTCCGCGCGCTCCTTGAGCCAGCTGTACGCCTGGGTCTCCTGCAGCGAGGAGAAGTAGCGCGAAAGGGCGCCCACATTTTTATCGATGCTCCATTCATTGTCGTTGAGGACGACGATGAAGCGGCGGGTTGTGGCGGCGATACTGTTGAGCGCCTCCAGGGTGGTGCCGCAGGTGAAGGCGCCATCCCCGGCGACGGCGACGACGTGGTAATCCTCGCCCATCAAATCGCGGGCCGCCGCCATCCCGAGACCCGCGGAGATCGCCGTGCCGGCGTGTCCCGCGCCGTAGGCATCATGCGGGGATTCGCTGCGCTTCATGAACCCCGAGATCCCGCCGAACTGCCTAATCGTTGCTATCTTGTCCGCCCTCCCCGTGAGGATCTTGTGCACGTAGCTCTGGTGCGAGACGTCGAAGAGTATTTTGTCGCGCGGGGTATCAAAGACGCGGTGCAAGGCGATGGAGAGTTCCACGACGCCGAGGTTCGGCGCAAGGTGTCCGCCCGTGTGCGAGAGGGAATGGATGAGCAGGTCGCGCACCTCCTGCGCAAGCTGTCCCAGGCTCTCCGCCGGAAGAGCCTTGACATCCGCCGGCGAATGGATGCCGGCGAGCAGCGGCGGGAGCGCCACCGCCTCAGCGGAGTGCGAATCCATCATCGTTCTTGAGCTCAGGTTGCTCCGGGGTCTCACGCGACCCCTCATCGGCATCAGTGGCCTCGAGGGTGCGGATGCGCAGCTCGGCGTTGCGGAGGATTTCCTTACCGCTGCGGATGAGCGAGAGACCCTCCTCGACGAGGGAGATCATCTCCTCGAGTTGCGTATCGGGCGCATCGAGTTTGGCGACGATCTGCTCGAGCCGAGCCGTAGCTTTTTCAAAGGAGAGCGTTTTCTTTGGGGTGGGTTGTGTTGTCATGATTGTTCAAGAAATTCGGAAAAAAACTGCGGGGATTCGAGCATGTGGCGGTAGAGCGTGCGACGGTGGATGCCCAGCATCTTGGCAGCAGCCGTCTGGTTTCCCTTGGAGAGACGCAGCGCGCGCAGCACCGCCCGGCGCACAACGTCCTTGAGCAACAGCGAACCCACCCCTTCCTCGTCCCCGACGGCGGGCGCCTCCGGGGCGGTTTGCTGCACGAGATACTCGGGCATATCGCGCATGCTGATGGACGCGGAGTCGCACATCACCACCGCGTGTTCGATGGCGGTGCGCAGCTGGCGGACGTTGCCGGGCCAGTTGTAGCGACGCAGGCACTCGAGCGTGGGGCGGCTGAGCTTCATGAGCGGCTTGTGGTTTTCCGCGCAGAGCTGCTGGAGAAAGGCATTCGCCATGAGGACGATGTCATCCGCCCGCTCGCGCAGGGGCGGCAAGGCGATGCCGACGACGTTGAGGCGCTGGTAGAGATCCTGGCGGAAGGAGCCCTCCCGCACCATGCGACCGAGATCCCGGTTGGTGGCGGCGATGATGCGCACATCCACCGCGATGGGGTCATTGCTGCCGACGCGCTCGATGCTGCGCTCCGCAAGCACGCGCAGCAGCTTCACCTGCGTCGCCATGTCCATCTCGCCGATCTCATCCAAAAAGAGTGTGCCGCCGTCAGCCTCCTCGAAGCGACCGATGCGGCGCTGGACGGCCCCCGTGAAGGAGCCGCGCTCGTGACCGAAGAGCTCGCTTTCCATGAGCTGCGGGGAAAGGGCTGCGCAGTTGACCGCGACGAATTTTCCCTTCTCGGCACGCGGCGAGAGGGTATGCAGCGCGCGCGCCACAAGTTCCTTGCCGGTGCCGGTCTCTCCCTCGATGAGCACGGTGGCGTTCGTGGGGGCCACTTGCTTGATGCGCTCAAAAATCGACCGCATGGAGGCGCTCTCGCCAAGCATGGCGCCCAGCCCGCTCATGGGCTGCAACTTCTCCGTGAGCTCGCGGTTGCGGGTCTCCAAAGTGCGCGTGTGCGCCGCCTGACGCAGCAGCAGCTCGACCTCATCGAGATTGAGCGGTTTGGTGAGGAAGTAGTAAGCGCCGTGCTTCTTTGCCTCCGCCGCGGTATCCTGGCTGCCGTACGCGGTCATCATGATGCAGGTGGGTGGCGTATCGAGCGCGAGGGCATGGTCGATGAGCTCCATCCCGCTCTCACCGCCCAGCCGCAGATCCGTCAGCATGATGTCCACCGGCTGACTCGCCAGCAAGGCCCGCGCCGTTTTCCCGTCCCCGGCGGTGTAAACCTCATAGCCGTCCTCCAACGCCTCGCTGAGGACCTTGCGCGTCGAACGCTCGTCATCCACTATGAGCAGTACCGGTTTCATGTCATGGCTCGTGTTGCTGCATCCGAAATGTCACTTCCTCAGAGCAGGATCAGTCCCATCGTCTCCGGGAAACCGTGCATGATGTTGAAGGCGTGCACCCCCTGCCCCCCGGCGCCCTTGATCACGTTGTCCTCCGCGCTCATCAGCACCGCGCGTCCAGTCCGCTCATCCACAGCCCAACCGATGTCCACAAAGTTCGTGCGCGTCACGTTCTTCGTGTCCGCCGGCACGCCCTCCCCGAGCAGACGGACGAAGGGCGCATCCCCGTAGGCGGAGGCGTAGCAGCGGGTGAGGTCGCCCGCCGTGACGCCCGGAGTGAGCTTGGCGATGATCGTGGTGAGGATGCCTGTGTTCACGGGCATGAGGTGAGGAATAAAGGTCACGCGCAAGGGGACGCCGGCGGCGAGAGAGAGCTCCTGCTCGATCTCGGAGAGGTGGCGATGACGCGGCACGCTGTACGCGCGCATGCTCTCGTTGCACTCGCAAAAATGGTACGCGACATCCGCTTTTCTTCCCGCGCCGGAAACGCCGCTCCCGCTGTTCGCCACGATGTCCTGCGGCTGCACCAGTCCCGCGCGCAGCAGCGGCGAGAGCGGCAGGATAATGCTCGTGGGATAGCAGCCGGGCGACCCCACGATGCGCGCCTTGGCGATCTCCTCGCGGTGCCATTCCGGCATCCCATACACCGCCTCGCGCAACAACTCGACGTCCGCATGCGGCTTGCCGTAAAATTCTTCGTACACGGCGGGGTCGTTCAACCGAAAATCCGCCGACAGGTCCACGACCCGCAGTCCCCCCTCCACCAGGGCCCGTCCGTACTCCACGGACACCCCATGCGGCAAGGCCAAAAAGGCCGCCTCCGCCCCGCTCGCTATCACCCCCGCCGCATCAGCGGCAGAAAACAACAACTCCGCCCCGGGTACCCCCCGGAAGCGCGAAAAAACATCACTGAGCCTCTTCCCCTCATACTGCCGGGACGTCGCGCACACCAGCTCCACCCCCGGGTGCTGCAGCAGGATGCGCAGCAGCTCCTGCCCCGTGTACCCGCTCGCCCCTACCACCGCGGTCTTTACTCTCTTCATGGCGAGCGTAAGTTTAGCATGATTCTCACCCCTTTACAACTAAAATCCCCCGGGGCGCCTATCGGCGCCTATTTACGATTTTCGATTTACGATTTACGATTTCAGGGAATTCGCGCGCTGCGCGCGGGAGATGCGGAGCGGAAGCGAAGGTGGTGGGAAAAACCATGGGCGGGAGATATGAGGAAAGCGGCCGGGCGGCCCAGGGCGCCTATCGGCGCCTATTTACGATTTTCGATTTACGATTTACGATTTGGATGCTAGCGCGCGATGCGCGGGGATGCGAAAGCGCCCGACGGCCCCGTATAGGGCGCACGCGAAGCGGGCGGGAAGGGCGATTGGACAACGCGCATGCGTTGCCCGCAGGGCGCTGAGGTAGTGGGGTACCGAAGCGTCAAGCTGTAGCGAAGCGGAATTTCGGAGGTCTATGGTGATGGGCGAAAGCGACGTGGTACCTGCCGAAGGTGGCGCCGGGCTGCGGAAGCTGAATATCCGGGTGCAAAATTTAGAGCTTAAATCCAGATCGCCTCCGTAAAAAGACCCGCCCGCCGGTTATGGGCGGCAACCCCCGGCGGGCAAGCAAATAAAGAAAAATGCAATGAAAACAAATTCACGCAAGATCAATTAAGCAGAAAATGCAGGATGAGTCAATACTTTCTTTCGCCCCATTTCCTCGAGGCTTCCGAAGAAGCCCCGGGGCGGGAGCAACGCACGCTACAACCGGTATAGAGCTAGCAGGGCAAGATATACCAGTTGCTCCACGTGCCACGGGTGCGTAAGGCACCAGCAGCACGCAGCCAGCATGCGGCGAGTTATCGTTTTCATATTATTTTTCTCTATTTGTTCCGGGATTGCCGTCCCGGCGGGAGGGGCTTACCACAATCTAACGCATAAGACAAGCTATGAGAATTGCATTGCTACCTGGGCATGCGCAGGAGAGGGAGGGGAGTGAAGATGTGCTGCGGATACCTCAAGGTCTATGGTGATGGGCGAAAGCAACGTGGTACCTGCCGAAGGTGGCGCCGGGCTGCGCCTATTTACGATTGACGAATTACGATTTACGATTTGGATGCTAGCGCGCGGAGCGCGGGAAATGCAATGCAAAAGCATTGGTGGTGGGATCAATCATGGCGGGGCTGGGGCGCCTATCGGCGCCTATTTACGATTTTCGATTTACGAATTACGATTTCAGGGAATTCGCGCGCTGCGCGCGGGGGAGATGGCAAAAAAACCGGGAAGCGATGTGCTTCCCGGTTGGGTAATAAAACGGAGAGAGAAGAAAAGGGTCCTCAGATCTGCCCGTAGAGAGTTTTGCCCTCGGAGAGGAGGTCCTGCGTGGCCTGCTTCAGGCGGTCGCAGATGCCCTGCTCGCCCTTCTTGAGGTAGGAGCGCGGGTCGTACACCTTCTTGTTGCCGACTTCGCCGTCCACCTTCAGCATGCCGTCGATGTTCTGGCACATGTGCAGCACGATGGGCTTGGAGAAGGCGTACTGGGTATCGGTGTCGATGTTCATCTTCACGACGCCGTAGGAGATGGCCTCACGGATGTCGCAGAGGTCGGAACCGGAGCCGCCGTGGAAGACGAGGCGCATATCGGTGCCGTGCTTGTCTTTCACCGCTTTCTGTCCATCGCGCAGGATCTTGGGCTCGAGCTTGACCGCGCCGGGTTTGTAAACGCCATGGACATTGCCGAAGGTAGCGGCGAGCATGAATTCACCGAGACCGTTGAGGGTTTCGTAGGTGAGCAACATATCCTCCGGGGAGGTGTAGAGCTTCGCGGCGTGCTGACCGCTGTTGTCCACGCCGTCCTCTTCGCCGCCGACGACGCCGATTTCAATTTCGAGAACAATGCCGACCTCAGCGCACTCCTTGAGCATCTGCTTGGAGATCTTCAGATTCTCGGCCATCGGCAACGCGCTCGCATCCAGCATGTGCGAGTTGAACAGCGGACCCTTCCCCTCCGCGATGCGCCTCTTCGACTCCGCGATGAGCGGGCGCAGGAAGCTGTCGATTTTATCCGCCTGGCAGTGGTCCGTGTGCAGGGCCACCAACACGTCATACTTTTCCGCCAAACGATGAACGGCCTCCGCCAAAACGATGGCCCCCGTCGCGGAATCCTTCACCGCGGTGCCGGAGGCGAACTGTCCGCCCCCCAGCGAGATCTGGATGATACCGTCCGACTTTGCTTCGGCAAAGGCCTTCAGCGCGCCGTTGATTACTTCGATGGTGGTGACATTCACAGCAGGATAGGCATAGCCTTTCTCCTTGGCCGTGTTGAGCATCTTGATGTACTGTTCTTGGGTTGGTACTGGCATAGTTTTAGTTAATTCAGTGTTAAGAGTGTCGTGTGCTCCGCGTCGGGCGGGGTTTCGCTCGTGCCTATCCTACCACAAAGCCACCCCGCTTGCAAGCCCGACGATTCATATCTGTTCCAAGAAAATTACAACCCCACGGACGAATATCGGCAGACCACGAGGCATAAGGCGTTGGGTATTTACGATTTACGATTTACGATTTTCGAATTGGGTACCTCTAAAAACTCGATTTTTCGGATAGCGGGCAAACGATGGTGCGTATCCTCTCGAACATTTTTCCCATGTTTTCCCCTCAAAATCCTCCCATTTTTTCCTTTTTTGACTCCTTTCCCCTCAACTTTTTTTTCTCTCGTTTTTCACCTTGGTAGTTTTTAGAGGTGGCAGAATTACAATTTTCGATTGACGCTACGCGCGGGGGAGCAGAGACGTGTTGCCGGATTTGCGAGTTTTTCCTCCTTCGTTGATGAAACGCATGGGAGAGGTCGAATGAGCATGGAAAATATTTTCCTGGGATGGACGTCTTTGCCGCTCCGGTGGCGAACTTTGAACTTGACGATAGGGGGGCACAGGAGTAGGCTACGGAGCATGGGAATAACGCCCGTCATCGTTTATTCAGCCTGCGCCGCGATGGCGGGCTATTTTAACCCGATTGCGCTGCCGGGTCAGCCCTCCTATCAACCGGAGCCGCGACACCACTTTCGCGGAGTCTTCCAAAACGACTCCATCTCCGGCTACGACCGCAACTTCACGCACGGCACACGCCTCGACTACGCGCAGGAATTGAAGAACGGCGACGCATGGGGCATCAGCATTGTCCAGAACATGTACACGCCGGAGGATCATTACTACGGATCCATCCCGAATCAGCATCCGTATTGCGGCTACGCGGCGATCGGCGGCGCCTATCTCGCGCGAGGAGAGAGTTTCGGCTGCGCCACAGAGTTGCAGCTCGGCACCACCGGCAAGGCCTCCCTGGCCGGTCGCACCCAGAATTTTATCCACGACATGATGGACATGGAGGAGTGGGAAGGCTGGGACGACCAGATTCACTCCGAGGTAACCGTGCAGCTCACCTCCCGGCAGGAATGGAACATACCGGCGCTCGGCACGGGGCTCGTGCGCGGGTGGGAGTCGGATGGCGCGGTCCAGGTATGGGAGTCGGTGGGCACCTTTCAGATATCCGGCTGGGTGGGCATGGTGTTCCGCGTCGGTCGCAACCTTCCGCCCTCGATGAGCACGCCGGATGCTTCGGCGGGCAACTTCGGCATCAATGCGCTGAAGAAACCCACCTACCGACGCGACAAGATTTCGTACTTCCTGCTGACGAGCCTCAGCGGCGGCTACGTTGCGCGCGACCTGACCATCGACGGCGGCGTCTTCCACCACTTTGACCGCACATGCAGCCGACAGCCGTGGCAAGTGCAGGCGCAGCTGGGAGGCGGCGTTTCGTACCATGGGATTGATTACTACGCCGGCGTGGTGTACGCCGGACGCACCTACCGCACGCAGGAGCACAATTCCATCATGGGTGTGTTCTCGCTGACGTGGCACTGGTGATATGAAAGGGAAGCTCCTCATTCCGGCATTGTCGCTGCTGGCGACCGCCTGTTTGCTGATGGTGGCGGGAGGTTTGCCGTACGGCGGGGAACCGGGTGTGCTGCGGGGAGGAGTCATGCTCGCTCTGGGTGTGGCAGCGGCTGCGGTCTGCGCAGTGGCGACGGTTCTCGGAGCGCGGGGACGTATCGGACGACTGGCAGGAGGGGTGGCGTGTATGGCGCTGGCGGTAGCCGGAGCCGCCGCCGTGTGGGAGTTCGGCTGTCTCGCGGCGGAATACGCCGGGACCGGCGGCATCATGTGGTTCGGTGCGGCAGGCATGGCAGCGCTGAGTCTCGTCGGCCTTCTTTTCATCGCGATATTCGGCTACCTCGGCTACCTCGCCATGAGGGAAAACCTCTGGACGCCGGGTATGCACGCCGCCATCTTCCTCATCCTCGTCGGGGCGTGCGTCGATGGGACCCTCAGCGAACAGCGCAGCCTCATCTGTCCCGTGCATCCGACGTCTTCCCCTGAACTTTCCATCGACGAGCAGCAGGACCTCCCCTTCCGCATCCGGGTGCGGCGCGTGGAGATAGAACGCTACGACGCGCCGACGAGCTACGCCGTGCTGCAAGCTCGGAATGGGAAGTTCGAGATCATCGGCGAGGCGGAACGCGAGGGGGACGCGGTCCGTTTCGGCAAGGAGAGTTGGAAACTGAACGACCGAAAGGACGCGGAAGGTTGGGTTCTGCCCGGCGGGAAAGGGATGCGTCTGTTGATGCGGCGTCCCCGTCCTGTGCGCGAGTACCGCGTGTACTGTCACTTGGGAGACGGCGAGACCAACGAGGAGCTGATGCGCGTGAATCATCCGCTCTCGCACAACGGGTGGAAGATCTACCTGATGGATTGCACGCAGGAGGGCAACGCGGTGCGCCTGCTGGCGAGGCGCGCGCCGGGAAGACCCGGGGTCATCGGGGGTAGCGTCCTGCTCGTGCTCTGCGCATTCGGCTGGGGCTTCAGCAAGAGAGGAGGTGCGGCATGACGACGGCAGCCACGCTCCTCACCGCCGTAGCGGCCCTGCTCTTCGCGGTCAGCTGCTGCGCGTACAAGCTCCGTTCCACCAAAGCGGCTGTGCGTCTCCTCATCGCAGGATGGTGCGTCTGTGCAGCTCTGCTGGCGCTGCACGCCATCGTGGCGCAGGCCCCGCCCTTCGGGAATATGCGCCACGTGCTCTGCTTCTTTCCCCTGGCGATCATCCCCGCATGGATCGCGCTCGTACGCAGGCAGAAATTGCCCATGGACGCACAGGTGGCGGCGGTAGCCTGTCTCGCCCTCATCGGCGCCCTCTGTATGCCGCTGCAGACGGGGTGGCGGCAGGCCCCTGCTCTGCAATCGGCCTGGTTTGTGCCGCACGTAGCGAGCTATGTCGTGGCATACGGTCTGTTGGCGCTCTCGGCCTCCTGCGCCCTCATGGCCATCGGCGAAGGGAAAGAGCGCCAACTGCTCGCGGCAGACTCCGCGGCTCGCCTCGCCTTTCCGTTTCTCACCCTCGGTCTGTGCAGCGGCGCGCTGTGGGCAGACGCAGCATGGGGACGCTATTGGGCGTGGGACATCAAGGAGACCTGGTCGCTCATCACGTGGGTTCTCTACCTGATCTACTTCCACAGCTCGTCACGCTTTCCCGCCGCGCGACGAAGCCTGCTGCTCCTCGCCTTCGGGGCGGTGCTCATCACCTTCATCGTCGTCAACCTGCTCCCCGGCACCGTTTCTTCCCTGCACAGCTACGCGCGGGGCGCCTGACGGCGCCTATTTACGATTTACGATTTACGAATTACGATTTACGATCTCAGGTAACGTGCGCGCCAAAGGCGCGGGAAAGCGAAAGCGCCCGACGGTCCCGTATAGGGCGCACGCGAAGCGGGCGGGAAAGTCAATTATAATTTTGAGAGCATT
>CANQSY010000044.1 GCA_947626635.1 uncultured Akkermansia sp.
TTTGTCAAATACTGGGTATTTTGCCGACTTTTTGGAATTGCTTTGTGGAGTCATTCCACAAAATTATACGAAGAGCGTTGTTTCCCTGCTTGTAGGGGTAGAAAAGGAGCGCGGACGGCGCGGAAAATAAGTCTTGACACACGGGGAGGAGATGATACAATGCGCGGCGCTCTGCGATGGAAACGCAGTTGCATTCCTGTTATGAAAAAAGATCTGCATCCGGACTACCATCCCGTCGTTTTCGTGGATATCACGACGGGGCGTCGCTTCGTCACCCGCTCTACGGCCAAGTCCTCCAAGAAGGAAAGTATCGATGGGGTGGAGCATTACGTCATCTCCTGCGGCATCACTTCTGACTCGCACCCATTCTTCACCGGTAAGAATCAATTTGTAGATACCGAGGGACGCATTGATAAGTTCCAGAAGCGCTTTGGTGCCGTCCGCCGTGCCAAGAAGCAGACTCCTGCTTCCTGACGGGACTCTCCTTCTTTTCCCCCCCCTTTTGACTCACTCCCGGTTGAGTGGGAGTCGTTGTGTGCAAAAACGGGGGAGAGGATTTCGCGATTACGGCGAGAGCGCCCCGTCATCTTCCCGGAACCAGCTCAAAGGAAAAACCGCGAAGATAGCGAGTTTCCGGGATGTTGAGCAGGACGGGGTGATCCAACCTCTGATCATACTCTTCCACGAGACGCAGGGTACAGTGAGCGTCCACCGCAGCAGCTGCGATGACTTGGAGGAAGATCTCGCGGCTGATGTGATGCGAACAACAGAAAGTGGAAAGCACCCCTCCCACCGGCAGTAATTGCATGGCGCGCAGGTGGATTTCTTTGTAGCCACGCAATGCGCCGTCCATCCCCTTGCGGTTGCGCGTAAAACTCGGAGGATCCAGAATGATGTGGTCCCACTTTACTTCTCCTCCTCCCCGCCTCTTCTCACTTTCGCGCGCCAGAAGGTCAAACACATTCTCCGCAAAAGCGACCAACTGCACTCCATTGAGCTGTGCATTCGTCCGCACACTCTCTACGGCGCTTTCTGAAATATCCACCGCTGTGACCTCCGACGCACCGGCGCGAGCGCACGCGAGGGCAAAACCTCCCTGATTGCAGAAGGTATCCAGAACGCGGCGTCCAACGGCGAGCCTTGCAACGCGTGTGTAGTTACTCAGCTGGTCAAGATACAGTCCTGTTTTTTGTCCTTGGGCAAGATTAATCATGAACTTAAGCCCATCACCATTCTCTGCGACGAAAGGTCCGGGGAACTCCCCGTATGCCGTATAGCAAGCCGGCTCTATCCCCTCCGCTGCCAGTACCGGGGCGTCGTTGCGGATGTAAATGCATCGGGGCGAAAATAAAGTCCGCAACGACTCCGTTATCTCTTCCAGGTGCAGGTTCATCGCCAGCGTCAGCGTCTGCACCACCAATACCTCGCCATACCGGTCCACGAGCAACCCCGGCAACCCATCGCTCTCGCTCCATACCAGCCGAAGCAGCTCCTGCTTCCCCAGCAGTCTCTCCCTCAGTTGCGCAGCCTGTGCCATGCGGCGGCGGAAGAGCTCGCCATTGAGCTCCTGTCTGCGACGCGAGAAGCGGCGCGCAATGATTTGCGAACGAGGGTTGTACATCGCAGAGCCAAGAAAACGATCCTTTTGATCCTTAAGAAACACCACCTCTCCGGGCTTCGGTTCACCCACCGTTGCCCTCACCTCGCTCCCGTACACCCACTCGTGCCCATGAAATATCCTCGCCTTCGGCGCTATGATGAGTCCTCCCATGCCCTTCAACATACCACTCCGAAACTCCTTTTGCAAGCCTCGACCCCGAACGACTCACATTCGTCCCAAGAAAAAGCAAGCCCAATAGGCGACGGCGCCTGAGGCGCCTACTTACGATTGACGTTGACGCGTCGGCGCCCCATTGACTCAGTGCCGCCCCACCGGCGCTGAGTCAACGTAATTCACAAATCGCAAAAACCAACGGCTTATGCTACATGATGCACCGTTAACCACTTATTGAGGGTATTTTTCTTGGGACGGATGTGAAAAGATCCCCCCTTTGGGGTTGCCAAGTGAGACGGAAAAGCGTATAATTCCCTCCCCGAAAACGTTGAAGTGATGAAAAAGTATGGACAGATCATAATCACAGCCTGCGCGGTTGTGCTGGCTGCATGCTCCTCACAACGACCTGAAGAGCCGGTGATCACGGACCAAATCGAGCAGCCGGCGGAGCCAACGCCTCAAGTTGTGCAGCAACCGCATCGGCAACATCCCCGTGCCATCTCATCGACGCCGAAGAAGCGCACCATCGTTATCCCTCAGGTAACCTCCCCTTCTCCCCAGCCTCCTTTTAAGCCCAAGACGCCCGGACGTCGAATTGCTCAGGTCAACATTCCCGAAAAATGCGTCGCGCTGACCTTTGACGACGGTCCCAGCAGAACCATCACACCGAAGATCCTTGATATTTTGAGCCGCCACGGCGCCAAGGCCACCTTCTTCGTCGTCGGCGAAAATGCCGTGCGCAACAAAGGCATCCTTGCACGCGCCGCAGACGAGGGACATGAAATCGCCTCGCACACGTGGAGTCACATTAAGCTGACATCCAAAGGATTTGATCAGATAGCCTCCGAAATGGATCGCACATCCGCCGTGATTCAAGAAGCTACGGGACGACGCCCGCACTTGATGCGTCCGCCCTACGGAGCCACCAACCGCAACATCGTCGATTTCATGATGGAGCGCTATGGGATGACCTCTGTGCTCTGGGATGTCGACACCGTGGACTGGAAGCACCCCGGCACATCTGCCGTCATCAACCGCGCCGTGATGCAGGCGCACAATGGCTCTATCATTCTTCTGCATGATATCCACGCCTCCACACTTGCCGCCGTGGAGGGCGTCATTACCGGTTTGCAGAATCGGGGGTTCCGTCTCGTCACCGTCTCCCAGCTTATTCGCATGGGACGCAACGCGGCCCAAAAGGGAGCTGCACCTGAGGTGACGACCATGGCGAACACTCTTTCCCCTACCGACACCCCCTCCCCGCAGCCGCCCGCTGCCCCAGAGTCCCCTGAGAACCCCGCCCCTAACACTCTAGAGCAGCCCCAGGAGAACCAGTCTCTCGTCTCCCATGAGGGGAATATGGTCTCCCCGGAACTTGCGCCACCCACCGCTCAACCGACGGAGAAGGAGCAACCACACCCCGAAGAGGAATCTCTGCACGAGGACCCCAACGCCACCGATTCCATCCGGGAGTCGGAGCCATTGCCCGAGAATTCCTCTGAAGATCTTAATCCTCAAGCTACTGAACAGTAATGGGCGAAACTGCTCAACAAGGCCGTGTCTATCTCATTGGCGCCGGTCCCGGCGACCCGGGACTCATTACTGTGCGGGGACGTGAACTCATCGGACGGGCAGACTGCCTCATCTACGACGCACTCGTCCCGCGCGTGATGCTCGGCTGGTGCCGTGAACATTGCGAACTTGTGGACGCCGGGAAGCGCGGCGGCAACCACACCTTGACGCAGGAGGAAATTAATCAACTGCTCATCGACAAGGCTAAGGAACACAGCTGCGTCGTGCGCCTCAAAGGAGGAGATCCCTACCTGTTCGGCCGCGGCGGCGAGGAAGCCCTGGCGCTGCAAAAGGCCGGCGTACCGTTCGAAGTAGTGCCAGGTGTCAGTTCCGCGCTCGCCGGTCCCGCCTATGCCGGCATACCCGTAACCCACCGCGATTTTTGCTCTCAGCTCACTATCTTCACCGGTCATGGCATCGATCGCCCCGACCCACCGGATCTCGCCCGCATCTCTGCGGTTCCCGGCACCAAGGTGATGCTCATGGGGATGGGACAGCTTCGGTCCTCCCTGCATGCCTTCATCCAAGCCGGAATGCCCGCGGATACACCGGCAGCCGCCATCCAGTGGGCCACCACAGCACGACAGAAAACTGTACGCGCTACTCTGACCACATTGGCGGATGCCGCCGAGCAAGCCAAGCTCTCCTCGCCCGCTGTTGTCGTTATCGGCGACGTCGTTTCTCTGTCCCACCACTTAGATTGGCGCAAGGAACTCCCTCTCGCCGGGAAACGAATCATCGTTACCCGCACTCGCGAGCAAGCCGGCGATCTGGTCCACTCCCTTTCCGAACTCGGGGCCGAGGTCGCTCAAATGCCCACCCTACGCATCGTACCGCCCCAAGATCATCGAGCTTTCGCTGAGGCCGTCGTACGCAGCAAACACTACGACTGGCTCGTCTTTACCAGCCCAAACGGCGTTCAAAAATTCTTTGAAGCCTTCTTCAGCGTGTACGATGATTTGCGCGAAATTGGCGGTGCGCGTATCGCGGCCCTTGGACCGGGCACAGCCGCGGAACTGAAGAAACGGGGGGTCATGGTGGACGTTGTGCCACGGAAAGCCATCGCGGAAGAACTGATTGCCGAATGGGACCGACGGGCGGATGAATTCGGCGGGCTCGCGCACTCGACCATGCTCTGGGTGCGCGCCGCACACGCGAGAGATTATCTCTACCGCGAGCTCACGAAAAGAAAGGCTATTGTGGACGAATGTGTAGCGTATGATGTGGCGCCCGGCGACCCGGAATACGCCAAGCTTCTTCTCGAAGAGGGGGCCGACGTGATCACCTTCACCAGCTCCAGCTCTGCCCGCCACTTTGTGCAGATGGGTCTCTCCCTACCGGAGGGCTGTCGCATCGCAAGCATGGGACCTGTTACCTCTGCCACCCTCCGCGAACTTCATCTTACTCCTGATATTGAGGCTGAGCTGCACACCCTCCCCAGCCTCGTGGATGCCATCTGTCGTCTCACCACCTCCTCCTGACCCATGCCTGACTTCTCGACCTTTTTTTGTTTGGGGGTGAATTACCGGACGGCACCTGTGGCTGTGCGTGAGAAATTTGCCGTTCCGATGAGCAAGCTGGAGGAGATGGATGCGGTCCTGCGACAACTGCCGGGCATGCAGGGCGTGGTACTACTCTCCACTTGCAATCGCACGGAAATCTACTTTGAATCGACCGCACCGACAGAAACCTCACGGGCTATCTTCGGTTACTTTGAAACCACCTCCCAGGAGTACTTCCGCCTTCTCTCCGGTGCAGAAGCCCTGCACCACCTCGCCTGCGTCGCCGCCGGTCTGGATTCCATGGTCATCGGCGAAACGGAGATCTTTGGTCAATTGAAGCAGGCTTACAGCGCCGCTTGCTCCGCCAACTCCGCCAGCAGCCTCCTTCATCGCTCCTTCCAAGCCGCCTTCAATGTCGGTAAAAAAGTTCGCAGCTCGATTCCCCTCACCATCGGTCCTACCTCTGTCGGCGCTGCCGCTGTCCAACTCGCTCAACATATCCTCGGTTCCCTCACGGGGGCGGCTGTCCTTGTCGTCGGCGCCGGCGAAGTGGCCCGCTCCACCGCGCAAAGCCTCTCCTCCCGAGGAGCTCGCAGCATCTTTGTCGCCAACCGCTCCTACGACCGCGCCCGTGACCTCGCTGACCGTGTCGGCGGACAAGTCATCCGCTTCACCGACTGGATTCCCTTCCTCGAAAAAATCGATATTGTTATCGTCTCCACCGCCGCCCCGGTTTACGTAGTCGGTCCCGACATTTTGCGCAAGGTTTGCCGCACGCGGAACGGTCGTCCCCTTTTCCTGATCGACATATCGGTCCCACGCAATGTTGATCCTCAATGCGCTAACGTCAAAGGCGTTACGGTCTATGACATGGATGCCATGCAAAAAATAGCGGACGAAACACTGCAGCATCGAGCGACCGTGATCCAGCAAGGAACCCGCCTTATTGATTCATGGCTTCACGAGCTCGCCTCCCCTGCCCTCTCCCTTCCATCATAAAAAAATCATGATTTTTTGAACAGGTAGATTCTCCCGAGTGTCTACCTTTCCGAGTTTACTCACCAACAACTACCGGCCTCTATGGAGAAAGACCCTGAAAACGCACGCCACGAGGATGACATTGAGCAACTGTCCATCCTGTTGCGGTCTCTTATGCTGGAGGCCACTCCTGAGGACCACTTTGAAGAGCGGTTCCTCTACGACTTCCGGGAGCGCATCGCGCGCGATACCGTCTGCCGTCCGGCTCACTCTCTCCTTTGGGAACACATGCTCATGATGCTCGACAGCTGGGGGGGACGTCGACTCGCTATGGGCGTCTCCACCTTCTCGCTCGGCGTCTTGTGCGCGCTTCTCTACGCGTGGCATCAATCCCCGGCGCCGGCTGAATTATCCTCTTCGTCTTTCTGTGCTCTTGAACAAAGCGCCTCTTCGCTGCGTCCCGGCGCCTCCCGTGGCGTCGTTTGCACTTCTGTTCGTCGCTCCCGCAGCTCGCGGGCTCATTCATCCTTCCTTGCCTCCGCCTACGAGGACGACACCACCTCTTCTGCGCATGATGACTGGGGGTCATCTTTCGCGTCCGACTCAGCGGATGACTCTCTTTATGATGCCGGGCCATCTCCCCTCTTTTCCAACTACTGATTTTTCATGCGCCGCGGCTTGCTATTTGCGGAGGAAAGAGGTATCATGCCGTCATGATAGCATTTCTTCGAGGAACCGTAGCAGAAGCTCTGCCGAACAGCATCACGGTGGACGTGGGTGGTGTCGGGTATGAAGTCTGCGTCCCATTGTCCACCTATGATGCCCTCAATCCTCTACCGGGGCAGCAGATCATGCTCAAGACCCACCTGCATATCCGTGAAAATGCGCAGGTTCTTTACGGTTTTGCTACCGATGAGGAACTGGGTATTTTTCGTCTGCTCATCGACAGGGTGAGCGGAATAGGTCCCTCAACAGCCATCGCTCTACTGAGCGGAATGCGAGTGAGCGAGTTCAAAAATGCCGTGGTGCAAGGCGACGCACAGACAATTGCCCGTGCCAAGGGGGTGGGCAAAAAGACAGCTGAGCGCATTGTGCTCGAACTCAAGGATAAGGTAGGACTCGCCTCAACATGGGAGGCGCAACAGAAAGGCGCCACAACCCGCGCCGCAGCCGACGCCGAACTTGCACTTGTCGCCCTTGGCTTCAAGCAGAGCGAGGCACGCAAGGCGCTCGCTCCCCTTGTGGAGGAAAATCCGCAAGCCGAGACCGACGACTTGATCCGCCAAGCCCTTCGGCGCATGACTCCCTAAGACGCAGGATTCCCCGAAGAGACCGCCGCCCCCTGTCAACGGATGGTCAGAAGCGGAAATCGGCTTCAAGAGCGACGTAATATCCGGGATGGTAGTGTCGCTGCTCGTAACTATCGTGGGAAAGCTTACGATTGCAAAATTCCGCTGTCGTAGCCAGAGCTCCGCCAACAGAGAGGCTGAGGAGCTTCTTGGAAGAACCCGGACGTGAAAAGTCATACTCCACAAGCAGGGACGCAGTGAGCGAACGCAGACGAAAGATACGCTGACCTTGCTCCGTTTTTACCATCCAGGACCCCCCTTCGCCACCGAGACAGGGCCCGACCTGTAAACGTGGGGTTACGCTGTAGAGAGCGCTGAGCTTGTATCCACGTAACCGCATGAGCCAATCATCTGTCGCCTGCCAGGAAAAGGTGACGTAAGGGACAAGGGCATACTGTCCGAAACGCGGGGAGGCGGCCAGTCCCAGCGAATAGCTGAGATTCTCTCCCCTCTTGATGAAATAGTCCGCCACAACGGAGAGATCCCACGCCCGGGAAGAACTCACGGCATCTCCGGCATAACGCGGAATGAGTGTGAGCATGAACCTCTGTCCTTCCTGCACTTGCCGTATCAGGGTCACGGGCAGGGAAAAATCAAACAAGTCATCGCGCCGCATATCCAGTCCACCCCCTATATCCAGCAAGGTCGTGGTGATGTTCCCCTGCACATTGTACCACCACTTTCCGACGTGACTCTTGCGTCCATCAGCAAACGGTATATTGACCGTGTACTCCTGCATCCCCAAGTGAGAACCGCCATGTCTCTCACTCATGCGACTGATGTACGCCGCGCGGACATAGCTGGGCAAGATCGCCGTGTCCGGTAGTCTCAGAGTCCACAGCTCCTCCTGCCCGCATACCACGCCCGCCAGAGCCACCCAGATACCTACCCATTTTTTCATGCGCGTATGCTAACACTTCCTCCTATCGCTTTCAAGTCTATTTCATAACAATTCACCATCTCCCTTCTCATCGGGTACCGGGATATTCTTCCTTTCCCGATGGAGAAAGGACCGAGTCCACCGCTTCCGCGCAGCAACCTCGCTTCCTCTATCACCAGCCGAGTTTGGCACGCAAACGAGCAGCGTAACCACTGCCGGGGAGAGAGAGAAGACGCAGAGAAACGGCTGCCTTCCGAATCGTCAGGGAGGCGTCGAGTGAAATCGTCCGCGTCATCTGTCCATCCGTGGAATAAATGAGCGACTCGCCGGCTCGCCCTCGCCGCTCACGAGGATGCAGGGTGATCTCGACATTTTCCGGCAGCACGACGGAGCGATTGGTCAAGCTATGCGGGCAGATAGGAGTGAGGCACATGACCCGGGCCGTTGGCCACAGGAGGGGGCCCCCTGCCGAGAGGGAGTAGGCGGTGGACCCCGTGGGCGTAGCGACAAGCACACCATCCGCATGATAGCGATTAAGCAGGGCTCCATCCAGCTCCACATCCACGTCAATCATCTTACCGGTCTGCGCGCGCATCAGCGCCACCTCGTTAAGCGCGAGCCCGGATTCCGCTCCCTCCCCCTCTCCGCTGGGCATCACTTCGAGCATCGACCGTTGCTCCACGTCGTAGGAGCCCGTGGCAATGGCCTGTACAAGCTGCGCCACCTCGTCGCAACCACAAGCGCTCAGGAAGCCGAGATGTCCGAGGTTCACGCCCGCCATGATACAGCCATGCTGGGCTGCTTGCTCAGCTGCGGCGAGGATGGTGCCGTCCCCGCCGAGGCAGATGAGAATACCGGGCCAATCGACAACTTCCTTGCCGTCTCTCATCTCGTACGCATGGACGCCAATGCGGTCACACTCCTCACGCAGCTGTCTCAACGCTTGTAACGACGTACTGCTGCGGTTCGGGGCGAGGATGCCGATGGCGGGACGTTCAGTCATGGAAGGGAAAGGGTAGAGGGAGAAAAAAACTCAGCGTTGCTCACGCACGATTTCCGTACCGATGCCTTCCGGCGTAAATATCTCAAGCAGCAAGGTATGTGGCAAACGACCGTCAATAAAGTGAACCTTGCGCACACCGGCGTTCAGTGCATCCATCGCGCTCTTCACCTTCGGTATCATGCCGCCGGAAATAACGCCTTCGGCGATGAGTTGATTGGCCTCACGGCGATCAATGCTCTTGATGATGCAGGAGAGGTCCTTCGGGTCGCGCAGCAGCCCGGGCACATCAGAGATGTAAATGAGCTTCACCGGTTTGAGTTCCTTAGCGAGAGCGGCCGCGGCGAGATCTGCGTTCACGTTGAGGGAACGGTGCGTCCCCAGCTCGCGCGCAAGCGGAGAGATGACCGGTATGAGCTGCAGTGAAAGAGCTTCCTCGACGCGAGAGAGCTGGCATCCGATGACACGTCCCACCATACCGAGATCCACCGGATTTCCTTGAGCATCGTGTTCCCGCAGCTTTTCGCCGACAAAAACGCTCGTACCGGGTAAGCCCACAGCAGAGCCCCCGCTCTCACGTATCATATCGACAAGTCCGGGGTTAATCTCGGCGGACAGAGTCTTCTCCACAATATCGATAGCCTCCGGCGTTGTGACCCGTAAGCCGTTCACAAATTTTGCCTCCAGCCCGGCCTCAGCCATGGCCTTGGATATCGCCTTGCCGCCGCCGTGCACAATGACCGGGTCGATACCCATGGACTCCAGCACAACGATGTCGCGCATCAGCGACTTGACGAGCTCGGGGTCATCCATCGCCGAGCCACCAAACTTAATGAGCACCGTTTTATCACGGTACGCCTGCATATAAGGCAGAGCTTCAATAAGGATATTGGCCTTGTGTATTTCTTCCTCCGGTTTTTCTACCTTACGCAGAGCTATCATAGCGTGTCAGATGTAGCGTTTGATCTTGAATATAACGAGCGGCAGCACCGCAGCCACCACCATAAGCACAAGCGAGAGCCAAAAGCCCCACGGCGTATCCAAAAACGGTATGTAGCGGTAGTTCATGCCGAATATGCTCGCCACCAGCGTCGGCGGCAAAAACACGATCGAAGTAATGGTGAATACCTTGACGATATCATTCTGCTCAATGTTGATAAGCCCCAGCACAGCATCAAGCATGAAGTTGATTTTGTTCGACAGGAAAGAAGCATATTCCGCCAGCGAATTCACGTCGCGCGACACCGGACGCAACGGAACGTACAAACTTTCATGGGCATCGAGACAGGAGTCCTCATTGCCGGCGAACGTAATCATGCGCAGCAAGTTCACCAGCGCATCCCGCTGCCGAGTGATCAGGTCACCCACCCGACCCAACTCCTCCAGCGCGTCGCGCAAGTCGTCCGTATCCGGGTCATCCCTTTTCTCCTTGCGTCGCGTCGCATGGTTGGTACCAAACACTTTCTTGGAAAGGGCATCCAGTACCGTGCCGAACCTCTCCAACACATCCGCTTGCCTGTCCACCAGTGTCTCCAACAACCCGATGAACACTAGGTCCCGGTTCGTGCTCTGCATGCGCAACAGCGTGTGCGAAAAGACGCGGAACGAGTACGAATCCGTATGGCGTATCGTGATGAGCGTGCGATCCTTCAAAATGAACGTGATTTCCGAAATAATCGGGTCGTCCGTCTCCACACGCGACAAGACCGTTGTCGTCATGAAGCGCGCCCCATCCTCACAGTAGAGGCGCGATGTCGCCTCAATCTCGCGCATCTCGTCCTTCGTCGGCATCTCCACCCCGCACAACTTCTCCGCAAATGCCAGCTCCGGCGCGTCCGGCGTTAAAAGGTCGATCCAAAATATCTCCCCTTCGCGGTTTTTCCACTCCTCGGCTCCTACCGTCCGCGATATTCCATTCTCTGACTGGGTGTATATGCGTATCATTGTTACCGGGTAGATTAAGGGGCTTTTCCGTTGGCTATGCCACGCATCCGCACTTAGTGTACTCCTTTTTCACTGCAAAGGCAAGCCCGGACCCACATCCGTCCCAAGAAAAAACACCCTCAATAAGGGGGTAACGCTGCATCATGTAGCATAAGCTATTGGTTATCTACGAATTACAACCTCAGGAAATTCGCGCGCTGCGCGCGAGGAAGCGTTCCATTGATTCGTCGCCCCCCCCTACCTCAGCGCCCTGCGGGCAACGCTTGCGCGTTGTCCAAGCCCCCTCCGATCCCTCGGCGGCTTTAACTGCTTTTATTGAATCGTCAACGGTTTGCTGTCATGCTAACCGTGCTTTCATCGTTTTATCGGGACACGTGTGACCCGGACCCTTCGACTTGCCAAGATTTTTCTCACGGCTCATTTTTTCGCACCTGCATGTCCCACGTTCCCGAAGGAGACGCGCCGATACCCCGATGCGCGATGAACCGTGGCAGAGAAGGACGGAGCGAGCCGGCTTTTCGCCGGTCTCACCACGATGGGGTTGCGGCCTATGTCTGAGTCAGCAGTCCTCATGATGCGGCGGAATCATCCCTTCTGCCAGTGTCCTCCATCCGAACGGGAATACCGGGCGCAACAAATTTTCCTCGCTCCGCACACGCTCGCATCACTCCGTTGTGAAGGATTGATTATCTTTCCTTAGGAGGTGATTTTCAAGAGCTCAGGAATGTACAACGACTCATGGGAGGGAAATATGAGCTTGACAAGTGAAAAAGCAATTTCTATACTGACGCGCGGATGCGTGTTGTCGGCCCCGCCTGGGGGAGGACGGTACGAACAGCTTCTGCCGGGGTGTGACGCTTGTCCCGTAAAACGGAAAGTGCGGCGCTGGAAGCGGCTCGTGACACCCATCCGACTCACCTGTTTTTCTTCAAAATCATGTTCAACTTCTTAAAAAAACTGGTCGGTGTCTTTTCCCATGACATCGGGATAGACCTCGGCACGGCCAATACCTTGGTGTACATCAAGAACCAGGGCATCGTGCTAAGGGAGCCCTCCGTTGTTGCGATGAAGGGCAACAAGGTTGTGGCTGTAGGGGAGGAAGCCAAGCGGATGCTGGGACGCACGCCGAGCAACGTGATGGCTATCCGACCTCTCAAAGATGGCGTCATCGCCGACTTTGACGTAGCGGAGAACATGCTGCGCTACTTTATCCAGAAAGCCGTGCAACGCCGCAGTTTGCGTGGTCCTCGTATCCTCATCGCCCATCCCTCAGGAATCACTGAGGTAGAGCGCCGCGCCATCGAAGAATCCGCCTACAACTCCGGGGCAAGTCATGTCCAACTTATCGAGGAGCCCATGGCTGCCGCTATCGGCGCCGGCCTGCCGGTCAATGAACCCCTCGGCAACATGATCGTCGACATCGGAGGCGGCACTACCGAGGTGGCTATCATCTCGCTCTCCGGTATCGTTCACAGCCAATCCGAAAAATGCGGAGGCGACGCCCTTGATGACGCGATTGTACGGCACATGCAGACAGCCCACAACCTGCTCATCGGCAGCCGCACGGCGGAGGATATCAAGATACGCATCGGCTCGGCGCACCCCCTGAAGACCGAGCTGAAGATGGACGTGCGCGGCCGCGACCGCGGGACGGGACTGCCCAAGACCGTATCCGTACGTTCGGAGGAAGTACGAGAAGCTTTGCAGGATAAACTGGACGTTATTGTCAACGCTGTACGCCAGACCCTGGATCATTGCCCGCCGGAATTGGCGAGCGATTTGTATGATCGCGGGATCACCGTGGCGGGCGGCGGAGCATTGCTGCGCGGGTTGAGTGAACTGCTGCATGAGCAGACAGGACTGCCGATTGAAATATCGGAGGACCCGCTGAGCGCGGTGGCCGAAGGTACGGGCAAATGCTTGCAAGAGAGCGAGGCCTTATTCGGCAACAACGAATAACCGGCGCGCACCTATTTGACCGCGGGACGGTTTCAGGTCCCGGGTTCCGAGTGGTGCAGCGCGGTGAACATGGAGCGAGGCGGGTCTGCCCCCTCTCCCTGAGCAACTAACCTAAAACGAACATTGTTCAATTTAACAAAAATGATTAAAATCGTGAAACGCCTCTTGGGATTGGGGCAATGCAATCCCAACGAGGGAACAACCATAGTCATCAACGCGGAGAAGCTGGAGCGGCGTGTGGCGCTGCTGGAGGACGGGGTACTGGAGGAATACAGCATCGAGCGCGAAGGTGAGGATAACATTGTTGGCGGTATCTTCAAAGGCCGCGTTAAAAACATCGAGCCCGGGCTTAAGGCCATGTTTGTTGACATCGGGTATGAGAAAAATGCCTTCCTGCATTTCTGGGATGCTCTCCCCCTCGCGCTCGATTCGTCCCTCGAGGAAATCCACAAAGAGGGACGCCCTCGCCGCCAGCAACGTAAGATCACCAGCCGAGATATCCCTGATATCTACCCCATCGGCTCCGAAATCATGGTACAGGTCACGAAGGGCCCCATCAGCTCCAAGGGACCACGCGTCACCACCAACATCTCGCTCGCCGGTCGCTACATCGTGCTCATGCCTTTCACGGATCAATTTGGCATCTCGCGCAAAATTGATGACCCGAAAGAGCGCCAGCGTCTCCGTCAGATTGTCCAGAAGCTGCACGTGCCGGACGGCATGGGCATCATTATGCGCACGGTGGCACAGGGGCAGAGATTCCGCCACTTTGTGCATGACCTGGCGATGCTGTTGGAGCAGTGGAAGGAGGTGGAAGAAAAGTTTGCCGCCAACAATAATCCGCACTGTGTGTACCGCGAGCCGGATCTCATTGAGCGCACCGCCCGCGATTTCCTCACGGACAGCGTGGACAACATCCTTTGCGACAACGAAGAAACCACCCATCGCATGCAGGAAATTGCCGGTAAAATCTCCCGGCGGGCCAAGCGTCACATTCAATACCACCCGGGCAACCAACCCATTTTTGAGGAACTCGGTATCGAAAAGCAAATCAGCGAAGCCTTCCAACGCCAGGTGGTCCTCCCCTGCGGCGGTTACCTCGTCATTGACGAAACGGAAGCCCTCATCGCCATCGACATCAACACCGGCCGGAACAAAGGCAACAAGGACCTCGACAAAACCATCCTCGAAACCAACCTCGAGTCAGCTCGCGAAATTGCGCGCCAGCTCCGTCTCCGCAACATAGGAGGTCTCGTTGTGGTGGACTTTATTGATATGCGCCATCGCAAGGACCAAATGGCCGTCTACAAAGCGATGAAGGATGCTCTCAAACGGGACAAGGCAAAGACTCAGGTGATGCAAATCACGCCCATCGGCCTCATGGAAATGACGCGCCAACGTATCAACGAGTCCCTTCTCGACTACGTTAACGAGTATTGTCCCTATTGCCATGGTCGCGGTCGCGTGAAAAGCGTCATGACCATGAGCGTTGAGATCCAGCGGCAGCTAAAGGCCACGATTATGAAGCATCGCGACAATGTAGGCGATATGATCGTCGTGGTGAACAGCGCCGTGCTCTCGCGCTTCAAGAATGAGGATTCCAGCCTCCTCGTTGAGCTTGAACGGCTCTGCGCCGGGCGGCTCATCTTCCGCTCTGATCCCATGATCCACCGGGAAGCCTTCGCCATTCTCGACGCTTCCAACAACAAGCCTCTTTACCAGACCAATATGTGAATCAGACGGTCGGGCGCGCAAGCCGACTTCCTCCTTCTCGGGGAGGTCGGATGGGGTGTTTCTTTCCCTCTCAATCCTCCATAAGGGCTTCCTCCGCCAGGAGGCGACAGCCGCGCAGATCCATCTTGCCGGTAGCGAGTACAGGAATGGCTTCCACGGGGACAAGGTAGCGCGGGGCCCATAGGTTGGGCAAGCCGCGTTCGGCAAGTTCCCTGCGGATCATGCTGAGGATCTCGTGCTCCTGGGAGCTGCGTTGGTGAGCGGGGAGAGAGGAAAGCAGCACGAGAGCCTCTCCCTTCTGCTCATCCAGAACTCCGGTCACAGCTATCTGCACGCCGTCTTCCGGAGGGAGGCGCAGGATTTGGACAATCGCCTGCTCAATTCCCTCGTGCGGCACCATTTCGCCGCCGATCTTGGAAAAGCGCGAGAGGCGTCCGCCCAAGGTAATAAAGCCGTTGAGATCCAACTGGCCTATATCTCCGCTCTTGAACCAGCCGTCGCAGAAGATGGAATCATTGAGTTCCGGCTTACCGACGTAACCGTGGAAAACATTAGCCCCGCGGAACCAGATCATACCCCGCTCGGTGAGGGGGAGTTCCTTCTCGTCGTTGTCCACGTCCGTGACACGCACGGCGATGCCGGGCAACGGGGCCCCTATGCTGCGCTCGACTTTGCCCGGCACGTAGAAAGCCGAGCCGGGCACCATGGGCGCATCCAAAATATTCAGTGAGCAGACCGGCGTCGCCTCCGTGAGACCGTATCCCTCCAGCAGGGTGACTCCGCATTTGCGTTGAAATTCTGTTTCGAGATCGGGCTGAAGTTTTTCGGCACCGACGATGAAGTGGTGGATGGAGCGGAAAGTATCATCCTCCGCGCGGCGCAGCATGGCACGGGCAAAGGTGGGCGTGGTAGCCAGCAGGGTAAGCTTGTACTTTTTCACCAACTCGCAGAGGGTGCGTGCATCTGTCGGGTTCGGGTAAGCGCAGATAGGGTAGCCGTTGAGCAGCGGGAGCATGAGCGTCACGGTCAGACCGAAGCTATGAAAGATCGGAAGTGAGCCGAGGAATCTCTCGTTCTCCAGAGGTATGCGACAAGAACACTGGGCCACGTTCGCCAGAATCATGCGGTGCGTCAGCGCCACCCCCTTCGGCTCGCCGGAAGAACCGGAGGTGAAAAGCATCACCGCCTCGTCGTCCCCACGGTGCGAATCCGTATCAAACATCTTAGCGATCACCGACGCCGGAGCTGCCTTGGCCAACAGCACGTTGCCAATCAGCGCCGGCTTGGAAAGGGTCTTGAGCAAGTCCTCCACGAGGATGAGCTGCTCCTCCTCCGGCCAAGGGAAAGAGGGCAGTTTTTCCATGAACTTGCGGGCGGTGATGAACGTCTTGAGTCCCGCCTGGTGGACGGTACTTTCAAAAGCGCTGCGCGAGCTTGCGTAATTGATGATAACCGGCGTGATGCCCGCCAACATACAGGAAAGGATGGCGATGAGCCCACCCGGTCCCGGCGGCAGTATCACACCGACGCGCTTGTCGTCTCGCTTGCGCAACAGCCTCGCCACGGTCATCGCTACGCCTAACGCCTTGTAGTTCGGCAACGCCGCACCGGTCATCCCATCAATCGTCTCCACAGCAGGGTTCGTGCGCATCGCCGTCACAATGCGCGTGGTGAGAGAACCCTGCAACAGCGGACACTTGGAGAACAGCTCCTCACCCTTCTGCATCCATGCCGCCAGCAGGCGTTCACCGGTCTGCGGTCCGGCCGCCAGTTTGGGCAGAATATGGAACTCCTCAACGCAGCCCTCCTCTTCCTTCTCGCGGTAGATCGTTGTGAGCGTGTCGCCATAGTAACCAAGGAACACCGGAACGGGCGCAATGTGCAGACTGCCCAGGTGTCTCAAAAACGGCGAAGGCACGTCCGCCAGCGTCCCGCGCACTTTGGCCACCTGCCCCGGCAGGAACACCACGCTGCGCCCGGCATTCATGTGGGTAAGAATCTGTTCACGCACCGCCCTGGAATTCGTGTGGCGGAAATCAAAGTATTCTATCGTAATATCTTTTGTCTTAAGATAATCCATGATTTCCTTGGCCGGGGGAAACGTCGGATCAATCAAGTAACAAATCTTTCCTTCCAGGAGATGGTGGAGTGCTTTGCCGGACTGTTTGCTGAGGCGATTGGGCATATAAAAGCCCGGCGTAACGATATTCTCCTCTCCATGTACAATAAGCGGTGCTGCCATAGAAGTCGTCTCGATGTGCGGCGCATTCTACCAGAAGCCACTCCGTCTGTCAAGTCGTGCGCAGCTATGCGCAGAGTCAACGCATGAGAAAGAGCCTCTGAGCCAAGGAGAACCGAACGAAAAAGCCAGTGAACAAGTAGGAGGGATGCTTCATCGTCGTAATGCCTCAAAAGAAAAAGTCACCGAAGCCCGATGCCTCAAAATAAACGGTCACCCAAGAGCATAGCATTTTCACCAGCATTTGCAAGTCTTTGCTCAGAGTTGGACTCATCAAATGTCTTTTCTCTTTGCTGCCTTTTTTGCTTGAGGTATTCATAGAGTTTCCTCAATGCCTCTTCTACTTTGCGACTAAGTTCTATAGGATTGAGCTGAGCGTGTTGAGCCACGAGCCTTTTATATCTCCTCGATTCCGGGTTGAGGGTGGCAAGTAACCG
>CANQSY010000045.1 GCA_947626635.1 uncultured Akkermansia sp.
AGAAATCCCCCCTCACCAAACCCTGTTACTATGCGCATGACGTCGTCATCTTGACTACGTTATGGGATGCTAATGATCGTAAATCGTAAATCGAAAATCGTAAATAGGCGCCGCTAGGCGCCCAGGGTTTATGCTGCATGATACAGCGTTAATCACCTATTGAAGTTTTTTTTCTCGGGACGGATATTGATTCAACTTGACATCTGAGCAAAAAAGTGTATCATGTGCCCCATCAGATAGGTAGCATGCTACCTAATTAGGGAAGGAAAATGGAAGAAGGGCACAACATACTATTCCTGATGAAACTCATTGTGGATCGCGCTGCGACGTTGTTTGCGGCGCGAACGGAGTGTCCGGTGACCCCGGCGCAGGGACGGGCGATGATGTATATGCAGCGGCAGGCGCCTCGGGCAGTGACGCAGCGGGAGATTGAAAAGTACATGGGGGTGAGTCACGCGACGATGAACGGCATTATTGAGCGTTTGGAAGGGAAGGGATATGTGCGGACGGCGTTTGACGGGAAAGACGGTCGAGTAAAAAATATACGTTTGACGGAGGCGGTACGGCGTGATCACAAGCGAGTGGAGGCTTTACTGGAGGAGCTGGATAACAAGGCGATGGATAGGCTGAGTGCGACCCAGCGCGCACAGCTCAGGGAGCTGCTGGAAACAATGTACGAAAACATTTCACAATAATCACATGAAGAAATACAATATCATAGCGATGGCATACGCCGGTCTTGCGGTGGTCGGGCTCAGTGCGTGTAAGGATAAAGCCGCGCAGCAGGCTGCGACCATGCAGGCACAGAACCGTATGACCCCGTTGGCTGTGAGTGTGATGAATCTCGCCAAACAGGATGTGGTGCTGGAAAGTACATGGTTCGGACACCTGAGAGGCGTCGAGGAGGCTTCCATCAAACCGGAGGTCACGGGTAAGCTTCTTCAGCAGGTTTATTGGGACGGTTCCGTATGCAAGAAGGGCGAAGTGCTCTTTGAGATTGACCCCGAGACCTATGACGCCGCGCTGCAGCAGGCGGAGGCTGCCGTGGCTGTGGCGAAGGCGAGCGAGGAGCAGGCTGCCGCCGCGGATGACCAGGCTGCTAAAGACGTCGAACGCTACGAGAAATTGGTGGGCAGCGGGAGTATTTCTGAAAAGAATTATACGGACGCCCTGCACGCGCGCCGTCGTAGTCAGGCCGCTCTTGCCGTGGCTAAGGCCATGGTTCAACAATCCGAGGCGCAGCTGACGAATGCGCGCATCAATCGTGAACGCTGCACGATACGCGCGCCCTTCACCGGCGTGGCTTCCAAGGCCAACGTTTCGGTGGGTGAGCTCATCACGCCGGGAGGGGTGACTCTCACAACCATGTCCTCCATTGATCCCATCCGTGTGGATTTCGTGGTGCCGGGCAAACAGATGCTCAGCGAGATTCTGTCTCCTTCGTACTCGCCGGACAAGGGGATGGTCACTCCCGTGACGGAGTTCAGCGTTGTGCTGGAGGATGGGACGACGTATGAGCATAAGGGACGAGTTGTCGCCGTGGACAGCTACGTGAACAGTTCCACGGGTACGGTGAATTTCATCGGACATCTGCCGAATCCCCAACTCAAACTGCGCTCCGGCTCGGCGGTGCGTGTGGTGGCTCCTACGGGGGTGGTCAAGGGTGCCATCCTGGTGCCGAGTCGCGCCCTCGTTTCCTCGATGAATCACCGCTTCATCTATGTGGTAGGAAAGGATGGGACGCCGTATGGCATCGATGTGGTGCCGGGACAGGAAGTGGTGCTCAAGATGCCCAACGGGGACGGTAAAGAGGTGGAAATGCCCATGCAGATCATCACCGGTCGTATCAAGCCCCTCGATGATATGTTGAAGGAACTTGGTTTTGAGGAGCCGACCCAGGTGCAGGTCATTGTGGAAGGCGGTCAGATGGCTGCTCTCTATGCGCAGGCCAACATGGGGCTGCGCGCCGCCGGCGTGAAGGAAGGCTTCGGCACGGTCAACACGAGACCCTTCATCTACACCAAGCCGAGTACAACCACGCCGTCCATCACCGCCAAGAAGTAAGGAGGAGTCATGAGTGCGTATTTTATCAAACACCCGGTGATAGCCACCGTGATCGCGGTGGTGACGACGTTGCTCGGCATCGTCTGCCTGCTCAACCTGCCCATTTCCCAGTATCCGGAGATAACGCCGCGTATCATCCAGCTTCAGACGATGTTCCCCGGGGCGGATGCCCAGAGTGTGGCGGATTCCGTAGGGACGCCTTTGGAACGCCAGGTCAACGGTGTGCAGCACATGGACTACATGATGTCCGTTTCCTCCAACAACGGCGTGTACAACCTCATGGTCGTTTTTGAGCCGGACTCAGATACGGACATGGACCAAATGCTGGTGAACATGCGGTATGGACAGGCGCAGTCGCAGATGCCCAGCGAGGTGATGAACTCGGGCATCACGATCCGTCAGCAGCCGGGTCTTCCGCTCATGCTCTACGGTCTCACCTCTCCGGATGGCAGCTACAACACCGTCGATCTCGCGAATTACGCCCAGGTGAAGCTCGTGGATGAAATCAAACGCGTGGAAGGTGTGGGCGAGGTTGCCGTGTACGGAGCCGGTCGCTACGCTATCCGCATTTGGCTGGATACCGTCAAGATGAGTCATTTCAACATCTCGTTGGACGAGGTGCGCGCGGCTATCTCCAAGCAGAACATGACGAACCCCGGCGGCAAGATCGGAGCCGATCCCGTGCCGAACGGTCAGGAAAAAACGATTACCGTCCGCACCCAGGGACGTCTCTCCGACCCCCGCGAATTTGAGGAAATCATCGTCCGGCAACAAGCCGACCAGATCGTTTACCTGAAGGATATCGCCACCGTCGAGTTGGGGTCGGAAAACTATTCCGCAACGGGCCGACGCAACGGGGACATCGCCGCTTCGGTGGTGATTTTCCAGTCCCCGGGCTCCAACGCGATTGATACCGTTGATCGCGTCACCCGACTGCTGGAGAAGAAAACGGCCGTGATGCCGCAAGGGGTGAAGGGAGCCGTGGCGTTGGACACGACGACTTCCGTGCGGTATTCCATCAAGGAAATAGAGCACACGTTCATCGAGGCTATCATTCTCGTGGCGCTCGTGGTTTACATCTTCCTGCAGAACTGGCGCGCTACGCTGATACCTCTCATCGCCGTGCCGGTATCGTTGATTTCCACATTCTGCGTGTTCCCGTTGCTGGGGTTCACGTTGAACACGATCTCGCTGCTGGGGATGGTGCTCGCCATCGGTCTCGTCGTGGATGATGCCATCGTCGTGGTGGAGGCGGTGCAGCACCATATCGACAAGGGGCTCCGTCCGCGTGTGGCGGCATTTGCCGCCATGCAGGAGGTGAGCGGACCGGTGATAGCCATTGCGCTTGTGTTGGCGGCGGTGTTCCTGCCTTCGCTCATGCTCAAGGGTATCACGGGCACGCTGTTCAAGCAGTTTGCCATCACGATTGCCATCTCGATGCTCATTTCGGCATTCAACGCGCTCACGCTCTCGCCGGCGCTCTGCGCGTTGCTGCTCAAGCCGAGTACGCAGAACAAGAGCATTTTTGCCCCCTTCCACCGGCTCTTCAATAAACTCTATAACGGCACCGCCAATCTTTATACGCGCATCTGCGGCGGACTGGCCCGCAAGCTGATTCTTTCCATGCCCTTGCTCTTCCTGATGTGGGGAGCCATCAAGCCCGTCTCGCAGTTTGTGCCGGGCGCTTTCCTGCCGGATGAAGACCAGGGCTTCCTGATGGCAGCGCTCGTGATGAAGCCCGAGACTTCTCTCCAGGTGGCCATGGAGCAGAACAAGAAACTGGAGCAAGCGCTCTATGATCCCAAGGTGGTGAAGAATCTCACCTCCGTCGTGGGAATCAATATTCTCAACATGGTGCAAACCCCCGGCGCCTGCATCGGCTTTGTCGAACTCAAGGACTGGAGCGAACGCGCAGAAACCGCCCAGCAGATCCAGCGCCGACTCATGGCGCGCGTGCAGCAGGCCGGACTGGACGGCACGGCGATGGTTCTGGTCCCGCCGGCGATTCCCGGCGTCGGGACGGCGAATGGCGTCGCCATGGTCCTGATGGACCTCGAGGGGCAGGGTGTGCCTTTCCTTTACGAGAGAGTGAAGGAGTTTGAGGCCGCCGCCCGCAAACGCCCGGAGGTAGGGATGTGCATGGACATGATGATGTCCGACACGCCGCAAAAATATCTGCAGCTCGATCGCGAAAAATGTCAGTACCACAAGGTGGATATCAGCACCGCCAACGGTATCCTCGCTTCCTACTACGGGTCCTCCTTCGTCAATTTCTTCAATGCGTTCGGTCAGCAGTGGCAGGTGTATATCCAGGCCCAGGGCGAGGACCGCACGAGCTTGGATAAAATGGACGGCTTTTTCGTGATGAATGCCGACGGAGAGAGAGTGCCGCTCTCGGCTTTGGTCAACGTCAAGGACATTGCGGAGACGGAATTCGTGATGCACCATCAGGGGTACAACGCCGCCAAACTTAATGTGATGCCCAGGCCGGGCTACTCGACCCAGCAGCTCATGGAAGCCATGGAGGAAGTTTATGCCCAAACCATGGATTCCTCCAAAGTCGGCTTCGATTACCAGGATATGAGCTTCCAGGAAAACAAGGTGCGCAACAGTACCGGCCTCGGCACCATCTTTATCATGTCCGGTCTCTTCGCCTTCCTCATCCTGGTGGCTCTCTACGAAAAGTGGCCGTTGCCGATATCGGTGTTCATGACGGTGCCGATAGCGGTGTTGGGAGCGTACAGCGGGCTTGCCTTGTGGCATCTCGAGCTCAATCTTTACGCGCAGGTGGGGCTGGTGATGCTGGTCGGTCTCGCCGCAAAGAATGCCATTCTCATCGTGGAGTTTGCCAACCTGGAGATGGAGCGCGGCAAGAGTCTCATGGAGGCCACCCTCGCCGCGGCTCGTCTGCGTCTGCGTCCCATCCTGATGACCTCGCTCGCCTTCATCCTCGGCTGTATCCCGCTCGTGCTCTCCAGCGGGTCGGGAGCTCTCGCGCGCAACTCAATCGGTATCGTCGTGGTGGCGGGGATGACGGTAGCGACGGCGCTCGGTGTGTTCCTGATACCGTGTTCGTACGTATTCGTGATGCGCTTGTTCCGCATCCGTTTCAAACTGCACGAGCTCGGACCGGATCCGGATGAGGAGGAAGCTCGGGTTTATCTGGCTGCCCACGGCAATGAAGAAGAATGAGCTTGCAACATCATCGATGAAAAGGTAATATCATGACAGTTATGAAGAACTATACGGCCATCGTCCTGCTCGGCGCGGCAGCGCTCAGTGTGGTATCCTGTTCGTTCGGTCCGCGTTGGCGCAAGCCGCACATGGCGGTGCCGACGCAATTCCGTGGCAAGAGCTTCGGGGAAGGAAACATGGCCGATCTTCCGTGGCAGACCGTGCTCAAGGACCAAAAACTGCAAGCTCTGCTCAACGACGTCTTCTCCGCCAACAGAAGCTTGGCGGCGCTCCGGCATAATGTGGACGCTGCCCGCCATTACGTGACCATTGCGCGCGCTCCCCTGTTTCCCTGGCTGGGATACGGGGCCGCGGAGTCGAAGGGCATGAACCAACAAGGCGGTTCCTCTATCGCCCAAACAGGCGGTATCACCTCCAATCCCGGCTCTGCGGTTCTCTCGGCTTCCTGGGAGCTCGACCTCTGGGGCAGGACGCGTAAGGGCGTAGAGAGTGCGTCCGCCAGCGCGAAAGCTCTGCAAGAGAATTTCAACGATCTGCGGATCTCGCTGCTGCGTCAGGTGGCGTGCGGCTACTTGCAGCTCATGATGCTCGATGAGCAACTGCGCATCGCCCGAGCCTCCGTGGAAAGCTATCGCGAGTCCCTCGACCTCTTCCGTAACCAGCTGGAAGGAGGAGTGGCCGATAAACTGCAGACCGCTTCGGCACAGGCTGCCCTCTCCGCCGCCGAGGCGGAGATACCGGCTCTGCAGATGCAGATAGCGGAGCTGGAAAACACGCTGTCCGCTCTTGCCGGACGTATGCCGGGACACATTGCTCGCGGTAACGACCTGCAAGCCTTTGCCGCGGCGAGCAAGGTGGCGGCAGGCATTCCGGCGGATGTGCTGGCGCGTCGACCCGATATCCGCGCCAAGGAGCAGGAGCTGCGCGCGGCGAACGCCGACATCGGGGTTGCCATCGCCAACTATTTCCCGAGCATCAGCCTCACTTCCGCCGGCGGTTACGCCTCTGCCGACCTTCGGCACTCCATCCTCACTCACCGTTCGGGTTGGGGTATCGGAGCCAGCCTCACCGGTCCCATCTTCCAGGGTGGACAATTACGCGCCAACACCCGCGCCAAACGTGATGCTTTCCTGGCGGCCAAGGCAAATTACGAGAACACGGTCCTCAATGCCATGGCAGAGGTTTCTACGACGCTCATCCAGCGCGAGAAACTCGTCGAGGTGATGAGCAAACAGGAGGAGGCGGTGGAGGCCTACCGCGAGAGCGTCCAGCTCTCCATGGCCCGGTACAAGGAGGGTATCGCCGCCTACTACGAAGTGCTGCAGGCTCAGCTCCTTCTTTTCCCCGCCCAAAAGCAACTGGCCTCTTACCGCTACCAGTACGCCGCCTGCGTGCCGACCCTTTACACCCAACTCGGCGGCGGCTGGCGCTAAAACGCACGCAGCGCGCGAATTCCCCGAAATCGTAAATTGACGCTTCGGCACCACACTGCCTCAGCGCCCTTCGGGCAAAAGCTGCGCTTTTGTCCAATCGCCCTTCCCGCCCGCTTCGCGTGCGCCCTACACGGGGCCGTCGGGCGCTTTGACGCTTCGGTACCACACTGCCTCAGCGCCTTGCGGGCAACGCTCACGCGTTGTCCAATCCCACTCCGATCCCTCGTGGGCTTTGTAAATCGAAAATCGTAAATAGGCGCCGAAGGCGCCCGGCTCTTGACATGAGAGAGGGCGGTGAGTAGAATAGAGCCGCATGGTGGAGATGATCGACAAGATGCTGGCAATGGCGAGCGATTGGCTATGGAGCTATATCTTGTTATTTGGGCTATTGGGGACGCACGTGTATTTGACGGTTGTACTGAGGTTTCCGCAGCGATACATCCTGAAGGCAATGGGGTATTATTTCGGCGGAGGAAAGCATGGGGAGGGGAGCATTGCGCATTTTCCGTCGCTGATGGTGTCCCTGGCGGCTAACGTGGGCACGGGGAATATCGTCGGTGTGGCGACAGCCGTGGCGGTGGGGGGACCAGGCGCGGTATTCTGGTGCATGGTGACCGGTTTACTGGGGATATCGACCCGGTATGCGGAGAGTTTGCTGGCCATACGGTACCGGGTGCGCAACAGCAAGGGTCACATCTGCGGCGGACCGATGTATGCTTTGGAGCGCGGGATGAAGAGCAAGTGGCTCGCGGTGATGTTTTCGCTTTTTACAGCATTGGCGGCATTCGGCATAGGCAATATCACGCAGGCGAATGCCGTGGCGAATGTTTTGGAAGAGAGTCCTCTGGCGGTGCCGACGTGGGGGACCGGTCTGGTACTGACCGTGTTGGTGGCGGTGGTGCTGCTTTTCGGGTTGAAGGGCATCGCGCGGGTATGTACGGCATGCGTGCCGGGTATGGCTCTCGTGTACATCGTGGGTTGTTGCATTCTCATCGGGCAGAACGTGGAATTGGTGGGTCCGGCGTTGGAGTATATCCTCCGTGCGGCGTTCACCGACCAAGCTGCTGCAGGCGGGTTCATCGGGTCCTCGATCATGCTGGCGATGCAGACCGGCGTGCGCCGCGGCTTGTTCTCCAACGAGGCCGGCATGGGCTCCTCCCCGATTGTATCCGCCCCCGTGCGTACGCCTAACGCCGTGCAGCAGGCTCTCGTATCTTCAACCGGTCCTTTTTGGGACACGGTCGTTATTTGCACCCTCACGGGGCTGACGCTGAGTATCTGCTTGCTGGCACATCCGGAAATAGCCAGTGGTGAAGGGACCATGCTGACTTATCGCGCGTTTGCTACGGCCGGGAGTTTGAGCTCGTGGTTGCTGACAGCGAGTCTTGCGACGTTCGTCGTATCCACCCTGTTGGGCTGGTCCTACTTCGGGGAGCAGGCGCTCGAGTACCTCGGCGGCGCGCGTCTCGTCCTTCCTTACCGGGTGCTATGGGTCGGTGCCGTTTACCTCGGTTGCGTTATTCCTAAAAGCACCATTGTCTGGAACTTTGCCGACCTGGCGAATGGACTCATGGCTCTGCCGAACCTGATCTGTCTCGTCGCGCTCTCCGGGGTGCTTATCGCCCAGACAAAACACTACCTCTGGGAAGGGAATCCGGACGAAATTGACCCGGACGTGCAGCTCACCCCCGCGCCCCCGGCGCGCGAGTTACCCAAATCGTAAATCCTTCCTCCATCTCCTTTCTAGCTACGCATCACCGTTGACCCTGAAATTCCGCAACGCATTGGCTTAGCTGGAACGCGCGCAGCGCGCGAGTTACCTGAAATTGACTCAGCGCCGCCCCATCGGCGCTTCGCCCTACGGGCAAAAGCTGCGCTTTTGTCCAATCGCCCTTCCCGCCCGCTTCGCGTGCGCCCTACACGGGGCCGTCGGGCGCTTTGTAAATCGAAAATCGTAAATCGTAAATAGGCGCCTCCAGGCGCCCAGCCCCTTTCTAGCTACCCCTTACGCAACGATTCCGGAAATTCCGCTGCGCATTGGCTTAGCTGGAACGCGCTTCGCGCGCGAATTCCCCGAAATCGTAATTCGTAAATCGTAAATCGTAAATAGGCGGCGTTCCGCCGCCCAGTGTTTAGAATGAGCTTGCAATTTAGGGTAGGGTAGTGTAGGGTAGGGGTGTGAGCTATCAGGTGTTTGCTAGGAAATATCGTCCGCGTACGTTTAAGGACGTGCTCGGGCAGGAGCATGTGGTCAAGACACTGTGCAACGCGATCGAGCAGAAGAGGCTGGCGCATGCCTATTTGTTTGTCGGACCGAGAGGGACGGGCAAGACGTCCACGGCGCGTATTTTCGCGAAGGCGCTGAACTGCACCGGCGGACCGAAGGTGGATTTTGACCCGGATGAGGACGTGTGTGTGGAGATAGCGGAGGGACGCAGCTTGGATGTGCTGGAGATCGATGGAGCGTCCAATCGCGGCATTGACAATATACGAGATTTGCGGGACAACGTGCAATTTGCGCCGACGCGTGGACAGTACCGCATCATCTACATTGATGAGGTGCACATGCTCACGAAGGAGTCGTTCAACGCCTTGCTGAAGACGCTGGAGGAACCGCCGGCGCACGTGATGTTTATCTTTGCGACGACGGAACCGCACAAGATACTGCCCACGATCTTATCGCGCTGTCAGAGATTTGATTTGAGACCCATCCCATCGGACATCATTGCTCGGCACCTGGTGGATATAGCGGGACGGGAGGGGGTTAAATTAAGCGAGGAGGCGGCCTATGCGATAGCGACTGTGGCGGACGGCGGGATGCGCGATGCCCAGTCGATGTTGGATCAGCTGGTGTCCTTCTGCGGGGAGGACATCGAGGAGAAAAACGTGCGGGATATTTTTGGCATCACGGGGAGGGACACCGTGGCGCGGGCTGTGGCGTATATGCTGGGGCGGGAGTTGCCGAGTTTGCTGAGGCTGGTGAGCGAGTTATCCGAGGCGGGGAGGGACATGGGGCAATTTCTGTCGGAGGTCATGGGAATGGTACGCGAGCTGCTGATAGCGAAGGTCGCTCCGGAAGAGGGGGGACTGAGTGTGCCGGCAACGTGGAAGGATACGCTGATGCAGCACGTGGCGCGGATACCGTTGGACAAGATCGTCGGGCTGATGGAATCACTTTCCGCGGCGGAGGAGCAGATGCGCTGGAGCACCAACAAACGATTGCACCTCGAGATGGGACTCATCCAGGCCGTCCACTCCCTCGCGCAGGCTAATATCAGCGATATCATCCGGGCTCTCAATGGGGCGCCTATTCCGGAAACTCCCATTGCCACCACCCTGCTCCCGGATATACCTCTCCCGGAAACGACGGGTGCCACCGCCCCCCCACCCGACAAAAAAGATGAGCCTGTCGCGGTCGCTGCCTCGCAGGAGGAGGCAAGTACCCCGGAACCGGTCAACGAGAGGGAACCGGAGGAAAAAGTGGAGACGATTGATGATGCCCCGCCTCAATTTGATGAGCCGGCGGAACCTCCTTCGTCGGTGGTACAGACGCACGCCATGACAGCGGAGGATTGGGAGGCCGTTCTTCAGGGAGCGCGCGAGATATCACCGCTGAAGGCCGGGAGTGTGGGCAACACCCTCTTCATCGGCGAGGACGACGGTCTCATCACCGTGGCGATTCATCCGGCTGACACCGATAGTCGGGATGCGCTGTTGAGCGAGGACGTGATCGCTTTGCTCAAAGATGAGGCGGAAAAGCGAGGAACTCCCATGACGAGATTGCGCATGGTGATGGATGAGAGCGTGCCCCCACGCCCGGAAGAGCCGCCGGAGCCGGATCCCACCGTACCTGAACCGATGCCCTCCGAACCCAAGAAAGCCGCGTCTCGGAAGGACGACCGCAAGTCCACGGCGAAGCAGGGCGAGACCTCGTCCGGCGAGTCCAAGGCTTTCATGACGAATGAGGAGTTTTACAAGGACCCCCTCATTGAGCTTGCTATCAATGAATTTCATGCTAAACTTATCCGATAAGACCCTCTATGAATATTCAAAAACTCATGAAGCAGATGCAGTCCATGCAAAACAGCATGCTGCAGGCTCAGGACCGCCTCGCTGCGCAGGAATGTTCCGCTGAAGGCGCCGGCGGCAAGGTGAAAGCAACGGCCAGTGGCGCCGGGGAGCTCGTTGCCCTCCACATCGACCCCTCCGTGGTGGATCCTGACGACGTCGAATTCCTCGAAAGCCTGATTCTTAAGACCGTTCAGGACGCGCTGAAGGCATCCAAGAACATGATGGAGGGAGAAATGCGCAAAATCACGGGAGGACTCGGGTTGCCCCGATGAGGACGAGTGAAACAGCACGAAAGATGACGCGATATCTCATCACCGTAGTGGCAGGGCTGGCGATGCTGTTGCCGGCGCGGGGGGATGTTGTGGCGGTGGGGAAGTATCCGTCCAAGATTGTGCCGGAGCAATTTTCCACGTTGGTGTTCTCGGAAAAAGGGATCGTAAGCGATTTAAATTTGGCGAAGGATGGGCGTGTGGAGAAGGGGGAGATCGTGGCGGTGATGGACAAGGAAAAGACGGAGGAGGAACGCGAGGACATGGAGTTGCAGTTAACCCGCGATCGCCTCAATAAAAAAGACGAAATCAGGAAGTTGGAGGTCCAGCGCGACAAACTTGCCTTCTACATGAACCTCAGCGAGGGCGAAAAAACTTACGCGAAAGAATATAAACCCGAGAATGGCAATGCCTCCCAGGATACACTCGCCGATATAGAGGAGCGCATCAACCTGCTCAAACGCGAGCTCAGTACCATGGAGCGTCATAAGCGGACCGAGTTCGAAAGCAAGCACGAGGCGCTCACGTTGCGCATGCCCTTTTCCGGACGCATCCAGTACAACTTTTCCATGCCGAAGGACCCCTCAAAACCCTTTGAGTATATCCAGAACGGGGTGCGTCCCTTCGCCACCGTGTGTGATGATTCCTCCTTCTACGTCACGCTTGATATAGCGGATTCCGATTTGAGCCTCTTGCCGCCGGAAAACTTCAGCGTGTACATCGAGTTGCCGGAAGGAAAGCAGCTGCGCGGCACCTACGCGTACCGACGTGTGGAGAAAAACACGAACGGGGCAGGGGATATGCTGGTGTATTTCTTCAGGCTGGATCCCAAGGATCATGAAACAGCTTACAAGATGCTGGGCGGAAGCTCCAATGCCGTACTCCTCTTCTCATCGCCCCCGGACTGCCGGCTTGTGCACAAAGCGGAGCTGCTCACCCATCCCGCGGCGGAAGAGTGCGAAAACTGGGCTCAACTTGTCGATAAGGCCTACCCGGGATACGTCATCGTGATCATCGCTGAGCGCGATATCCTGATCCATCCGGCAACCCCTCAGAATGACGACCTGCCATGAACTTGGTGTGCGAGGATATAACCTTCGGCTACACGAGACGCGAGAAGGTGCTGGACCATTTCTCGCATGAGTTTCGACGCGGCATCACGGTGCTGAAAGGGTACTCAGGCAGCGGGAAAACGACGCTGCTCAAGCTGCTCGCCGGGTACCTGAAGGCGGACAGCGGTCGCATCGTGACGCCGCTGGGGATGAAGGTGACGAGCCGGGCGTATCATCGTCGGGGCGTGGCGTATATGTTCCAGGGGATTAACCTGCTGCCGCTGATGAGCGTGGAGCGCAATTTGCGGTTGGCGGCGGAGATGGCGATGCTGCCGGGTAAACAATGGAAGCCGCGATGTGAGGCGCTCATCACCGACCTGGGCTTGCAGGAGCTGCGACACCGCCGCGCCGATAAGCTATCCGGCGGACAGGCCCAGCGCGCCGCCCTGGCGCGGACGCTCATGAAAAATGCGCCGACCGTTTTGCTTGATGAGCCCACCTCCGGGTTGGATGACGACAACACAACGATCATAAAAAATCTCGTGCTCAAGGATGCGGCGGATAGCATCTGTATCATTTGCACCCACGACGCGCGACTGCTGGACCTAGCCGATGATCTCATTGATTTTGACCATCTTGTATCTCGCTAAGGATACGGTTCATCGCTGGTTCACGCGCGTGTCCAGTCCGATAGCTCGTATTCTGGTGGTTTACTTTCTGACGCTTTGCGCGCTGGGCGCTTTGGGCGGTTACGTGATTTCGCTCAATGTCGTACGCGACAAGATCATCAAGCGCGGAGGCAACATGGTGGTGTCCCGGTTGGTGGGCGGGTACGGATCCGTCCCTACGCAGAAGGAAATGAGCGAACTCATGGATGCCGATTCCATCGTCTTTCAATCTCTCGGCTATGTCCGCTTGGAAAACGGACGCAACATTCTCGCTTACACGTACCCTTTTAACCGATCCCGACAGGTGCTGCCCCTGCTTGCGCCGAGCGGTGGTCCCACCATTCTGCAAAACCCGGAAGAATCGCACATGCCGCCCGGTCCCTGTACGGTGGAGGCAAAGGGAGTGCGTTTCCAGGCGCTTGTCAAGAACGTGCCGGAGGACCACCTCCTGTACAGGTCTCTCCCTAATTGGATGATTCTCCTTGTTCCTCCGGATCACATACCATCCTATTTGACAAGCACCGGGATGAGCCATACCACTGTGCTGATCCGCGTGCGTCACCTGGTGTCGTCCGAGTCTGTGCTGCGCGTGGAGCGGATGATGAGAAACCTGCTACGCTATGAACATTTGGTGGGTAACGTTGCTTCTGTGAGCGACGTGCTCCGACAGATGGACGTCGTGCTGGCGAAGCAGATGCAGTGCCGTATAGCCTTTTGTTTGGGCATCAGCGTTGTCGTCGGCATTTTGTTGACGGCTCTGGCCGGGATGGAGTACCGACAGAATGAGTACATCTACACGCTCATGAAGAGCTTCGGCATCCACCCTCTTCTGCTGGTGGGCGCGTTCATCGTGGAAAACATCCTCCTGGTGGGCCTCTCGTTTGCCGGAGCCATAGCCACCTTCATGTATTTCCAACGCGTGATCGTCGTGGAAATTCTCAAACTGGGCAACTACACGCTCTCCTTGGAGCAAATATCGTCCGAAATTGCCATCATTTCCTATACTCTCCTCGGGTGCATCCTCGTCTCCTCTATCCCCATCATTACTGCCGCCTACCGTCAAATCGGCCGCGTGCTGAAGTGAGGGGAGGGGCTTGGGCGCCTATCGGCGCCTATTTACGATTTACGAATTACGAGGTACGATTTCAGGTAACTCGCGCGCTACGCGCGTTCCAGCAAAGCCGCCGAGGGCTCGGAGTGGGATTGGACAACGCGTGAGCGTTGCCCGCAGGGCGCTGAGGCAGGGTGGTGCCGAAGCGTCAAAGCTGCCGACGCCCCAAGGCGGCTGATACCTCCCATTTACGATTTATCTAAGCAAAGCCAAGGAGACGGCAGGGCATAACTCCCGCCGCTTTCCTCATTAACGACCCGCTTTGCCCCAAAATTCCGCTACGCTACAGCTTCGCATCCCCGCGCCATCGGCGCGCTAGCATCCCAAATCGTAAATCGTAAATCGTAAATCGTAAATCGTAAATCGTAAATCGTAAATCGTAAATCGTAAATAGCAAACGCTCTGCGTTTGCCCTGCCTTGCAGGCTTGCTAACCGCTCGTACCTGTGCTAGAGTCAAAGCATGAAAAGCCGGTGGCTCATCACGGAGATGCTCCTTATGCTTGCCGTGCTGGTAGGCTGCGATCGAGCGGAGAAGGACGCGGAGCCCGCTACACCGCAGGAGATGTATGCCCGCGTTCGGGAGCTTATCAAACCGAATGCGGAACATGAGGCCTCGGATTCGGCGGAGGCGCTCAAGTGGCTGCGGCGCGCGGCGGAGGAAGGACATTTGCAGGCGCAGACCGATTTAGGGGGCCTCTATTACGAAGGAGGCAGAGGGGTCAAGCAGGACGGCAAAGAAGCGCTCAAGTGGTTCACGATGGCAGCCGACCAGGGGAGCAAGGAGGCGCTCGTGTACATGGGACTTATTCATCGTCGCGGACTCGGAGTACCCAGAGACGAATTGAAGGCGCGCGCTTACTGGAAGGAGGCAGCGGAAGCCGGCATTGCGGAGGCGCAATATTACATGGGGGCCTTCACAACGGCAACCGGCGATTTAAATGCCGCCAAACAAGCTGAATGGCTCCGGAAGGCTGTGCAGTCGGGCAATCCTGCCGTGGCGGCGAAGGCAGCCAGCTCATTGGGGTACATCTACGCTCTGGGCAAGGGCGGCGGCATCCGGCGCGATATGAAGGAATCCGCCCGATGGTACGCCATCGCGGCTCGCGGCGGTGACATGAGGGCGCAGTTGGTGTATGGCATCATGCTGCTGCAGGGGGAAGACGTGCCGAAGGATGCTGAGAACGGCATGAGGTATATTCGGTTGGCTGCCGGACAGGACTACCCGCAGGCCATAGAGCTTCTTATCGATTTGCTTCGCAACGGACCCGAGGCTGAAAAAAATGAGAGCGAGGCTTCCGCTTGGGCTGAGCATCTCGAGAAGCTTCGAGCAAAGGATGTTGTCCCGTCTGCGCCGCAGGGAACTCTCCATCATTGAAGCACGAAGCGCACCCGAGTCAAAACGGTGGAGGGTATCGGTGAATGGTTCCTCAGAGCGGGGGTGAAGAGCCAATGCTTCAGCACCCAGGACCTGGCTTCGGAATCGAATTCGGCGTAGCCGCTGCTGTCCACGATCTCTACGTGGTCGGGTTTGCCGTCCGTCAATAGATAGATACGCAGTCGCACTGTGCCCTCCACCCGGCTCTGACGCATAGAGGCAGGGTAGGGAGGCGGCGGAGCGCTCTTGTAGGAGGGTGGTGTGTAGGAGGCGCGTCGGCTGTCGGCGGCATTGACCGTCGCAAGTGGACGGGGCGGTGGCGAAGGACGTGGCGTGGGAGAGGAGCGCGTATGTAGTGGGACTTCTTCCGCGAAGGCGGTGAGCTCCTCTGTCCGGAAGACCGGGTCTTCATCCATGGGATCGGTCGGGAAGGACGGCATCTCAGCCACGGCAGGGGGCGGGAGCTCATGGTAGGACGTTTCCGGCAGCGGGGGAAGTGCAGGGGAGAAGACCGGTGTGGCGGGGAGAGGATGAGTCGACGCAGGCGGGGGCTTTTCGCCTGACGTGAGACGACAGAGGATAGACGGGGCGTCGGCAACGACTCGTTCGTGCAGACGGATCACTCCCATCAGACAAGCCGCGCCGGCGAGCAGCAGTGCAGTTCCGGCAGCCGCACGTCCCAATGTTCTTCGTTGAATCGATGCGGGGGAGCGTCGGAGGGGGGGCCTCATCACGGGACACCTCCTTCCTCTTTCTCCGGAGAAATCCACAGCGTGTGGTTGTCGATGACGTCGTAGTAAGCGCCCGGGGAGGCGGGGAAATGGAGGCGTGGGGAGTGAAGGACGCGAATCTGATTCTCTTTCCAGCCGGGAAGCCAAATGGCGAGATGGTGCACGAGGTGGTCCACGCGTGCCAACGCTTGTGCAAAGGTCGGCAGAGATTGTGCCGTGGCACAGTCTTCCAGTGCGGCGTCCATTTCCTCATCCCGCAGGCAGAAGGGCGCTTCATCGCCGGTGGAGGAGGAGTGGAAGTAGCGCGAAGGTTGCGGGAGAGGCTCCGCCGGTACGGTGGCCCAGAAGGTGAGGTCGTGCTCCCCGGCGCGCACCTTCTGCGCACAGAGCTGCCAGGGAAGCGGCTCCGGGATGATTTCGGCGCCGCAGCTTCGTGCGCTTTCTCTCAGGATGGAGACGAGTGTGCTCACCTTCTCGGAGGGCACATAGCAGAGCCGCACAGAGAGACGCGTCCCGTCCCTTTTGCGCAAAATGCCGTCGGTACCGGTTTCGACGAATCCTGCTCGGACGAATTCGGCGCGTGCGAGAGCAGGGTCATAGGTGGTGCGCGGGGTGTCGGCGGGTGTCAACGTGCCGTAGCCTTCAAAGAAGGAACGCAGCCTCTCGCCCTCGCCCCGGAAAAGCAGGGCCACGGCCCGTTCCATGTCCATCGCGTGCAGCAGCCCACGGCGAAGGTGCCGGTCGGGCAGGCGGGACGCATTGAGGGCGATGCCGTAGGGAGGTTGCGGGGTGAGGGAGCGACATTCAAGACGCACGAGGTCCCGCGAGTCCGCGTAGCGTTCCCAAGCCGCGAGATTGCGCGTCTGCACCATGTCGAGCTTGCTGCGCAGCAGGAATTCCCATGCCTGTGCTTCATCCGTGAGGAAATGGAATTCGATGGCGTCCGCGTTGCAGGTGTGCCTGAAGAGGGGAAGATCCTCCGCCCACCAGGTAGCGACGCGCCGCAGGCGGATCAGGCGTCCGGTCTCCACGCGCTCGATCTCGTAGGCGCCGGTGGTGGGTGGCACTCGCCGGGCGTAACGCCGGGCGTAATCGCTCCCTGCTTCGGCATAGAAGCCGGGCTCGGCGGCGTGCAGGAGACGGGAGGCGCTCAGCTCCGCCAGGGGGACGGAGTGGCGCAGCGTGAGCGACAGTGTGCGCTCGTCGTAGATGCACAGCTCCTCCGCCTCCGTGAAGAGAGCCTGC
>CANQSY010000046.1 GCA_947626635.1 uncultured Akkermansia sp.
CACTATTTCTGTCCAATTGATAATTCCTTTGTTCTCTTTTCCCTCGTTCGGTACACTCATTTTTGTCCGATTGCGCGTGTGGCTTGCGGGGTTGCTGTGGATTGACGAAGGGGGGAAGATATGATAGACTGGTGGGGAAGCTATGAAGAGGACCAAACGGATCATAGGGACGTTAGTGAGCGCGGTTGTTGTCGCGTTGTGCGCGTGCCAGCAAAAGCCCTATCCTATATTTTTCCTTTCGGAAGCTGATAGCTCCGAAGGGATGAGTGCAAAGTTCATTTTGATGTACAATGGGAGACCGTACACAAGGATGCCGATTGTCACCCACAAGAATATAGCATCCTATCACTCATTTATGAGCATGCAGGATGGCAGTTTCGGGGTTGTATTCACGCTCAAGAAGGAGTTAGTGAACCGCTTGTACATGGCGACGGTTAATCGGCAGGGGATGCTGATTCTTCCTGTCGTGAATGGTCTGGCGTTCCAGCCGTTGCGCATTGACGGACCCATCACGGACGGCAAACTTGTGATCTGGAGCGGACTCAATGGCTACGACCTGAAGCAGATTGCCCGCGACATCACCCCGGAAAATCCGGATATGGAGAAAAAGCGCTTTTCCAACAAGAACCCGCGCCCCCTTCCCAAAATGAAGAAAGATACGAAGAATCAGAAAAAGGACTATACGGGACGAGTCATTGGGGAGATTTTTGACAGCGCGTCGTGATGAGAAGTGCTATTGTCCAGCTCTGCATGGCGCTTATTGCTGCGCTACCCCTCGGGGCCGGTCCCGTGAATCTTGTGTATCGCTTTCCCACGGCAAATCACGCGTTAGCGAATGGTCGCGGCGCAGACTTTCTCATGTACTGCGACCGCAATTTCGAGGGGGTGCGCAGCAAGCCCTGGGAGGCCGGCGGCTACGGCATGGTGCGCAATCCCTTCCGCGCATCGGACGGCACCCTGCTCTACAGCCACCTCCACGAGGGAATTGACATCAAACCTATGCGACGTGATACCGCGGGAGAGCCGCAGGATCACATTCACCCCGTCGCGCCGGGGGTGGTGGCGTACGTCAGTGAGCAACCGGGGTTAAGCAACTACGGACGATACGTCGTTGTGGCTCACAAAGTTCCCGAAGGGACGATATACAGTCTCTACGCGCATCTGTCGCGGGTAGACTGCAAAGTGGGGCAGAGGGTAGGCACCGGCAACGATCTTGGCATCATGGGGCACTCCGGAGCCGGCATCAACAAAGAGCGTTCCCACGTGCACCTCGAAATCTGCCTCATGATCAATTCCGCCTATGATACCTTTTGTCTGCCAAACAACAAACACGGCATCTACAACGGACTGAATCTCGTAGGTATCGATCCCTCTCCCCTGCTTATTGCGGGGTACGAAGGGAAACCCGTATCACTCACTGAGCATTGGAGAACACTCAAAGAACACTACCGCGTGCGCGTTCCTTACCATGGAGAGCGCATCGACATCCTGAGACGGCACCCCTTCCTCTACCACGGGAACAACAGTTCGCGCCCCGTCGCGCTGGACATAGCTTTCAGCGCAGAAGGGGTACCACTTGGCTTTTATCCCAGCAACCAGGCCGTGCAAAAGCCCACCGTTATCCGCTGTACCCCGTCCCCCACGCTGCAGCAAAACATCACCGTGAACCGCGTGAAAAACAGCAGCAAGGATGCCGCTCTCACAGCCTCCGGTCTCCGCTACGTGGAACAATTTTTACGGCAACGAGCCGTCACTCCCAACCAAGCTCCCGCATCATGAAGACACGGTGGAGCACACTGGTCGGCATCCTGTTGACTCTCTCAACCAACGCAGCAGATGAATCGGCAGAACACCGCGCGGAACAACTGCTGCGCGAAGGGGACGCGCTGCAGGCTCTTCATGTGCTCAGTGAAGAGACTCCGGACAAAACAACGACACCGGAGCGCGCCTTCTGGATGGGGCGTATCCTTTTGGAGTTGAAGCGCCCACGGGCGGCGGCGAATTATCTACGGCAGGTACCGAAGCAACACAAGTTATTTCCCTTTGCGGCTCGCGGACTGTTGTACTGTGCTCAGATATGTCCGGAACTTGACCTGACGACCATAGCGAGGGAACTTTCCCAGAGCAGAGACGAACAAATAGCGACTCTTGCATTTGCCTGTCTTGTCGAGCAACAACTGCGCTACTCCTCCACCGCTGACCTGAGCGACTACGAGCAGCTACGCGAGAAAGCGAAGCAGATGCCGGAGCTGCAACCGCTTGTTAAGCTCTTGAGCATCCACGCGCTGCGCCACGAGGGAAATTACAGCGAAGGGATCGAACGCGCACGGCTACTGGAAAATGACCCTGAGCTCAGTCTCATCATGCGGCAGCGGGTGCGACTGGCTCTCGCCGAACTGTACTACGACAAGGAGAAGGCGACCCCACAGACCGAAGACAACTCCGACGGAGCTGAGATGGAAGAAGAGGACATCGGCAAAGGAGAAGAAACTCTTCTGCAATTTATTACTGCCAATGCTGATTCTGCCCTGCTGAATGAGGCTTTTCGGCGGCTCCATGAACATGGTTCCGTAGAAGAGAGCGAGTATACACGCGAGAAACTACGCGAGTGGATGGAAGACACGACCCACCCGGACCGCGCAGCGCTTGCAATTCTTGCCATGATGCGCCGGAATCATGTTCTTGGGATTGACACCTCATCCCTCGCTAACCTCGCCGCTGCCGAACTTCCGGGGAATCCGACGACGCGACTGATTCTCCAGGAACACATCCGCTACCTACTCGCCAATGGGTTGACGCAACAAACGCTTCCCTATCACGCCCTGCTCTCCAGTATCACGGACCACGAAGAGGAAGACGCGAGAGGGCTTTTTCTGAAGGCTCACAGTACGGAGCAGGGTCCTGCCTACGCCGCGGAGACCTTTCTACTGGCCGCGGATGAGGCGGATGAAGCCCTCCTCACGCCGTCCATCGTCAACGCGCTCATCTGCGCCATGGTCGCTAAGGACACGGAATTAAGCGAACAAATCCTGAGTGGTTCCACAGATCGTCCTACTCGTTGTGCCCTGCTGCTCGCTCATGCGCGCCTTCTGCCTCCGGAACAAAAGGAGCGTGCTTTGGCTGAACTTAAGGAAGTGCTGACGCTCTCCCCGACCGATGAACAAAGCACGGATGTCTTGCTGACCGAGGTGGGGCTCACGATTCGGGATGATCCGGATGCGGCTCTCGCAAGGCTGCTCTCCTATGGCAGGGAGCAACGTGCAAAATGGACCGATGAGCAGGAATTACACTACGCGGCTCTTGTTGAGAAGGCCGCCGACCTTTCCTCCGAAGCCGAAGGCAACAGGGCCGAAATCTTCCTTAAGCGCATCTACAAAGAGACCGCGTCCCTCAAGCGCAAGGAGGCAATTGCTCTCCACTTAGCGGATCGTCACGCACAACAGGGCGAACATGCCTTAGCCAGGGATATTCTGCTGGATCTTTCCCGTCACCAAACTCCGGGCGAGGACAAGGCAGCTACCCTTCTTTACGCCGGGCGCGAGTGCGAGCGTTGCGGCACCTTGCCCTCCTTGGAACACGCTGTCCGACTTTTTGCTGACTGTGTGCGCCAGGACAGCTCCCTTTCCGCCGTCGCCTCTATTGAGCAAGCATCTGTTCTTGCGAGGATCAACCGAATGGATGAAGCCTTCGTCTTGCTCTCAGGGCTGGACGCCACGAATCTCCCGGCGGACCAACAAGCCTCCTATTACAGCGTACTTGCAGATTCCCTAAGCTACACGACGACGGCGGAGGCTCTGCAACACGCCATAGAAACTTGCGAGCGTATCTTCACCATCCCCGAGCTGCCGCACGTGTGGCTCATGCGCGCTCGGCTGCAACACGCTGCCCTCTGCACGCGCGCGGCACGCGATGAAGTAGCCCTCCAGGACTACCTGAGCGTCATGAACGATGAAAAACACGCGGAAGGCGCAGCGGATCCCACCTGCCGATTCATGTACTACTATGCCGGGGCCGGGGCAGTATACAAACTCCTGCAGATGGAAAAACACGAGCAAGCAGCCGACCTCGCGGAAAAAGTGTCGAACTGGGCATCCTCCGTAAGCTCGCCTGAAACAAGCGACATACAGCGAGCTGCGGCTTTTGAGCGTTGGGCGCGCTCCATCCGTCAAATGCACTACCTCCCTGCTCAACTTTCGTCTATTTGAACAGAAGGTGCCACCCGGCGCACGTCCATCCCCAAGAGAAACGCAAACCCATAAGGATAACGACGCGTAAACCATTGAGGATTTATAATTTCAGGAGATTCACGCGCTATCGCGCTGGGATGCGAAAGCGACCGACAGCAGGGAGACCGAGCAGCCAGCCCACAGGGTGCCCCCGCAGGAGCGAAAGCTCGTGATGCGAGCTTGAGATAAGCGATAACTTTGCGGAATTTTCGGAAGTATATTCGGTGCTCTTACTTCATCGCAGATCACACCATACGGCACGGTGGTCGCTACTACGTCGCGAGGGGTCACGATCCTCCACGATTCCCATATCCGCCTTCATTCCCATGCGCTTGGAGAGCACGTGATTAACGTATATTTGGTCAAAGGTACTGTACACATTGTTTGTGCGGTAATAAATCGTCCACGTCTCACCGCGCGAGTCGAGAGGGGCGAGACGGCGGAGGGATTCGGCACGACGGCTGCCACGTGTCAGCACAGCGAGAGACGACTCCGTCGGACCTGCATTCCAATCGCCATAGACCAGCACCGGGATGGCAGGATGTTTCTGCATGGCACGGCGTACATGATCAGCCAGCGTTCGAGCCTCTCGACACCTCTGCTCTTCCGCCGATACCGGATCATCCGATACGCGGGATTTAAGATGCACGCCGACAATACGGAAGGGACGATGGTCGGGGGTGGTAATCGTGACATCCAGCAGTCCGCGCAGCATACGTTTGTCCGTGCGTCCGACAAGCCGGAGATCGGCAATCGATTGATTGCGCGTGATCGGATACATGGAAAGGATGGCAAGCGCGCGATTCTCGCCCCAGCGCTCCAGGACGAACCCATGCGGGTAATTAAGACCCCTGCGGGCAAGTCGAGCAGCAAGATCCTCTAAGGCCGCGCTACCGCCTATTTCAACGAGACCAATGATCTGTGGTCGGACGGACGCAATATTGTCAGCAACAGCTTCTCGCTCAGCTCGCGACTTGTATTTACGCGGATACGAAGCACGCGGAGGATCTTTCTGGACGAAATAATCATGGACGTTGTACATGAGAAAGCGCACGGGTGTACCGCTCGGGGGCACCACCTCATCCACGGACTCAGGGGAATCAGAGGGAACCCGATCTGCATGGACGATGGGCGCTTGTTCCTCCTCCGTGTAGGAGGTGTCATATTGCGGCGCAAAATACTGGTAAAGCAAGAAACTCACCCCCACCGTCAGGATGACGAGTAACAAGTCGCTCCTCATCAGCATTCTCTTGAGCTTCTCACCCATGATTTCTTCCCGTTTACAGCGTCGCTCAACTTCCCGAAAACCGATCAACACCCCTCCATCAACCATTGCGCTACCTGAGGCGCCGCATACGTAAGAATCATGTCCGCCCCTGCCCGGCGGATGCTCAGCAGTGCCTCCAACGTGGCCTGTTTCGCATCCAACCACCCGGAGGCAGCAGCCGCTTGAATCATCAAGTACTCGCCGCTCACGTGGTACGCCGCTATTGGCAAATGTGTCTTTTCCTTCAACTCCGCTATCACATCCAGATAATACGTCGCCGGCTTCACCATGAGCATATCGGCCCCCTCTTCCTCGTCCAGCAAGGCTTCGCGCACGGCTTCCCGTCGATTGGCCGGATCCATCTGGTAGCTCTTTTTATCCCCCTTCTTGGGCGCACTCCCCAGAGCTCCTCGGAAAGGACCGTAGAGAGAGGAGGCATACTTAGCGGTGTAGCTGAGCAGAGACACCTGCTCCCAACCTGCCGCATCCAAAGCCGCGCGTATTGCTCCAATTCGTCCATCCATCATGTCGCTCGGCGATATGATATCCGCCCCGGCACGCGCGTGGCTCAATGCCTGCTTGACCAAAGCCTCGACGGTCTCGTCGTTCAGCACCTCGATCCCCCCATCCTCCAACTCGCGCACGATACCGTCCTGCCCATACGTACTGTACGGATCCAGGGCCACATCGGTCATCACCATCATTCGCGGCTCCTCCCGTTTAATGGCCCTAATCGCACGCTGCACGACGCCCTCATCATTCCAAGCCTCCCTTCCATCCGCGTTCTTTTTCTCATCCCCGACAATTCCGAATAAATCGATGCAACGAATCCCCAACTCACTGTACAATCTCCTGCTCTCCTTGGCTATCCCCTCCACGCTCCACCTCTTGTTTCCTGGCAAACTCTCTATCTCCTGCTCCTCGTTCCCCTCCCACACAAACATCGGGTATATCAATTGCTCGACACTCAAACTCGTCTCCCTCACCAACCCCCGTAATCCCTCGCTCTTGCGATTCCTTCGCGGTCGTTTCGTCAGTTTCATATCAGCGCCCTCTTTCTCTCCTCACTCTACCATATTTCTACCTCCCTTGCCAGACTTTTCTTTCCCCATTGAAACTAGGGTATCTAGAGAATTTGAACAAAGTTATTCACAATATAAACAATAAGTAATTTATACTGATTATCAATTATTTATATACATATTCCTATCGTTTGAAATGAGAAAAATAAAGAGAGAATGATAGTCAACAAAAGTTAAGATTGGAAGAAGAAGGAAGGAAAAAAAGAAGGGTGTGGAACGTGCATAGAAAGAGGAGGACTGAAAGAAAAAGAAAGTTTTCAAAAAAAAGTCTTTTCAGAAAGGGGGGTGCATGGCAAATTGGGGCCGGTTCACAACCGACGGAAAACGGAACGAGCTACCCGAATGGGGGTGAGCAACGAGAACAAAAAGCCAGGAAAGAGACGGAGGACCGGATGAAGACCGATAGCAGAGAGAGCGAGACATGGACGCGAATCGTCGAGGATATGCGCCACAGCGGGGACGTGGGGACGTACGGGATTGAATCCTACATGAGTCAACTTAAGCTGAAGGAGGACACGGGGACGAAGCTGGTAATCGAATACCCGGTGGATTTGCCGATCATGTGGGTGGAGTTGAACTATGCGGACTGCATCATTAACTCCGCGACGAGGGTGTTGGGGGAAGGGCGTACACTGGAATTTGTGGCGGCGGCCCGGGGGAAAGGAGCACAGGAGTCGGATTCGGCACAGGAGGAAACTCCATTCCTCAATTTGCCGCTTGAGAAAACTGAAGCGAGCGAACAGGTAGCAAATGTTCCGCAGAAACGAACGAAAAAACGCACGCGCACCGCTCGCACCGTGTCTTCTTTCAACACCGGTCTGAACGAAGATTATTCTTTTGATACCTTCATCGTGGGTGAGAACAGCGAGTTTGCCTTTGCGGCGGCGAAAGCCTTGGTTGAAAATCCCGAACGCCTGTACAATCCTCTCTTTATTCATGGTGCATCGGGACTGGGGAAAACCCACATTCTCCAAGCCATCGGGAACGCCCTTCGCGAGCGAGATGAGGAAGCGCGCGTGCTCTACGTCACCAGCGAAGATTTCACGAACAGCTATATCGACGCCCTCTCCCGCAAAGGTGAAGCGCTGAGCAATTTCCGAAAAAAATACCGCAAGGCCGACGTCTTGCTCATCGACGATATTCAGTTCCTGGCCCAGAAAGGAAAAACGCAGGACGAATTCTTTCATACCTTCAACGCTCTCTTTGAAAGCGGCAAGCAGATCGTCCTCACAGCAGATTGCCCCGCCGCTGACGTCATCGGTCTGGACGACCGCCTTACCTCGCGCTTCGAACAGGGACTTTCCGTTACTCTCCTGCCCCCGGCGTACGAGACACGTATGGCCATCCTGCGAGCGAAAAGTCGGGCATGGCGGAGTCAACTCGTCGGCGATGAAGTACTGGATTTCCTCGCGAAAAACATCACGCGCTCCGTACGGCGACTGGAAGGTGCACTGACCCGATTGGCTACCTTTGCCTCATTCTCGCACCACTCTCCTTCTGTTGCCGAGGCCCGAGCACAGCTGCGCGACTTCCTGCATGAGGAAAGCGGAGGGAGGCTCTCCATTCGGGACATTCAGCAATGCGTGGCGGATGAATTCCGCCTACGCGTCGCCGATCTCAATGGGCGCCGCAGGACCGCCGGCATTGCCCATCCTCGGCAGGTTGCCATGTTCCTTGCCCGTCACCACACGGCCTGCTCTCTGCAGGATATCGGTCTCGCATTTGGCGGACGCGACCACGGCACTGTTATCCACGCTGCTCGCACTGTCGAGAAGAAACTCGAGCAGGACACCGACTTGCGGGCCTCACTGAACCGCATCAAGGCCGCTCTGGGAGTCTGATTCCCCATTTTTTCTCCGACATCCTTCCGTATACCGTGTCCATGGAGCACCACGTCAAAAAGAGCATAGCAGCGCTTTCCTCCGTACTTTGGAGCGCAGTACTCTCCTTACTGAAGCTCGTGGTGGGTTTGGCCACCGGTTCACTCGGCATCCTCTCCGAGGCGCTGCATAGTCTTCTGGACCTCATGGCGGCTTTGGGGACGCTGTTTGCCGTGCGCATTGCAGCACGTCCTGCCGATGAGGATCATCCCTACGGGCACGGAAAGGTAGAAAATCTCACAGCGCTGGCGGAAACGCTCCTTTTACTCGGCACAGCCATCTGGGTCATCCGCGAGGCAGTCGGTCGACTGATCAGTGATGACCCCGCAGCCTTGCGCGTGGATATCTCACTTTGGGCTTTTCTCGTTATCCTCGTCTCGCTCATTGTCGATATCAACCGCTCGGCCATGCTCCGACGCGTGGCTCGCGAAACTCAAAGCGCCGCCCTGGAGGCGGATGCCGCTCATTTCTCCAGCGATATATGGAGCAGCTCGGCCGTTCTCATCGGCATCACCGGCGCAGCACTCGCCTCCCAGGTCTCTCCCGATTCGCCTGTCTACTGGCTACTCATACGAGCCGACGTTTTCTCCTCCCTCGTTGTCGCCCTCATCATCCTTCACATTTGCAAGGTCCTTGGATCCGCCGCCATCAACAACCTCATGGACAAAACCGACAGCGTCCTCTACACCCGGCTGAGCGACCTCATGAAGTCTCAAATGCCGACCTACCCCATGCGTGGGTTGCGTGTCCGATCCGTGGGCAATTCCTCCTACATCGAAATGGTGGTGGGTATGCCGCGCGATATGCACATTGATACGGCTCACGAAATCGCTGATGCCATTGAACGCCTCGTGAGCAACAACATTCCCGGCGCAGAGACACTTGTCCATATGCAACCGGAAGACTCCGCACCGGACTCGCCCGATCTCCTCATCCGGCGCATTGCGCTCACGCAGCGTCTCGCCGTGCATAGTTTACGTTTACTGGAAACGGAGCAAGGACTCCTTGTTTTCACAGACATGGAGCTTCCGTCGCAGGCAACGCTCGGAGTATGGAACGTGCCTATCCAGGCATTCCGTGCCGAAGTGAAGCGGCAGCTGAATGCCGCAGCCGTATACGTCCATATTGAACCCTCCACACGCACTCTCTCGGAGTTCAACGATCCCGTACCGGATGATTGGGAGAAGCGCGTACAAGCTGCCATGGCGGAGCTCAAGGCTCCTGCGCCTACGTCTATCTGCATCTACACGGCGGACAAACGGCGGGTCTGCTTCGTCTCCCTTCCCATGGAATCGTCCATCACGGTCGAACAGTCCCACACCTCGCTCACCTTGCTTGCCGAGCAACTTACCCTGAAACTTCCCGCCGTTGCGCGTATTGTCGTCGTGTATGAATAGGGACGTGCGGACCTCGTCAGGTTGAACGGTCCCGATGAGGATTGCGTTCACGCTCGAGGGCACGCCGTTTCCAGAGAGGCATAGCGTGTTTTTTGCGTTCATCGGCACGTCGCAATCGTTTTTCTTCTGCGGCACGGCGACGCTGCTCGAGGAGTTTTCTTTCGTGTGCGAGACGTGCTTCCTCCATACGACGTTGAATGCGCGCGGAATGCTCGTTACCGGCCGGTGAAATTCTCCAGGGACCCACGCCGCCGGATTCAGTGATCGGCAAGCATATCATCTCGGGGTCAATGAAACGAATCTGGTGGTAGAGGAGATCGCGGATGTGCGCCAACAAACTTTTTGGGGGATAAAGCCCCGTGCCGCCGAGCTCGATGGTGAACGCTATTCGTATATGCTTTGCCTTCAAACTCAGGCGAGCCATCTCGCGCAATGAGATTCCCTCCGGCGGTTCCTCCTCAGGGGCACAGAGGGCAGCCGTGCGCAGCAGAAAAAGACAATCTCGCACCTTGCGGCACAACTTCTCTACCAGATCCTGCACCTTAGGACGGGCGTTAAAACGGTAGTCCTTCACCTCAATCAGCCAAAGTTCCTTTTTACCCGGGTGATAGAGCATGAAATCCATCTCTTTGCAGCTGTTGCAAAAGTTCTGCGCATGACGTGAGTAAAAGGGAGAGCACTCTGAACGGCACACCAGATAACCGGGGTCGAAATGGAAACGGTACTCGCCCTCGATGCAGGCTGTTCCGTACTGGTTGGCTTCAGCGGGCATGATGGGAAAGTTTGGGCAAGCGCAGGTAGCGGTCTGCTTGTTCCATCTCCGCCTCCAAACTCTCCAACGGCTCAATGTCGTCCGGTGAGTCTCCGGCTGTCACCCGTACTGCATGGTACGGTTCCTGCGTGGCACGTAGACCAAAAAAGCGGCGGGGCAATGTCGAGAACGATGGGCGACTGAGCTGGATGACCAACTCCCGCAAGAGGAAAAGACTGTGTGTGCTGAGCACGACCTGCAGCCCCGCCTCGCATAGCCCCAGCATCATCCCACAAAGCAAGGGCAAATGAGCTGTGTTCAAATTCATCTCCGGCTCATCCCAAAATAGGGTGTCGCCGGACGTCAGACCTCCGTTCGCCAGCAAAAGCGCCAACGTACCGGGACGTTTGAACCCCTCAGCTACCAGCCCCATCTCCAGAGGTTTCTCCGTGCCACGACGCAGCATATAACGCGACCCATTTCCTCGTTCAAGCTCTCCCTGCAACAAAGCCTCCGCCAATCGGTGCACCCGTCGCAGCGGCGCACTCTCAATCCCTTCCTTCAACGGGTCCGCCTCCAGGGCTCTACACATATCCCACGCCGCACCATCCAGCAGATCCGGATACCTCTTGCCGACCTGCACATAGCAGGGATAAAGAGTAAGCACCTCACGAGAGGGCATGAACAGCGCCCGTTCCCGCAGGAAGCGCTGTGGCATGGTGCTGATGCTGATGCCGTTGGCTTCACAATCAGCCTGGAGCTCGAAGGCCAGGTCCGCGGAGCCGCTCGGCACCTTGTGACCCATCAGCGAGGCACGGACAGAGGCTCTCGGCAGAGGAAGAGAGCGCGACACAAGCGAAGAAAGCTCCTGTGCTGAAAACGCGCGCAGTAAATATTTGCGCAATCTTTCCTCTTCTGCCCATATCTCCGGGAACTCACGCCTCGGGCTCTTTTCACCCCACCGACATAGCGCGTAACACAGTCGCATCAGGTGACTCTTCCCGGAGTCATTGCCGCCGACAATTACGTTGATGCCCGGCGCAAAGTCGAACGCCGTCTCCTGCGGGAATACTGTGATCCCAGATACAGTTAATTTGCGTATCATCTCTTTACCTTCTACCACACTCTCGCCATTTTGCAAGGTTTTTGGAGAAGTGGCTGCCGACTCTTTCGGGGAAGTCTCGCCCGGGGTGAAGAAAAGTGATCATGGGTACTGCCTGTGCGGTGATACAGGTACTTCCCAACGGGGAGGGTCTGAATCCCCCCCATCCGTTCCCATCACATCTCCACGGAAAACGGAAGATGACACACATAATGTCATGCATGAAATGGATTGCGATTGAAACACGCACCGTTATCAGGTAAAAGATGGGTATGCCATACATACAGGAAGGCCCGGGATGCATATCGTTCACTTTGGCGGGGGTTCCCACACTGATCCGCCCGTCGGTATGGTTGGTGCTGGTTATACTGGGTAGCACGTACTCTCCCAATTATAGTATTGTACCCACTCTCATTTTTGTGGCAACGGGTATCCTCTGCCTGCTCGTGCACGAATATGGTCATGCCTTCTCATGTCGAGCCCTCGGTGGTGGAGACTCCATTGTTGAACTCAGCACACTGGGTGGCGTCACCTACAGCAACTATCCGCCTTCCACTCGACTCGGACACATCCTCATGGTCCTCGCCGGTCCCGGCGCCTCTCTTCTGCTCGCGCTCATCGGCGGACTGATTCTCGGCATCCATATCGGCGATCTTCACGCCGGCATTGTCTATTCCCTCTATCTTCCCCTCTCCGGCATCATCTCACTTACCCCCGATTCCCTGTTCGACATCATGAAGCCGGTCGTTCTCGCCTACGATACCGGAGAACTCTCCCCCTTTGTCTTTCAATGTTACAACACGCTTTTCATCGTCTCCATCTGGTGGACCATTTTCAATCTCCTTCCTATCTTTCCCCTCGACGGAGGAAAAGCCCTCTACCTCATGACAGATAACCCTCGCATCACGGGCGGAGTCGGCATCACGATCTCCATGACCTTTCTCATCTTCTCCCTCATCAACACTCAATTCTTCAACGCCTTCATCGCCGCCTATCTCGCTTATCTCAACTACCAGTACTTCCGCGCCAACCGGCGTTGATCGCACATCCCGTCCAAGAAAAATGCGAACCCATAGCGGCGTCCCAGCGCCGCTCCATTGACTCAGCGCCGCCCCATCGGCGCTGATCCCTGCGGGAGGTCTTACAGCCGTCGACCGCCTTGCTGAACCGTCAATGTCATGCCGTTTTGTCGACCTTGCTTTTATCATCGACGAAATGGATGGGAGAGTTGAATGCGCCCGGAGAAATATATCGGGATGCGTTTACCAAGGAGGATAAAACCTGCTTTGCGTCTTGACAAGCGCGTACAGTTAGTGCATTCTTGCGACGACCATGACCTTTGCAGAGTTAGGAATCAGTCCGGAGATATTAGAGGCAATCGAGGTACTGGGGTTTGAAACACCCTCGCCCATCCAAGAGCAAGCCATTCCCCCGGCCTTGGCGGGGGCGGATGTAGTCGGTTTGTCGCACACGGGGTCCGGAAAAACGCTGGCTTTTACCATCCCGGCGCTGGAAAAGATAGAGCCTCATACGGCGCAGGTGCAGGTGTTATGCTTGGCACCTACCCGGGAACTGGCGGTGCAGATCAGCCGCGAAGTGGACAAGCTCGCGATGTTCATGGAGGGTGTGAACGCCGTTCCTATATACGGAGGGACTTCCTTTGCTCCGCAGCTGGCAGCCCTGCATCGGGGTGTTCCCTTTGTAGCAGGCACCCCCGGACGCGTATTGGATTTGATGGATCAGGGCGAGCTGCGCACCGATAGCATCACCATGCTCATACTGGACGAGGCAGATGAAATGCTTGACATGGGCTTTGCTGAAGAAATCGACCGCATCGTTGCTGCCTTGCCCACACACCGACAAACTCTCTTCTTCTCCGCTACAATGTCGCCATCAATACGATCTCTCGTGAGTCGTATTTCAACTGACCCGGTAGAAATTGCCATTGAACGCCCTGTGCTCACCGTACCCACCTGTGAGCAAATTGTGTACGAGGTTCTCTTTTCGTCGCGCATTGAAGTACTCAGTCGTCTCATCGAAATGGGTCGCATGAAGCGAGGTCTTGTGTTTGCCAACACAAAACGAGTCGTCGATGACATTGTGGATGGGTTGCTTTCTCGCGGTTATGCGGTGGATCGCTTGCACGGCGACATGCCGCAGACCCTTCGCGAGCGCGTGATGGAATCTTACCGCAAAGGGAATCTCAACGTGCTCGTTGCGACGGATGTTGCCGCGAGAGGGTTGGATATCGACGACGTGGATGTGGTGGTCAACTTTGAGCTACCTCGTGAACCGGAAGACTATGTGCACCGCATTGGACGCACGGCTCGCGCCGGACGTAAAGGTCGCGCCGTCACCCTGATCGGTCGCCGTGATTTTTCTCTTCTTGCCCGCATTGAACGCTTTATCGGCACCCGCTTGCAGCGAGAGAAAGTCATGACGGCGCAGGCCGTGTACCAGGTACGTCGCGAAGCACTTGTCGATGATATTTTGGAACTCGCCACGGAGATGAAAGGCACCAAGCTTCCCGATGAATTGCGTGATCTTGAACTGCCGCAGGAACAGCTGCTTGCCGCTATGTTTGAACTGCTGGAACGTCGCTCTCGACGCGACCTCCAACCTATCCCTGAGGATCGCAGTGAGCATCTGAGCGAGAGAAGGACAGCTCCCTCCGTCGCGGGAAGCGACTCATTGAAAGATTCCGTTCCGCTTTTCATCAATGCAGGCAAGTTGCTCCACATCCGTCCCAAGGACGTAGCAGGTTTGCTCTACAAAGAAGGCGGCGCACCCAAGGGCAGCATCGGCGATATCCGCATTTTTCTTAAACATACCATCGTTGATGTCTCCGCTGAAATAGCACCCAGCCTTGCGAAAAATCTATCTTCGTGTTCCCTCTGCGGCTATGAGGTCAACGTGCGTATTGATCGAAACCGGCAGGATGCCACGCCCGAAAACACGGCGTCGTCGTCCCGTTCCACCTCGATGATGCGTCCGGCTTTCCCTCAGGCCCCCTCTTCTCGCCGTAGGGGCAAGTCCCCCCTTGCTCCTCGTTCCTCCTCGCGACGCAGGAGCTCTTCGAAAAACACCTCGACTCCTTTCTATTCCTCTTTCAAAAAACGAAAGAAACAGCCGTAATCAACGACAAGTCGATGAGGATTTACGATTGACGATTTGGACGCTAGTGCACCGGTGGCGCGGGTACACGAAGCGCGACGGTAGAAACGCAGGGGGAAGTTGGAATGAGTCGGGGAAAATTTATCAGAACTCGCGTGTGCGCCGAAGTATCATGGAGCTTGATTCTCGGGCGTGGTTGGAGTATGATGGGCGTCAGAGATTATGTCCAGCACATTTGGAGTTTTGTTTAAGATAAGCACGTGGGGGGAATCCCACGGTGCCGGCATAGGAGTTGTGATAGATGGTTGTCCACCTCGCATACCGTTGAGTCCTGGTGAAATCGACGCCGAGCTCCGGCGGCGGCGACCGGGACAAAGTGACTTAACGACGCCCCGTAAGGAAAACGATAAAGTAGAAATTCTTAGTGGAGTGAGCGATAACGGGGAAACACTCGGCACACCAATCGCCCTGCTCGTGCGTAACACGGATGCACGTAGCTCGGCTTATGACGAGATGCAGCATACCTACCGTCCATCACACGCCGACTACACCTACGATGCCAAATACGGCATACGAGCCTGGGCCGGCGGAGGACGCGCCAGTGCTCGGGAAACGATAGGACGAGTGGCAGCCGGGGCTGTAGCGAAGGCTGTGATGCACGTGCTGTGTCCTCAGCTTGACGTACTGGCTTGGGTGGAGCAAGTGGGAGATGTACGCTGTGAAGTGGAGTCTGACAAGGTGCGCCGTGAGGAAGTGGAAAGCAATGAGGTACGCACAGCCGATGCGACAAGCGCTTTAAAAATGCGTGAGCTTATCACAACTGCGCGCAGCAAGGGGGATTCCCTAGGCGGAATCATCCGCTGTGTGGTGCGGAATGCACCGGCAGGTCTGGGAGACCCCGTGTTTGACAAGCTGGAAGCAACACTCGCCCACGCGATGCTGAGCATCCCGGCCTGCAAAGGATTTGAGGTAGGAAGCGGCTTTGGCTCCGCGCGACTGATGGGAAGTGAACACAACGATGCTTTTTACATGGAGGGCGCCCGCGTGCGCACGCGCACGAATCACTCCGGTGGCATCCAAGGAGGAATCTCCAACGGTGAAGATATTCTCATGCGCCTCGCTTTCAAACCAACCGCTACCATCATGATGGAGCAAGAGACTGTGACCGATGCGCACGAGATGGCGACGCTACGCGGAAAGGGGCGTCATGATCCCTGTGTGTTACCGCGGGCAGTGCCCATTGTAGAAGCCATGGCATGGCTCGTCGTGGTGGACCACGTCTTACGGCAGCAAGCCTGCAAGACTCTATGATGGACATCCTTCACGTCTGATACCAACAAAGAGGCACATCCCACAAGGATGTGCCTCTTTGGAAAAAGCCGAGCGTAACGGCGATGAACAGAGTCAACCCTCCGGAGTGAGGACCAAGTGATCTTTGCCCGTAGCGCGCCCTCGCTTGTTTTCCGGGAAAATATCCTTATTGGCACGCACGACACCGTACATATCATTGTCCGGGCTCTCTTCGATATTCTTCTCGTGATCGGCCACAGCGCCATCGCCGGTGAGCACAAAGAAGTGTCCCTTGAAAGAGCTCATATCAATGAGGATCTTGTCGCCTGCGTAGGGGGTCTTACTCGGGTACAAGGAGCACATGACAAGAGGAACGTTGCTGCGAGAAACCGCCACCTTCACGTTGTCATCCTGTGGGTCGGGAAGAAGCACGTAAGACATGGCGTTTTCCCCCGGACGCAAGGCTTGTCCGTTAGCAAGCTTTTCATCACCTTCTGCAAGTATCTGGAGACCGGGAGCGGAGACTTTTGCAAAGAAGGGTTTCTCGGATTCGACTCCGTTTTTGAAGAAGAGCTGACGGAAGTAAGCATTGGAATGGTCTCCCTTGAGTTCGCCGAAGTCGCGGTCGGCGTTATCCTCTTGGAGGCGATCACCTGTGGCATCGCAGGGGAAAGTACCGTTGTCCATCTTGAACTGTTGCAAGAGCGTAAAAATACTCTTCATGTTGGTGCTGGCCTTCTGCCGATCGCCATCATTCATGTGATCCATAATGGGACCGTAGGCAATGGAGCCCAGCGTCGCGAGAATCGCAATCACCACCATCAGTTCGATAAGGGTGAAGCCTTTCTTGATGTATTTCTTGAATTGGGGGGTTTTCATAAAGCTGATGAGACTACAGCACCACATATATCACGTCGCTCACGAGATTGCAAGTACTAAATGATACTCATTAAAATTTTGTGGATCGCAAAATTAAATGCGACAGCTTCTTGGCACAAAAAAGGGGTGCCAAGAAGTTCAAAGTATACTATA
>CANQSY010000047.1 GCA_947626635.1 uncultured Akkermansia sp.
AATATAGTATACTTTGAACTTCTTGGCACCCCTTTTTTGTGCCAAGAAGCTGTCGCATTTAATTTTGCGATCCACATCAAGTATAATGCCGATGCATTGGGATTGAGTTTGCTCTGAAAAGGTGATACAATGACTCACCGATCATGATTACCGAGCAAATCAACCAGTCCCTGCGGCAGGCGGTAGAGGAAGGCAGCCTGCTCCCATCTTCCCTGCAGAATATATTGCTGCTTTTAGACGGCACGAAGGATCCTGTAGCCCCTGCCGCCATCACTCAACTCGTCAACCAAAAAAATTGGACGGAGCTGAACAACCGCTTCTATAAAACACTCGCCTTCGGCACCGGTGGACTCCGGGGACGAACCATCGGCGCTGTCGTCACCGACGCAGAACAGGGCGAAGGCGGTCCCAATGACCGTCCCCAATTCCCCTGTGTGGGCACGGCATGCATGAATTACTTTAACGTCGGACGTGCCATGCGCGGCCTCATCACCTATATGCGCCGTTTTGTGGGCGAACGCAAACCTCTCATCGTCGTCGGACATGACACGCGCCATTTCTCGCGCGACTTCGCGGAGTACTGCGCCCGTATCGCCACAGAACTCGGCTGCGATTGCGCCCTCTTCGACGGCCCATGCTCCACGCCGGAGGTCTCATTCGCCATCCGCGAACTCTACGCCGACACAGGCGTCGTTATTACCGCCTCACACAACCCGGCGCACGACAACGGCTTTAAGGCGTACTTTAACGACGGCGCCCAACTCGTCTCTCCCCATGACCGCGCCGTCATCACGGAGGTGAATGCCCTGCAGTCCGACGAATACACCCCCCTTCCCCCTGAGCAGCGCGGCCGTCTCACCGTCCTCGGTGCAGATATGGATCGCCGATTTATGGACCGCCTTAAAGGCATCATCTTGCGTCCGGATGTGTTCGGCAACACCTCCGCCAAGGTGGTCTACACCAATTTACACGGCACAGGCGGTCGATGCATTGTTCCCCTCTTGCGCGAACTAGGCTGCAAGGTTAGCACCGTCGCGGCTCAGGATGTGCAGGATGGACGTTTCCCGACCGTGCAAAGTCCTAACCCGGAAAATGCTCCCGCCCTGGATATGGCCATTGCGCAAGCCGATGCGGAGGGAGCGGATCTCGTCATTGCGACAGATCCCGACAGCGACCGAATGGGTATCGCTGTGCGTGACCCTCAGAACAGAAAGATGAAACTGCTCACGGGTAATCAAACCGGTTGTCTGCTCGCATGGTACCGGTGCATGAGCATGCGTGAGCTCGGGCTCGTAACCGATGGAAACGCGAAGCACGCTGTCATGGTGAAGACCTACGTCACGAGCCCCATGCAGGATGCCATTGCCGCCTCCTTCGGTATCTCCACCGTCAATGTCCTCACCGGGTTCAAGTACATCGCCGCCAAACTCGGCAAATACGAAAAGGCCATTCCGGTCGATTTACGTCCCCATTACCGGGAAATGGACGAAGCTGCTACCCGGGCCCTTCGACTCACCCACAGCAAATATTTCGTCTTTGGCGGGGAGGAGAGCTATGGCTACCTTGCCCAAGACTTTGTGCGCGACAAGGATGCCAACGCCGCGGCTCTTTGTCTGGCGGAGGTCAATGCCTACCTGGCATCTCGCGGCATGGGTCTGTTGCAGTGTCTCAACGATCTCTATACACAATTCGGCTTTTACGCCGAAGCCGGCAAGAGTCTCGTCATGGAAGGAGCCGACGGCGCTGCGAAAATCGCCGCCCTCACCCGGAGTTACATTGATACCCCACCCACACAAATGGACGGCACGCGCATTTCAAACGTGCGTGATTTCTCCGATGGTAAGATGCTGGATGCGGAGAATGATCCAGTTCCGGCAGAGAACCTGCTCTTTTTCGATATGGAGGATGGTCGAAGTTTTGCGGTGCGGCCGAGTGGCACGGAACCCAAAATTAAGTATTATCTCTTCTCACATAGCCAACCCGGCGACAATTCTCTCGATGTCCAAACTCGCGTCAAAGAGGGACTTAACGCCCTCTGGGCTGCCATTGAGGAGGACGCTTCTATCCGCACTCAATCTCTCTGACTTCTGTTCCTCGCTGCAACAAATCAGGAGGGCAAGAACAAATGAAACGAGCGATAAAAATTATCATCGTTTTAATGTCATGTTCGCTGACGAGCTGCTTATGGATGGCGAGTGAGGTAATTTATCTGTCCCAAGCGCCGCGCGTTACGGGATTTGAGGTGTGGGATATGAGTAGTAAAGAAATTCTTGCAAAAACATCCCCGAGAGACCGACGTGCAAGGAGAAAAGCGCGCGAGTTGTACCGCAGGATATGCCACAATGAAATAGAAGATGGTTTCTTCAATCAGGAAATGGACAATCCTTTCTGGGAGGAGCTAACGGAACTCATTGTCTATCCTTTGCCCAAAAAGAGATTATTTCCTCATGGTTCCTTTAGCGTCAAACGGAATAAGGAACGCGTCATTCTGGGCGATGACAAGATTGACATCACCTCCTTCTTAACAGAGGAACAGTTAAAGCGAATACTCCCTCGAATCTCGCCGGAGAAGAAAAAGGAGCATTGAACCACGACCTGTGGATGATAGGGAAGATGGACCTCGCTGCAACAGACTCGTGTTCCTTCGCTGCATCAGCGACGGACCTACGGTCTCTCTCCCTCCCCCGCAATTTGGGGGCGTCGGCATGAAAATTTCCGTCGCCCTAGTTTTCAAAGAATGGCGCATAGAGCAGCTTGTCAAGGATTGGGGAAATGTGATATGATAGGCGCATGATCAAGGACAGTTATCCAATCGGCGAGGAATTCCCGATCATTGACGTGAACACGAAACTGGGCGAATTACGATTTTCGCTCTACGGGGGTCAGGTATTGAGCTGGACACCTGCGGGAGAGAAGCCCGTTATTTTCTGGGGTAAGAAAGCCATCTTCCAGCGAGGAAAGGCGCTACGCGGCGGAGTCCCAATATGCTGGCCATGGTTCGGAAAAGGAGTCGATGGGAAGCAGTCGCCGTCTCACGGGATCGCCCGCATCTCCACGTGGAAGGTCAACGAAAAGAAGGAGCACGAGAGCGGAAGAGCAACACTCATCTTCTCGCTCGACCCGGATGATCAAAAATTGCCACAGGCAACATACATGGTAGGAATGGGGAAAAACGAACTTAGACTCATGCTGGCGACCTCGCATCGCGAGGATGGGGAGGATATCCCTCTCTCCTGCGCTCTGCATACGTATTTCGCGGTAAGTCACCATGAGAAAGTGGCGGTTACGGGACTGGAGGAGCTCCCTTACCGAGAATACGCCGAAGACGCTGTCCCGCACCCGGAGGATCCACTCGTTCCACTCGGCCATATCGACCGCACCTACTGTCCGGTGCCGGAGGATCGAGAAGTATGCCTCCACGATCCCGGCTGGGGACGTACACTGGAGATAGAACGGATCCGGGCTCACTCCCATGTCGTGTGGCATCCCGGGATCAAGGGAGCCGAACAAATGGCGGATTTGGGTGGTGAGGAGGCAACCGGAATGCTCGCACTGGAAGTGGCGCTCCTGCCGGAGGAAAATTATGTCCTGCATGCAGGAGAAACGCATATCATGGGCATGGTGATACGGCTCGTTCATGTGAAAGCATGAAAGAACCCAGCTGCAGCCGCTCCCCGACGACAATAGGATGAAAATTGACGCGACGACACCTGAGGAGGAACTCGAACGCCTCTACACCGCAGTCACACAACGTGAAATGTTGCGTGGCACGCCGCTTAACCTCGGTCCTTTTTTACGCTACACGCTGCTTTTTCTTCTTTTTCCCGGGATGCTGCTCGGGTTTTGGGCAGGGCTCCTCATCACGATGATTTTTTGCTCAGGACTCATGGTATGTCTCGCTATGGGACACCGGGAGTTCGCTGTCGCCGCCGCACAATGGTGGTTGGTCTGTGGTTTTTGTATCGTGCTCTGGATCACATGGAGCACGGTGAATGCAGCCCGGAAAACGATGAAAGAACGCCGCACCCCGCGCGAAGCAAAAACAAGAGAAGAGGAGCGTTTTGCTCAGGCAGAACATGAACCCCTGAACTGGAAGCGGTGTACGGGAATGCCCCTGTGGGAAACGCAAATGAGACTACAAACGCATGCCGCAGGAATAGCTGCGCTCATGGTGGAGCTGAAAGATGGCGAAAAAGGGAAATTGCTCACGCCGGAGCGACGTGGAACATGCTGCGTCTTTACAGAAACACAGGCAGGGCAGATGCGCTGTCTGCTGCTCTACAAACTGGAAGCGGGTGTACACGAGTTGCGCTTGCTTTTTGCGGGAGAACGTCCGCCACGAAATAGTTTCGTGCATACGCTCCGCCTCCCGCGCGGCTGATTTTCCCTCCGACTGCCCGAACACAAAAAACCCACGTCGGCACAAAGAGACGTGGGTTGATCGAGAAACAAGCGGAGCCGTTTAGTACCGGATGTGATAATCGCTCGGCTCGCGAGGAGTCTCCGGTTCGCGATCACAAGGAGGAAGCATGCTGTTGAGGTGGCGCTTCTGAATCGTCTTCTTGAGACCCTCGTCATTCCTCTCCGTGATTTCTTTAGCCTCCTGAATGGCCTTATCTCGCTCTTCATCAGCCTTAGCCTTTGCTTTTTCGTGCAGGTCAAGGCTGGCTTTCTGTCGTTCCGTTGCAATATCCTTCAGGGCATCGTCGGAGATGTCCTTGGTGCTGACGGATGGAGCTGCCCACGCCGAGCAACATACGATGGCAACAGGTAGACCAATCAGTGAGAGACGCGTTTTCATAGGAATATAATATGCAGTATAAAAAACGAAGAAGGAATGTCAAGCAAGAAATCCTTTGTTCATGATAAAAACACAACTTCTCGCACTGTTTTTCCTTTATGAAGGACAAAAACAAACGGCTCGATTCCGTTATGGTTACTCATCGTGCTGCTCCGTGGAGCGACGCAGACGTAACTGACCACAGGCGGCATTGATGTCGTGCCCCTTTTCATAGCGCATGGTAACGGGAATCTTATGAATAAGAAGCCGATGACAAAAATCGCGGCAGTGAGCTTCGGAGGGACGGGTCCATGGAAGCCCCTGGACAGTATTGTATGGTATCAAGTTGACTTTAGCGTTGAGCCGGTGCGCAAGGGAGGCTAAAAGCTCGGCTTGGTCGAGACTATCGTTCACACCTGAGATAAGGATGTACTCAAGGGTGATCATGTGTTTGGTGGTGCGATTCCACTGCTCGAGAGCGGGAAGGAGTTGCGCGAGAGGCCACTTGCGGTTCACCGGCATAATTTGAGAGCGCACCTCGTCGCTGGCCCCGTGCAGCGATACCGCAAGACGCACAGGAACCCCACAGGAAGCGAGAAGACGAAGCCCCGGTACGTGACCGGATGTCGACACGGTGATATGCCGCGCACCAATGCCGAGCAAGGAAGGATCGGTGATAAGCCGCAGCGCCGGAAGGAGCTGATCCGTATTGGCGAGAGGTTCGCCCATCCCCATAAACACAAGGTTGTCTATACGACCGGGGGTCAAATCCTGAGCAGCCAGAATTTGACCGATTATTTCGGCGGTAGAGAGGTTGCGCCGAAAACCGAGCATACCGCTCGCGCAAAAACGGCAGCCGAAAGCACAACCGACCTGTGAAGAGACGCAGAGAGTGATGCGATCACTGTGCGCACCACCTCGTCCGACCGCGGCGGGAATGATGACCGATTCAACGAGCTCGCCATCCGTAAGCCGGGAGAGAAACTTTCGGGTATGGCTGCCGGATTGGCTGTGGTGCATCTCCTGCACCTCAAGCGGACGCAAGCAGAAGTTTCCGGCAAGCTCATCGCGCAGAGCCGGCGGCAAATTGGACATCTGTTCAAAATCCGTGACGCGTTTTTTCCAAACCCAATCAAGAATCTGAGTAACGCGAAAAGCAGGTACATCACCGTGACGGCGAAGGAAATCCGCTATTTGCTCGCGGGTGCATCCAAGCAAGGATGGTTTCATAGCGATTCGGCGTATCAGAGGAGGGTGTCGATATAAGACTGAGGGTCGAAAGGATGAAGATCATCAGCTCGTTCGCCGGTGCCCATGAAGACGGGTGAGATTTTCAGCTCGTCCTGGATAGCTACGGCGACACCGCCCTTGCCCGAACCATCAAGCTTAGTGATGATAAGCCCATCCAGCGGGGTGGCCTTGTGGAATTCGCGCGCCTGCATGAGGGCATTGCTTCCGGTTGTGGCGTCCACGACGAGGTAGCAAGAATGCGGCGCAGCAGGATCCTGCTTGCTCAGGGAACGTCGAATTTTTGTCAACTCCTCCATGAGATTATGCCGGGTGTGCAAACGACCGGCGGTATCACAAATGAGATAGTGCATGCCTTCGCGCAGAGCTCGTGTGTGAGCTTCGTAGCAGACGGAGGCAGGATCCTGGTTGGGCTGTCCCTTAAAAAGAGGGATATGCAACTGCTCAGCCCAGCGTTCGAGCTGCTCCACAGCGGCGGCGCGGAAGGTATCCGCCGCAGCAAGGAGAACACGTTCCCCTTTCTGTTGCAAGTAGTGCGCCAACTTAGCGCAGGTCGTGGTCTTGCCTGCGCCGTTCACTCCCACAAGGAGGATCACGCAAGGCTTGCCATCTCGCGGAGTTGGGATGGGGGTCACCTTCTTCGGGAAAGCTGTTGCGAGCCGTTCCTTGATATAGTCTACGATTTCGCAAGCATCCTGCTCATCCCTCTCGCGCAACTCATCCAGCATAGGCAGCACTCGTGCCGCCCCTACGTCCGCCGCAATAAGGTCGGCCTCCAGCTCATCCCAATTGATCTGCGGTTCGCCGAGCAACTTGTCTATTAATTTGTTGAAAAAATTTGCCATGGTACGTGAAAAGTCATGAGTGTTGAGATTCCTCCTCCTCGGTCATATCGTATGCGGATTCCGGAAGTTCACTGCCGGCTCCGTGAGCTGCGGCCGTGGCTATGATACCATGAACGAAGGGGGCACTCTTGGATCCGGAAAATGCATGAGCGAGATTGGTCGCCTCCGATACGACAATACGGACATCCAGGCCATTGTATTTCAGCTCATGGAGAGACAAGTAGAGGATTGCTTTATCGACGTTGGCAAGTCGATCCGGCACGTAATTGCGCAGCAGGAGGGAGAGGCATTGCTCCCACTCATCGCGGTGGGAGTAGGCCTCAACGGCCAGCTGCTGAGCAGCCGGACGAAATTCCGTCAACTCGCGGGTTTTCTTCACGAGACCTGATAGCTCTCCGGCTTCATCCATCTCCTCAGGTTTCTTGAGAGAACTCACCTCCTGCAAAGTGCGTTGCATACGCCGCAACACGCCGCAAAAGCTTTCTCCCCGGCCGGCCGGAAGTTGCGACAGGGCAGGCTCAAGAACAGACGCCTGCGCGAGGAAGGCATCCCCACACCGAAGCACAGACTGCGTATCCTTCTCAAGTGTGTCCGTGCCCTCGCGTCTCTTGTCGACCAGATTCCGCTGCAACGTGCCGAGAGCCTCCAGAAGGGAAGAGGTGGTGGTGAGGAGATGCCGCACGTCATTGGACTCATGCAGCAGCTGGGCATCACACGATGCAGCCGAGAGGAGAGAATTTCCGCGCTGCTGCAGGAGAGCCCCCGGATCACCCAAGGCGCGACAAAGGTGGATAACGGCCTTCGCCTTGGCAAGACGCTGCTGGTCGATCTCTTTGGAGAGCGCGAGCTGCCAGAAGATAGCGTAATCGAAATTTTCCTGGGAAGTTTTCTGTTCCAGCAGGGCATAAATGAGGCAGAGGGCAGCCTTGCGAATTTTGCTTTGGTGCAACATAGTGGTTCGGGAATATCGGTGTCAGTTGATGGTACTGTCTGCAGTAAGACGCATCATTTCCACGGCAGCACGTGCAGCCTCGCGACCTCGGTTGAGACGTTCACCCATGCAGCGTTCTACCGCTTGTTCCTCGTTCTGCAGCAGCAGCACCTCGTGGATCACCGGAGTAAGGAAACGACAGGTTGCATGGAGAAGTTCGCGCGTAATAGCCTCGCCGATGAGGTCGGCATGCGCCGTGCTCCCACGCAAAATCACACCGAGCGCTATCACCGCGTGAGGAGCTTTCACCGCAGGCCTGCTGAGCACGCGATTCACCATCATCGGTATCTCAAACGCCCCCGGCACACGCACCACCTCAATCTCCACCCCGCTCGTTATCTCCTTAAGTTCTTCCCTGCAATTCGCAACCATCGCATCGGTGTACCTTTCGTTGTAACGTGACGCCACAATCACCACCCGCTTTCCGTCGCCCTGGTACCGCGCCGACTTGCGTATCGTTTCCGTTGACATAATGCTTGAATTTTTACACGATGGCAGTCTCTCAGGAACTGCCGCCGTTCAATGTATCACCCCGGCATCGAAATGTCAAGCAGGGCGGGGCAACCGCATGGGGAATGCGGTTGCTATTTACGATTTTCGATTTACGAATTACGATTTATTGATAACGTGCGCATTGCGCAGATTTTTGGATTGTTAATGAATGCAGAAGGGGTCTTCAAAGTCGTCATCATGCCGCCGTCGAGGCAAGAATCCACATGGCGTGAGCAGCGAAGTCACGCCTCGTTTGCCTCTCTCATTCCTTTTCATCCCGACCCAACATGGAGCGCGTGTCCCGGATCGTCTTGCGTGTGTACTCGTCGCGCGTATAGACGGGTGGCGGGGGTGTGCGATCTCTACGACTTTCAAAGTAACCGCTCTGCGTACTGCGCGAATAATGGCTCGGGTTGGTAGGAAATTCTCCGGTCATCGAACTGACCTCTCCCTGGTGAACGGAGCGCTTGCCGGCATCCACAGAGATATCACCGACCCCGTACACCCCCTTGGTCTCAGTGGCAAAGTCCGGATGAAGTTCCTTGCTGATGCGTTTGCCTTCAGCGTCAGAGTACGCCCTGCCGGTATCGAAGGCCTTGCCGGAGTCTGAAAAATTCATTCCCTGCATGGGACTGCCCATGGTGCCCCCATACTCCCCGGTCATGTACGTCTTATCAAGTCGTTTGGATTCGTCGAGCTTTGCCTGATAACTGCTCACTCGGTTGGAGACGGCTTGGGGCACACCTTGGTCATTCTTCTTTTCAGAGAAGGATGTATTGAATTTTTCCTCCATGTACTCGGAGAAATCGCGCTCCCCCCCACTTTTCGCCTTTGTGTCCACAACATTGCCATACTCGTCATATACTGTCCGCTCGCTCTCGCAGGCGCACAGGAGCATGACTAACATGACGGCACATTGTATCCTCATTTCCCTCATTTAGCCTCATCCCGCCCACAGAGTCAAGCTCAAACCGCTTGACACCTCGTGCCGCCCCTGCTATACTCCCGCGAACTTTATGGATACTCCCTCATCCCATATCGATCTCTCGACGCTCGACACAGCGGCTATGCGCAGCCGACTTTCCGAGCTCGGGAGCTATCTTTGACCTCGATTCCCTGGAACGTGAAGTAGCCGACCTCGACCGCCGCATGAGCGCGCCGGATTTCTGGGATGACCAACAAGCCGCCCGAGAGCTCATGGACAAGGTGAATCCTCTCAAGCGACGCCTTGAGCAATTTCGCTCCATTGAAAAGGCGCTGGAAGATGTCGAGGTAGCCGTCGAACTCGCGCGGGAGGAACCGGAGATGATTCAGGAGGCACAGACAGAGTACGACGCTTGGACGAAACGCCTGGAAGAGTTTGAGCTCATCACCCTGCTCAACGGTCCGCACGACAACGCCGGATGCTACATCACCATTCACGCCGGCGCCGGCGGCACGGAGGCTTGCGACTGGGCCAGCATGCTGCTCCGTATGTATTTGCGATACTGCGAGCGTCACGGTTTCTCCACGGAAATCATGGAAAGCACGGATGGCGATGAGGCCGGCATCCGCTCCGTCACTGTCAAGATCGCCGGCGAATACGCCTACGGCTACCTCAAAAACGAGCGCGGCATCCACCGTCTCGTGCGCATGAGTCCATTTGATGCCGCCGGCAAGCGGCATACCTCCTTTTGCTCCCTGGACGCCACACCGGATATCTCTGATGATGTCGAAATAGAAGTGAAAGACGCCGATGTTAAAATGGACACCTACCGATCGGGCGGCAAAGGCGGACAAAACGTCAACAAGGTGGAGACCGCCGTGCGCCTCACGCACCTGCCTACCGGTATCATTGTAGCCTGCCAGACACAACGCTCCCAGCTGCGCAACCGCGAAGAAGCCATGCGCATGCTGAAAGCGCGTCTCATCCAACTGGAAGAAGACCGCAAGCGCGCAGAAGCCGATCGGCAGTATTCTGAGAAGGGCGACATTGCCTGGGGCAACCAGATACGCTCTTACGTCTTCCAGCCATACCAAATGGTGAAGGACTTACGCACGGGCGTCGAGTCCGGCAATATCCAAGATGTGATGGACGGTAATATCGACGCCTACATTGAGGGTATGCTGCGCCACAATGCCAATGCCTGAATTTCCCTTCCTCTTTATTCTCGCACGCTATGCTGGAAATTGACGTCCTCACTCTCTTCCCGGAGATGGTGACCCAACCACTCTCCCAGAGCATACTCGGACGGGCCGCTGACGGAGGTATTATTTCTGTTCGCGCGCACCAACTGCGCGACTGGACCCACGACAAACACCATCGTACAGACGACTACCTCTGCGGCGGCGGTCAGGGCATGCTCATGAAATGCGAACCCATTTTCGAAGCTGTCGAGGAATTGCGCCGCGAGGACTCACGCGTCATTCTCATGACGCCTCAGGGTCGTGTTTTTTCCCAGAAAATAGCTCGCGAACTTGCTGCACCGTGTATCGAACCGGGAGGGTCCGCACACTACATCATCCTCTGCGGTCACTACGAGGGAGTGGACCACCGCGTTGTCGAAAGTCTTGTAGATTGGGAGCTTTCTATTGGCGACTACATCCTCACCAACGGCGCCATCGCCGCCGTTGTGGTCATTGATGCCGTGGCACGCCTTCTTCCCGGGGCGCTGGGCGATGAACGCAGCAGCGAGCAGGAATCCTTTGCCGACGGTTTGCTGGAAGCTCCGGCGTACACCAAGCCGAACATTTTTCGAGGCATGCCCGTGCCGGAGGTCTTTCTCTCCGGCAATCACCGAGCCATTGAAGAATGGAAGCTTGAGCAAGCGGTGCAACGCACACGTCAGAACCGTCCGGATCTCTACGAGGCTTGGGCTCGGCAGCATCCGGAATTCTTCCTGCCGGGGAAAAAGAAAACGCGCCCCACTTCCTACAGGAAGAGCAACACGCATTGATCCCCCCCTATCCTGCCGCAACCTCACTGTGCCGTCATGCGGTAATCCGCCCGTCCGTCCAACACGGCAAGCACCTCGCCCAACAGAAAAAAGGAGCCGCAGATAAGCAGGGGTCTATCCGGGCACTGCAAGGCCTCGGCAAGTGTTCCCGGCATACTGACGGATTCGTTTGAATGGACGTGGACGACCTCGGCAAGTCGGCTCGGCTCCATGATGCGGGAGGATTGGACAGGAGGCAGTATCCATCTGCGCACCACCGGAGACAGCTCCCGCAATACACCGTTCAGATCCTTGTCCGCGGAACCGGCAAAAATACACGTCGCCTTCCGCTCACCATGTTTCTCTCGCCACGTGCGCACGAGGGTCTCCATGGCCGGGGGATTGTGGGCGCCGTCGAGAATCACCCCCGGGGCGATCTCGTCAAATCTTCCGGGCCAGCGCGTCTCAAGCAAACCGCGTTGCAGTTGTTCCTCCGAGCAGAGGAAATGGGGAATGGCTGCCCGCAGGGCCGCGAGCGCCAGAGCCGCGTTGCACTTTTGGTGCTCCCCGACGAGTCCAAGCGGTCTCTCGCATTTTTCATGCACGATGCGACATTCCGTATCGTTCTCCTGAGCAGCCTCATGCAAGGCGCGCATTGCCTCCGGCTGCTGCACGGAACAAACCGCCGGACGATGCCACGCGATGATGGCGGCCTTCTCCCGCGCGATGTCGTAGAGGTTCGTACCGAGGTACTGCATGTGGTCCATACCGACAGGTGTGATGACGGCGACATCTTTCGGCACGGCATTTGTGGCATCAAGGCGTCCGCCCATTCCCGTCTCTAAGATCATGAGGTCCACCTTCCGCTCGGCAAAGTAGAGCAACGCGATGGCGAGCGTGAGTTCAAAAAAGGTCGGCGGCGTCTCCCAATCCCGGACGTGATCACGAACGAGAGTGATAAGCCGCGCGACCTCATCATCCGCTATCTCTTTGCCGTTCACACGTATCCGCTCATTGAAACGCACCAAGTGCGGTGAGGTGAAGAGCCCCGTATCGTAGCCGGCAGCGCGGGCAACGGATTCCGCGAAGGCGCACACAGAGCCTTTGCCATTCGTCCCTGCTACGTGGATGACGCGCGCGCGGGGACGACTCACCCCGAGTTCCTCAAGGAGCCGCGATATGCCGGCAAGACCGAGCTTCACGCCGAACATCTGCACGCCGTACAGCCAGTCGAGCGCCTCCTTGTATTCCATGCTCCTCACTTTAGTATCGGTAGGCATCGCTCTTGTACGGTCCCTCTACCGGCACACCCAAATAATCCGCCTGTCTTTCCGTCAACCGGGTAAGATGCACGCCCAACTTCTCCAGATGCAAACGCGCCACCTCCTCATCGAGCACCTTCGGCAGTACCTTCACCTCAGGCTTACCTCCCTGCTCTCGATTCTCCCAGAGAGAAATCTGCGCAAGCACCTGGTTCGTGAAGCTGTTACTCATCACAAAGGAGGCGTGGCCTGTCGCGCAGCCGAGGTTCACCAGACGTCCTTCCGCGAGGAGGAAAATAGAATGTCCGTCGGGGAAGGTATAACGGTCCACCTGGGGTTTGATGTTGACGTGGCGCACCCCCGGAGCCGACTGCAAACGAGCCACCTGAATCTCGTCGTCGAAATGTCCGATGTTGCACACGATCGCCTGATCCTTCATGCGCTCCATATGTTCCAGCGTGATGATGTCGCAGTTGCCGGTCGTGGTCACATAGATATCGCCTGTGGCAAGCGCGTCCTCCACCGTGAGCACGCGGTAACCCTCCATCGCTGCCTGCAGCGCGCATATAGGATCAATCTCCGTCACGATAACCTGAGCTCCCAGTCCTCGCAACGCTTGGGCACACCCTTTCCCTACATCGCCATACCCGCAAATGACCGCCACCTTCCCGGCCACCATCACGTCCGTCGCTCGCTTGATCCCATCCGTCAAACTTTCCCGGCAGCCGTACAGGTTGTCAAACTTGCTCTTGGTGACAGAATCATTGACATTGATGGCGGGGAAGAGCAAGCGTCCTTCCTTCTCCATGCGATAGAGTCGGTGCACGCCTGTGGTCGTCTCCTCAGAGACACCAACAATATCCGGCAGCCACCGGTGAAAAACACCCGGGTCTTCTTGAGCAATACGGCGAAGCAGCGACTTGATCACCTCTTCCTCGGCGCTCTCTCCCGGTTGACGCACCCAGGCATCGCCCTCCTCCATCTCATAGCCACGGTGCAGCAAAAGCGTCGCATCTCCCCCGTCGTCAACAATGAGTTGAGGTCCCATGCCGTCACGGTGCGAAAGAGCGCTCCACGTGCATTCCCAGTACTCCTCCAGGGTCTCGCCCTTCCAGGCAAACACGGGGACCCCGGCGGCAGCTACAGCTGCCGCGGCGTGATCCTGAGTAGAAAAGATGTTGCAGCTCGCCCAGCGCACATCGGCGCCGAGGGCTGTCAGGGTCTCAATGAGCACCGCCGTCTGGATTGTCATGTGCAGCGAACCGGTGATACGCACGCCGGCGAGAGGTTTGCGCGCAGCGTATTTTGCTCGACAAGCCATAAGACCGGGCATCTCATGCTCCGACACGTCGATCTCCTTACGTCCCCAATCCTTCAACTGAATATCCGCCACTCGATATACATCCTGCGTCTTCATACGCCGGCGAGTTTACCTCCCCACCTTGTGAATGTCAAGGGAGGAACGCACCCGCGCGCGCACTGTGTGCATGACCTGCGTCCCGAGCAGGGAGATCCCGCGCTGCGCAAGACGTGCATCAATAGCCGCCTTGTGCGCCAGAACCCCTGCGCGGTCTTGCGCATGCACCATACCCATGATCTGCGCTCCGCCGAGAGATTGGGTTCCGCGACGCCAGTAACAGTGGGTCATGCAAATGTGCTGCGCGCATGTGCGGCCGGCATCCTCTTCCCTTCCCTCCGGCACATGCCACATCAGTAACGCCGCCGCGCCCGTACCCGCCGCCGTTTGCACCTCTGCCGCCGTGTGGTCCAAGATAACAGCAAAGCGACGCACCGTCCCCTCCTCCGCCAGCGCTTTCGCCGTCGCGCAGTACTCCTCTAAGGTCATCCCCAGTTCCTGCGCACGGGAACACCACGGGCTCCTCAGGTCCATGAGTTCCCTCTCCTCGAGGGGATCGGCTAAATGGGACAGGACGCGCTTCTCGGAATCCGTAAGCTGTACCGCGCGGGGACGCCTCATTTCCGGTTCCCTCTCCTCCAGCGCACCCGGTGCCGCCTGTGCGCGGCGTATATGCCCGACAGAAAGGCGAAACATGCCAACGGTCGGCAGACAGACAAAATGCACCGCGCCTATATGCTTTGCGAGTTCATGACAGTATGCAGACAGGTCAGCGTCGTGTGAAGGCAGACTCAGGGTGGTCCAGAGTCGGTACGCCGCGCTGGGAACATTCATCAACTCCGGCTCGCGGATGGCAATATGACCGGTGGCGGAATCATTCCGGACAAGCCAATCGAAAGCAGCATCGAGCACATCATCCGGCAACCGCCAAGCCACAAGGCAACTGGCACCCCTTGCATCGGAAGAGAGCACCTGCCGAATCTCCCGAATCGTCCCGCCACGCATCATCACCAACAGCCGTTCGCGCACCTCGTGCTCCGGCATTCCGCAGCATGAGGCAATCTTCCCTATGGGGTTCTCGTAAAACCCGGCAATCCTGTCCTCCGCTTCAGCAAGAATGCGGCGATTCAGCGGGTCAGCCGGCGAGGGAGAAATCATTGTGGGTTGACAATTCCACAGTAGGTGAAAAGTGTCGGATCAAGCTCTTTTTTTGCATCAGTCGCCACTTGCATGGCCTGCTCCGGCGTCTCAGTGAGAGCGTACATGCAGGAACCGCTGCCGCACAGCAATGCGGCGTTAACCCCCGGTCGCTCCAACAGCCACTTTTTCATCATCCCCAGGAAGGGGAATTTTTCAAACACCGGACGCTCCAGATCATTGCTCAATCGCAATCCGCGCAAGATCTGCGTATCAAACGGCACGCCTTTCATCCTTTTGGAACCCGCCAGCGCACCATATGCCCATGCCGTTGGTATTCCAAACCGAGGTTTAAGCAGCACAATGGGACTCGTCCACGCAGAAAACGGTGCCATGGGACGCACCTGCTCGCCCCTCCCCGTGCAGCGGCTCACCACGGGGTTAAGGAAGAAAGGCACATCACTCCCGACGGCCGCCGCCATTTCCCCCAGCTCCTCGGACGTGTACTGTGTGCCGAGTATCTCATTCACCGCCAGCAGCGTTGCAGCCGCATCCGATGATCCACCGCCCAACCCCGCCGCATGCGGGATATGCTTGGTGAGTGTGATGCGCTGCTTGGCTTTTCGTCCATAGTGCTTTTCGAACTCTTGAATCGCCTTCACGATGAGGTTGCTCTCGTCGGTCGGCACACCGGGCTCATCGCACAGCAGCGTTGTCGTGCGTGAATTGTGAAATTCCAATTCATCCGCCAAATCCAACTTGGCCATAATGATGTCCACCTCGTGGTACCCATCTGCGCGCTCCCCTCTCACGCGCAGCGACAAATTCACCTTTGCAGGAGCTTGATACATGGCTTGAGGGTACACGAATCCCTCCCTTCCGTCAAGGCCTCAACCTACATCCGTCCCAAGAAAAAAACGACTTCCATACGCCGTCGACGTCGGGTCATGCGGCATAAGCCGTTGGATATTTACGATTTACGATTTACGTTGACTCGTAGACACCCCTTTGCCTACTCACCCTTCGGGCAACGCTTACGCGTTGTCTAATCCCACTTCGAGCCCTCGTGGGCTTTCTCAGGGAATTCGCGCGCTGCGCGCGAGGGAACACGGCGAATTTTATATGCAGGTAAAGAATTGGCACTTGCGCGAGGGATAAAAGATGCGTACAATACCCCCATGCCAACGGTCAGTCTTTCCTTAGGTGAATCCTCGTACGACGTACACGTGAGTAATGGAGCGCTTGATTCCGTCGG
>CANQSY010000048.1 GCA_947626635.1 uncultured Akkermansia sp.
GCCAAGATAGAATCCTTTAATGCTGGTATCAAACGAATACAAAGTAAATGCTGTGGCATCCATAACATTGACTATCTATTCTTAAAAACATGCCAAATCTTTTTCTTACGCCTCCAGCGAAATTGACAGAGACCCAGTTTTTATCCCTTCTCAATTCTCTATGGGTTGCTAATGTTCGTAAATCGTAAATAGGCAAACGCATTAGGAAATGCGTTTGCCTGTACCGGCCTCATTGCATACGGCGGAGCTGGTGAATAGCACGGCGGCGCAGCACATCGTTGGCAGCCTCCACGACCTTGCGGTCGAGGTAGATCTCGTACGGTGGCTGATTGATGGTCATCTTGGTGATACCATCCGGCGTCGGTGCATCCAACAATTCCGCCAAGTGAGCAAAACTCTGCACCTTCTCGTCATTGACCTTTTCGACAACACAGTAGCCCAGCGTATCATACCCCAGCGTGGCAGGCGTGGGTATCACCAACGTGAGAGCAACGATCTCGCGTCTCCCCTCCTGGATGATTTTGTCGATGTTTTCCTTAACCTTGAGGAACGGCAAGGGCAAGCCGTTGGCTTCTCCCCGAAGTTCATCCAGGTAATCGGTCGTGAGCGGCTGGAAGAGCAAACCTCCCCACATCAGGTACCTCGGCGCGCTCCCCGGCTTTTCATCCGGCAAGGGACTCTTCTCGACGGCATCGCGATTAAGCTCCACGTTGATTTCCCTGTACTCACCGCCTCGGCTGATACCCAGCAGAATTTTTTCACCGAGGGGCTTGAGACTGCGTATCACCTGCGGCGCCTCCAGGGGTCCGTATATAGGGTGCTTGCAGCGTCCGATATTATCCAAAGGCATTCCTTCCACCGATACGAGCACGTCGCCTTTCCGCAGTCCCGCCGCCTCGGCAGCGCTCAGCGGCAGCACCTCGCTCACGTAGAGACCTCCCTGCCCCGGCTCGAGTTTGAGATAGCGGTTAAATACAGGATCATCCAGATCGGCGAATGACAGACCAAGGGTTGGCACCCCGGCCTTATCATCATCCTCCAGCAGGAAGCGCCGGATGAGGTCCGCATTGATACAGGCCACAGCTTGTTCCCGTCGATCGCAACTCGTCACCAGACCCACGATTTTCCCATCGCGGAGCAAGGGGAGACCTGAGTCCACATCCTGAGGGAGAGGAGTACGAGAGCGCATGGTATAGAGAGGCATAAAGGAGGCATCGACGCCTTCTACCACCATCGGGGTGGCAATCGGGATGAGACCATTGGACAGTGAGCACAGCTGCGCAACTGTACCCACGTGCATCGGTGTTCCTATCTCGTGCGGCGGCAGAGCATTGAACAGATCAACATCCTTCTCGTGTTGCACGGTGAGCAGCGCCAGCCCGAGATCATTGTCCAACTTGACGACCTTGGCAGGGACGGCACGCGATTGGTCCGGCAAACTGAGTTCCACATATATGGCATCTGCCGCCGCTTCACCCACGGTAAGCACCTGACCATTTCCCAAGTAAACTCCCATGTACACCCCTTCTTCCGTATCCTTTTTTTCCCATGGTCGGAGATGATTGAACGGCTGCTTGGTACTGTTGATCTGGAGGAGTCCCGCAGATTTCTCCATTTTGGGAGCGGCCGATGATTGATCCACAGGCGACGAAACGGAATGGTCATCTGCAGGCGGCTGATGCGTCTTCTGTTTTTCCTCGAGGGCCGTACGTGGGGTCGGCTTGCAGGCGACGGTCGCCAACGCCCCCAGAACCGGAATCAGCAAATATCGAAGTTTTTTCATCGTCGTTTCAATGTCATTTATTTGAGTCGGGCGGGCTCCGGAATGTTGTATCCCGCCATAATGCGGGCATGAGCCGCCTTGAGAGCTGCTGTCTCTACCACAAAAGGTCTCGCCGCATCCTTGAACTCGATCACGACGTACTCCGGTCGCTCCCCATCGTTTTCCGGGTAGAGCAAGGAGAACAGATGACTTAGCCCCTTCACCTCCTGTCCATTCACCTTGGTGACGATTCGCGACCCATAGTGCGTGAAGCGCGCGTTCACTTCATCCGACAACACGTCGGTAAGCACAACAATATCCTCCTTCTTTGTCGAGCCTCCGCCCCGGATGAAGTCGTCCATCTCCGTGATCATACCCGGGCTGTTGAGGTGATTTTCGACAGCGACGTTGCGTTGGAGCGGCTGGAAGATGAGACCGGCAAAGTGAACGTAGCGCGGAAGCTCATCGTAGACATTGCCCGTAATATCCATGGCGCGGAAGGGCTGCAATTTGACTTTCACCTCCTTGCGGACGCCATCTCGCAGGATGGAAAAAGAAAGGACATCGCCGCTGAATGAGCGTTCGGCAATCTCCTCCAATTTCACTCGTTCGCCATCAAGTTCAATCATGGCGGATCCATCCACCGGATAGCCGTTGACCGCGAGCACAACGTCGCCCACCTCTAACTGTCCATCACTGCTACTGCCGCGCGCCACCTCGCCCACGACGGCTCCCATACCGTCGTTCTTCAATCCCAAGCGCCGCCGCATGGCGGGGTTATCTGTCGCAAAGAAGGTGGCGCCGATCTCAACATAATGATCATAGTGACCATCCTCGACATCCTGAAGGAAATGGCGAATCACCGGAATGGGGATCATGTATCCCGTCGAGTTAGCCATGCGTAGTCCTTGGAACGCGACGCCGACGACCTTATCGCCGAGCAAGACGGGGCCACCGCTGTTTCCGGGATTGATGGCGGCATCTATCTGCACGATTAAGTGCGAATCATTCTGCGGGTGCGCGTAGGGAATCGTATCAATGCGTGAGATAATGCCGCGGGTGACGGAAAGACGGTTGCCTCCTATGGGGTAACCGACGGCACGCACCTCGTCCTCAAGATGCGGAAGAGCATCGCTGAACTCAAGGTAGGGAACATCCTCGAATGCACTCTTGTCATCAATTTCCACCAGCGCGAGATCGGCATCGTGCGCTACATATTTCACTCGGGCCGGTATCTTCTGAGCTCCCGTGTGCGGAGATACGTAGATGCGTTGGGCATTCGCAACGACATGCGCATTCGTCATGAACACTCCGGGCGCAACCATAAACCCCGTTCCGTTCCCTCGACCGAATCTTCCGGCTCTCCATGGGACACAATAATCCGGCATGCTGTTTGCTACCTCGATTTTCACGATACCGCGGTATGCAGCCGTCACGTCCTTTTCAGCCGCCTCCTGCGTTTGCTGTTCTACGGGGACGGGCTGTGCCTGCGGCTTCTCTTCCGCAGGTCGGACGGGGACATCCTGCTTCTCGTCCCCCTGCACCGGTTGCTCCGGGATGCTCTCAGGTTGCGGCTCGCTTTGGGGGCGTTCGTCCTCAGTCGGTGGCTCAACGAGGGGGGCATCCGGTGCCGGGGACGCTGCGGGAGGAGGGACTGATGGCTCCGGGGGAGCTGCGGGCGCCGGAGCTTCGGTTGTTTGCTGCGGCAAAGCAACGACATTCTCCTGAGCAAAGGCACAGGAAAGCGCTGCCAGAGCCGTGGAAATAATCATGCAAAATTTCACGTTTTTCATTGTCAACCTAGCCTCTCATCAAGTCAAGTCCAAATCCGTTCATGCTCATGCAACGGAGAACCGCCTGTTTTTTTACGATTGACGAGGTGAATGAGTTGAGCCTCCACTCTGTCTTTCACTTGTTGCATGTGTCTTTGCTTTGCACAGGTGATCTGTGCGGGGTTAAAGTACCATTACTTGCTTTTTCCCAGAGCATCAAAACATCTCCTCAAAAATTTCAGAAACTCTCGATCTACATCCGTCATATCTCTCGAATATTCCCAAAACCCACTTCTATAATAAAACACCTTATTCTCGTATTCTGAAAATTGAAATTGTGCATCGGGATTTCTTAGTTTTGGATTAATGTTCATGACGAAGCTTATTCTGTGAAAGGAAAATCGAAATAGTTCACAGAAAAGTGAATAATGTTGTTTCTCGCTGTACTTTAACCACTCTTCAAATTTTGCCTCGTTTCCGAATTGGGAAGGATAGTCAAACCACATGCTCCTACCATAAGACTGGTGTACGCTTATGGTTTGATGATCACCAATTTTTATATGATGATAGGGACAGAGTAGAAACAAGCCCATTATTACTCCTATAATTAGCAATAAATATCTATACTTCTTTTTCATCATACCGTACGGTTGTCTTGCTCGCGGTTAACTGTCCAGGAGTTGAGATCGAAAAAGAGATCGAAAGTCATGGGGATGCAGGGGAATCCGACGATCCTAGCTCATCAATCTCGTTTCTCTCTCTATAATCCCACATATAGATGTTTGATTGATGGATGTTGTCGTATGAATAGGCATCTTCACCCGGCAAGGCTCCGGTAAGGTGACTCGGCATTGTGTCAGACGATGCCGGCACGGATGAGCATTGCCTGAGGATCCGGCTCACGTCCCATGAAAGCCCGGAACAAGTCGGACGGGGACGCGCTGTTCCCGCGCGCAAGAATGCAGCGTCGAAAATCTTTCCCCGTCTTTTTGTTGAAGATGCCCTCCTTCTTGAAACGTGTGAAGGCGTCCGCCTCCAACATCTCTGCCCATTTGTACGAGTAGTAGCCCGCCTCATAGCCACCATCAAATATGTGCGTGAACGCGCGTAACATACTTCGTCCGTGGTGGGCACCGGGCACGCGGTAGTCACGCAGCACCTCAGCATCCGTCTCCTCAATATCGCGTCCCAAATAGCGTTCTGTGTGTACATGGAGTTCCAGGTCGAGCTTGCCGAAACTGAGCTGGCGCATGAAGGCTGTGGCGCTTCCATCGTTGCGTGCGGCCAACATTTTTCTCCGCAACTCCTCGGGCAATGCCTCTCCGCTCTGCCAGTGCTTCGTGATACGATCCAGCACTTCTCCTTCCCACGCCCAGTTCTCATTGATCTGGCTGGGCAACTCCACGAAATCCCATGCCACATTACACCCGGCTAATCCACGTACCCCCACCTCGCTGAGCGACTGGTGCAGCAGGTGTCCAAACTCGTGAAATATCGTGAGCACCTCGTCATGATTGAGCAAACTCGGACGGTCCCCCGTCGGGCGAGCAAGATTCCCGCACATCAAAGCCACATGCGGGCGGCGGGGATTGCCTTCCTGAGGGGGACAACCGCAGCTGAGGCACTCCATCCAAGCGCCGGCGCGTTTGGTCGCTCTCGGGTACCAATCTGCATAAAAGGCAGCTAATTGCTCTCCCGTTTCCTCATCTTCAATCTCGAAATAGAGCACATCCGGATGCCACACCTCCACCTTTCCCTCCCGGGGCTCCTCCCCTCTCTGACGATAATAGGTCGGCTTCTGCTTGATGCGTATGCCATACAACTCCTCGTAGATGGAAAACATGCCGCGCAGCACATGCTGCATGGGGAAATAGGGACGCAACTGCTCAGCGTCGAAGTCATATTTTTCCTGTCGTCTTCTCTCCGCCCAGTATCCTATGTTCCATGGTTCCAGAACCTTAATGGCTGCCCCCGTTTTTTCCTCGGCGTAGCGACGAATCTCTTCCTGTTCTTTCAGGTAGACCGCCTTCACACGGTCGTGCAAGTCATCAATAAAATCCAGCGCTCGTTTCCCGCTGCCTGCCATCCGTCGCGCCGTCGCGTAATCTGCATAGTTGGCAAATCCCAGCAATTTCGCCTTTTCCTCACGGAGTGCCAATATCTCATGGATGAGTTTCTGCGTGTCGTGCTCTGCCGCGCCACGTGTCTGCAGTCCCTCCCATATTCGCTTGCGTAGCTCCTCGCTGTGCGCGTAGGTCAGAACGGGACGGCTTGAGGTGAACTGCAAGTTGAACCGCCAGGCAGGTTTTTCCTCGGAACCGTGCCCATGCTCAAGAGCATCCTGTCGGGCCAGCATGAGCGCGGACTCCGGCAGGCCACGCACCTCCTCTGCATCCTCCGTCACATACTCCCAGGCATTGGTGGAATCCAGAACGCGTTCTCCGAACTCCCGACTTTTTTGCGCGAGCTCCGTGGCCACAGCGCTGAGTCGCGCTTTATGGGCCGCATCCAACTCCGCGCCGTTTTCAACGAATATCGCGAGAACCTCCTGCACGTAGCGCCGCCGCTCCTCCGACAACTCCGATACCCACGGCTGCTGCGCCGCCTCGCGCAACACTCCGTACAATCGATGATTCAAGGGCAACTGCACTTGGAATTCAACAACCTGCGGCATCAACTCCGCCACAACTTCCCGCAGCAGAGGACTATCCTCCACGCTGCTCAGATGCATCATCCTTTGCCATCCCCGCATCAGCGCAGCATCGCACTCATCCAGCGCCCCAAATGTATTCTCATAGCAGGACTGCTTCACCTCGCATATTCTCTCCACCGCCTCCTTTGCCCTTCTTATCGCCTCAGGTATCTCCTCTCGCGCCCGCTCCGGGACCAATTCCGACCACTTGATTTCCCGCGTCTCCTCCGTAAAAAAACTCTCTCTCTTCATACCTCTCCATTCTACCACTTTTGTCAACCTCGCTGACGCCCCCCGAGGGCGGCGTTCCGTGCCTATTTACGATTGGGGAAGAGCGCGCGCTGCGCGCGTTCCGGCAATGCAGAATTCCTGAATACCCCCGCACGGGCTCGAACCGTGGACAAACTGATTAAGAGTCAGCTGCTCTACCAACTGAGCTACGGAGGCTTTTGGAATACGCACAGACGAACTCCGCCCCCTGAGGGGCGGAAGAGCCGCTGGTCAGATTTGAACTGACGACCCACGCATTACGAATGCGTTGCTCTACCACTGAGCTACAGCGGCGACATCTGTGTGCGGGGGAGTAAACCACATTTCTTCCTCTAAATCAAGCCTAAATTTTCACCGGCAGCCATAAATTTTCTGAGAGGGGAAAAATTACGGTAGGGGAAAGGATTGGAGAAATGCGTCGATAAGGGCAGTGACGCGCTCACCGGGGAGGACGCCGAGCTGCATACCGTTATGCACGTACGCAAAAGAAAAACAGGAGAGAGGCTCGACAAAGGCATGGCAGCCGCCGGCCCCGCTATGCCCTACGCCGCCGCGACCAAAGAGCTCCGCTGGCTCGCACATGGCGCCGCAGGTAAAAGCGGAAGGTTGCAAGAGGGTGAGGTCCCATCCGCGGACCTCTTCGCGGCAGAGCCGTTCACAGACAGTTCGACTGAAGGGAGAGCAGGCGGAACTCTGCAGGAGAGGAAAACCCATGAGGGACTGGTAGAAGAGGGCCAGACCGGTGGCGGAGGCAATTCCACCGCGGGCGGGGCAGGCACTCTGCCAAAAGGTCGGGGTATTCATATCACGCACGCCGGTTATGCCCGTCACACTGTGGAAAGCTCCGTAGATGGGAGTAGAGGGATCAAAATAATCCTTGTAGAACGCGGAGCGAGGCATAGGACCGTGCAGGCGGGGAGGCTGCAACTGCGCCACACGCGTCAATTCCTCCTGAGGTAATCCTATGTAGAAATCCAGGTCCAGAGGACGGCGAACGCGTTGTTCCCAGAACTCGCCGACACGTTGACCGCACACTTTTTGCATCAGTATATCCACCATGGGTCCCAGCGTGTGCGGATGATAGCCATGAGCAGGAGGCTGCCAGGCAGGTGCGGAAGACTCTATGGCAACACGACAGGCATTGAGATCAAACAGCGATGCAGGATGCGCCCAAGCCGCGAGTCCCGCCTGATGCGAAAGCAGCTGCGCAACGGTACAATGCGGAGCAGGAAAATTTTCCCACAACTCGCCTATTTCAAGATCCGGTGTGCGTCCGGCATCCTCCAGGGCTTGGAGCAAACACGCCGCACTTGCCGGTTTGGTGGCGGAAAACACGGGGACGAGTGTGTCCTGCTGCCATGGCACACCACGTGCTGTCTCGCCGGCCTCCAGGTGGAGGAGGACCTCACCTCGGCAGCAGACGCAGAGGGCTTCTCCCTCGCCGGGGCGGTAGGAATCGTGTCCGACAAAAATTTCCTCCAGAACCGTCATGATGAGCAAGGGCGAACGGATAGCACACGCGCGGTATCCTGAATCACGCGAAAATCAATTTCGAAGGGACGGAGGATAACGTGGTAAACACGTTCCGTATCGTGCTGGTATGCGGGACGTGGGTCCTGAGCAAGAATCTCCCGCAAGGCGGCAACCTGATCCTCACTCATTCCGGCAGGCTGCAGGTTCTCGGGCAACTCGACTCGTAACAACGGACGCTCCCGCCGGTCCGTGTAGCCACCCTCAGCATCTTCAATCGCATCGGCATACCTCAGGTAAGGCTTGACGTCATAAACCGGCGTACCGTCCACCATGTCCGCACCGGCTATGAGAAGCTCTCCCGGCTGCATCCTCACAAGACGCACGGCTGAAAGGCCGAGTCCGTTGGGACGAAAAGGCGAGCGCGACGCAAACACCCCTACCCTCTCGTTGCCACCCAAACGAGGCGGTCGCACCGTGGGGTGCACCTCCGCAGGATCGTTGCGATGGAAGCCCCAGATGAGCCACAGGTGTGAAAATTGGTCCAGACCACGGAAGAAGTCGGGATGGACGAAGTCAGGAGTAAAAACGACCCGACTCAGAATATGCGGTGCGAGTCCACTTTGGCGAGGAACACCGAACTTTTCTGCGAACGGGGAACGTATGTAAGCAATGGGCTGCATCATGATCATATCCGTCCCAAGAAAAAGCGATCCCAACAGGCGGTCATGGTCGCATCATGGGACATAAGACACTGGTTATTTACGATTTACGATTTACGATTTCAGGGAATTCGCGCGTTACGCGCGAGGAGGCAAAGCCGCCGAGGGAGCGGAGGCGGATTGGACAACGCGTATGCGTTGCCCGCAGGGCGCTGAGGTAGTGCGGTACCGAAGCGTCAAAGCGGTATAGCGAAGCGGAATTTTTGAAATGATGATGCGTTGATAGGAGGAAAGCTTCCGGAGTTACGCTGTGCCGGCTTTGAAGGCTTACTTGCATTGCCTGAAAAACAAGGAAATGAGTTGAATGAGCCCGGAGAAAATTTTATGGGACACGTGTGCGTCATTCCCGCTCGATGCCAAAAAAATCCCGCATCACACACCGGTAGACATCTCGCTTAAACTCCGGCAAGGAGGACAGCTCGAACTCCTCGGGGCGGACCCAGCGGTAATTACAAAACTCCTTGTAATCCAGCCAGGGCTCGGCCTTGTCGTCATTCATGCGACAGAGAAAATAGCGCTGTTCCTGACCGGCATACGGAATACCGCGCTTGCGCAGGACACGTTCGCGTTCAGCCGGGGGATAATCATAACGATACGGACCGTGTTCCTCCACTACCTCGTATTCATTCGGACGGAATCCCGTTTCCTCCATCCCCTCGCGGCACGCGGCATCCCGCGCCGTCTCGCCCTTGCGCACTCCTCCCTGAGGAAACTGCCATGCACCGGCAGGCTTCACCCGCTCACACACCAAGACCTGTCCATTGCTACGTTGGTAGATAATGGCTGCATTGGGTCGGTACAGTTCAGCGGATATCATGTGCGCTCTTCTTGGGAAAACTTAGCTTCTTTGCCACCAATGCTTTTTCTTGGTGAGCCTTTCCTTGAGCTCCTGCGCCTCCTTGCGCAAACCCGCCATAGCCTTGAGAGCCTCCGGCAATTTGCGGAGCGCGGCATACTGCTTCGCAGCCTCCTTGTACGGCGAACACGGAGACCCCCAATACGGCTGACCTCCGGCAAGATCCGACATCACCCCGGTGCGCGCAGCAAGTATGGCCTGGTCGCCGATATGGAGGTGTCCGGCAATACCGCATTGCGCCGCAACGGTCACGTAGTCGCCCAGGTGCGTACTGCCTGCGATCCCACTTTGGGAGACGACGACAGTGTGCTTACCGATGGTAACGTTGTGCGCAATCTGGACGAGATTATCGATTTTGGTTCCTTCCCCGATAACGGTGCGACCAAAACGCGCGCGATCAATCGTCGTGTTAGCCCCTATATCGACATGGTCCCGGATTTCGACGATACCTACCTGATCGACGGTCTCGTAGCGTCCTGTCTCTTTGTTGAGGAGAAAGCCAAAACCATCCGAGCCGATAACGGCACCCGGCTGCACCACGACGTAATTGCCCAGAATGCAGCGCTCACGAACGACAACCCGGGCAAAAAGTCGACAATGTTCGCCGATAACCGCGTGCTTGCCGATCACGCAGCCCGGTCCTATATCCGAGCCGGCGCCAATGTGAGCGTCAGCCTCGATGATGGCCCCGGCCTGCACTCGCACCTTTGTGGCGTCAATCTCGGCGGTGGGATCCACAATGGCACTGGGGTGGATGCCCGGGACAAAATCATTGGTGACCTTCATGAAGGCATCCACGAGCGCATTGAATGCGAGCGAGGGATTTTCCGTCTCTATGAGGGCAACGTCTTTCGGGTGTTCCGGGAGAGACGGGGGAACAAGCACTACCGAGGCCTTGGTCGCCAGGAAATCCTTGTAGTACTTTTCATTACCCAGGAAAGAGACCTCCCCGACACCGGCCTCCGCCAAGGTGGCCACTCCTGTGATAAGCACCTCCCCCGCCGGCACCGAATCCGGTAACAAACGACCGCCGGTCAGATGCAATACTTCCGTAAGGGAGAGAGTCATGGCGTCAGCGAAAGGAACGGGGAACAAGACACCGGAGAGGAAGAGACTCGCACTCAGCTCCGCCTCCTCTCTCCGGTAAAAAGCAGATCAGTTCTGCTGTCCTGCAGGAGCGGACTCCTGCTCTCCGCGCACGCGCTTCAGCTCCGCCTTCGCATCAAAGTCGGCGGGGGCACCTGCGTTGAGCTTCTTGAGCACCTTTTCCGTGATGTCCATGGACGGCTTCACATACGGAAACACGCTGTAGGCGGAACCGAAGCGAGGAATGGACGCGGACGAATCAATCACGATATCCACCTTTTCCGCTGCCGCCACGGCTTGCACCGTTGCATGCAATTCATCGGAGAGCAATTTGAGTTCGCGGCGAGCGATTTCACGGAATGCTATCTCGCGACGCTGGATGAAGGTTTTGAGCTCCTCGCCCTCGGCCGTCAACTCATTCTGGACGGACGCGGCCTGCTCGCGCAGTTTCTTCATTGCCTCCTCGGAAAGCGTGGGATCGCTCTTCTTCTGTATGCTTTGAGCCTGCTCTACCAAGGCCTTTACCTTCTGCTCACGGACCGAGATTTCCTCCTTGATGGCGGCCTCCTGCTTACGCAAGCTGACTTCCACCTCCGTGCGCTTGTAGAACATGATGTTCAGATCCGTCATGTTGACGGAAGCGATTTTTACTTCTGCCTTGACAGTGGCAAACATAGCGCCGATAACAACGGCTATAACCGACAGCGTAGTTGAAAAATTCTTCATACTTTTTGAAGGGTCGTTTGACAGTGCGCATTTTACTTCAAACCCGCCCCAACGGTCAAGCCCATTTCGCGTTTTTTCACGTCACCTGTGCCATTTATGACATAAATTCAACCGGCGTGGACAACTCGTCCTGAAAAAACGCAACGGGAATCACCCCTTTATCACCGGGAGCGAAAATGGATGCGTGGAGGCTCTTCGTCGACCTCGCGCACGGCGTACATCAGGAGAATTGCCAAATAATGGTACGGCGGTAGCTGGAGCCGGGACGGAGGATGATGGATGGGAAGTTGGGGTGATGGGGGGAGTCGGGAAAACTCTGAGCTTCCAAGGCGATACCGGCGCGGGGGATGGGGAGAAAATCGCCGGTATAAACCTGCAGTCCCGGAGCATCGGTGGAGAGAAGGAGCCGTCGAGAACCGCAGGAGAGCTCCGCCACTTCGCGCAACGTACCGGGCTCACCGGGCAGGACAAAATTGTCGTCGTACCCGGTGCCGAGGGACCGAAATCGCTCGCCGAGCAAAGCAGGCGTGCGCAGATCATACGGAGAACCGTCGACGGGGTCGATGGCGCCCGTTGGGATATTGCAGCGCATGGGAGTGTAACTCTGCGCGGCGACGCGAAGAGTATGCGAATCAATCGTGCCCTTCCCCGCGAGATTCCAGTAGGCGTGATTGGTGAGGTTGAGAAGTGTGGGGGCGTCCGTGTGCGCCTCCAGCTCAAGGCGAAGAGACGTTCCCTGAACGCTGTAACGCGCATGCACCGTGACATTTCCGGGGTAGCCCTCCTCACCATCGCACGAGAAAAGCGAGAGCTCCAACGAATCCGCGGAATGGGCAACCGCAGACCAGAGCCGGGAGTCGAACCCGCAGGTTCCGCCGTGCAAATGATTCGGTCCGTCATTCGCGACAAGAGTGTAAGTCTTACCATCCAGCTCAAACGAACCGCCGGCGATGCGGTTCGCCGTGCGTCCGCAAATGCTCCCGCAGTAGCAGGTGTCCCGCATCACCTCCGGCAGTGTGTGCGGACCGTACATGAGCTGAATTCCATCCAGGACCACGCCGAGCAGCCGCCCCCCGTAATTAGTCGCCGTAACAACGAGTCCCTCACCCCGCAAGGTGAAGGACTCGGCTTGTTCAAGATCGGATAAGCGGTTGGTCGCCATCTCTGAGTTATGCCTGAGGCGCATCAATGCCCATCCGGGAGGAACTTGCTGCCGCCGGCGCCGAGCTCCAAGTTGCCATGAGTACCGACGGGTATAGCGCCAATCTGTGAGTAGATGGGCTGAGTAACCCGGTACTGCTTGCCCGACACATCGGCTTTAATGACAAGCTCCTGTCCCTTCGTTTTGCCTAGGGCGTTGCCTGCGCTACGACCGGCGAGAGCTCCCACGACCCCGAACCCTACCGCCGAGGCGATCTGTCCCTTCCCTCTGCCAAGCAGAGAGCCGGCACCTGCTCCAACTGCTGTTCCGAGCATGGTTCCCAAATTTTTGTCGGAGGAAGAAGCATCCACATCAACGACACGCGCAGATACAACCGTGCCGGCAATCACCTCTGCCGAGGAGCCGACGGAATTAGCTGAAACAGAATTCAGCGAAGTCATATCTGAGCAGGATGGCAGGAAAAAAATACCTGCGGCCATTATTACTGTGATTAGAGTAGCTTTCATAGTTTTTGAAGAGCCGCAAGAAGTTGTCGCGTACCACCTGTTACAGGTGAGCATACGCCACTTCGTCGCGTTGCATGACATTACCATGAAATTTATAGCTTGCCAAGAAAAAAAAACAGTGCTAGATTAATTGCCGTGCGTATGAAAGCATTAACCATTATCTCCACCCTGTTAGCACTGCCGGTGTGCATCGCCCAGGCAGCGGATAAGGCCGGCGCCATGGAAGGATACTTCCCAACGGATGGCACCTTACAACGTGGCGCCCATGTCCGCCCGGTCTATTCAGAAGCTCTTCAGAAGCCCGTGGAAGTGATCAATCAATCCCTCCCCAAGCTTTCTGCGGAAGAACGCGCAACTTTTATCCAAGAGTTCGCGGCCGAGCAACTTCCCTCCTACAACCGGGCTATCTGGCCATCGCGCGACGAGTACGACAAATTCGTTGAAGCGTGGAAGAAAACGCAAATTCGCAATGTGACGGAAGTCGCGGTGGGTCTGCAAAAACTTGAGGATGGTACGTGGCGTGTTCTCTCCGCAACGGTAGATGCCAAGACGAGGCAGCAGAGACCTCTCACCATCAGCGCTCTGCGATACGATGCTGAAAAGAACGAGTGGATCTCCAACAATGGCGTACTCACCGCAAAGGACTACACGGCTCCGGACACGAGCATCTACGGGGCGCAGACCGGAACGGAGTGGTCGCTCGAGAAGAACGATTCGCTCGTGAAATTACGTGAAACTCTCCGCGTATCGCGCACGACGGACGGGAAGTACATCTACCTGGCGTACAGTTTGGTTGAGGTGTCGGCGGTAACCGGGAACAGCATAGCCCAAGGGACCTACCTGCTGCGCTTCCCGGTGCAAGTAGCCGGGGCAAACCTTGGAGCTCCGGGGCAGCGCTGAACGAAACGAGCACGGAAACCTGCAGCGGGAGCCCCACGCTAAAGCGCGTGAACTGCTCCCGCTCTTTTTTTCCCCGCCTCCCCACCATCCGCCACGCATGAAAATCATCGCCGGACTCGCCAAAGGGCTCCCCTTACTTGTGCCGAAAGGCGACGTGCGTCCCACGCAAGATCGAGTCCGAGGGGCTCTCTTCAACATCCTCGCGCCGATGATTGAAGGAGCAAGAGTGCTGGATCTCTTCTGCGGAACCGGGTCCGTAGGATTGGAGGCGTTGAGTCGCGGCGCCGTCCACGCCTGCATGGTGGACACCTCTCGCGCCGCTACGCAAGCCGCGCTGCGCAATCTGGAACGCACACGACTCAAAGGCGGTCATGTTGTGCTGTCGGACTGCCTCAACTTTGTGCAACGGGAAAGAGCTCAGTACGACCTGATCTTTGCTGATCCACCCTACTGCAAGGCCCCCGGCGATCGGGACATGATCCGGGAACTGCTCACTTCCCGCACGCATGAACTGCTCACTGAGGGCGGGTACTTCATTGCAGAGGCGCAACTCGGCTATGGAGTGGGAGATGTCCACACGCGGGAGTTCCCCCGCTGGCTCCTGACCGATGCCCGCACCTACGGAAAAAATACCCTGCTCTTTTACCGTCCGACCTGATCCTATGAGATACGCCGTTTTCCTCGTTCTCTACAATATCTTCTACCCTCTCTTCTTGCTCATCTCCCTTCCGGGATTTTTCATCAAGATGAAGCGTCGGGGCGGCTCGGTGTCGGATATCTGGGAGCGACTCGGTATCTTCCGCAAGGAAAACGTGCAGGCTCCGGCTGCCGGCATCTACGTCCATGCCGTGAGCGTGGGGGAGGTGCTCATCGCGTTAAAATGGATACGCGCCTTGCGCCGGACCCACACGGAAGCCATCGTCCTCTCCACCTCCACGGCGACAGGGCTGCAGATAGCGCGCGCGGCGCGGGATGACGTTAAGAACCTGCGCGTCCTCTACTCGCCGGTGGACTTGCCCTGTGTCGTGCGCCGCTGCATGAGACACTTCGCGCCACGAGTGGTCGTGCTTATCGAAGCGGAACTCTGGCCTAACCATGCGCGCATCTGCCGCAACATGGGCATCCCGATGGTGATACTTAATGCGCGGCTCTCCCCACGCAGTGAGCGCCGTTATGCGATGGTGCGTTCCATCACGACGGCGCTCTTTGCCCACCTCACCAAACTCGCGGTCCAAAATGACCGCGATGCCGGACGTTTCGCCGGAATCGGCGTTTCCCCCAAGATCATCTCCATCACCGGCAGCATCAAGTTCGACGTACTGGGCGACTCAGTTTGCACGCCGCGACCGGAATTTCGCGATATCATCCAACGCCTTGCCGGACAAAAACGGGTCGTCCTCGCTTCCTCCACACACCCGGGAGAGGAGGTGCTCATCGCCAACGCAGCGCGCGCAGCCGGGGCTTTCCCTCTCATTGTGCCCCGCCATATGGAGCGGCGCACTGAAGTTGTCCGCGAGTTGCAAATCGCCGGCTTTGCGCCCATCCTGCGGACTTCCACGGATCCCCTTCCCTCGCCTCCGCCGGAAAATGTCTGCTACGTTGTCGACACAACCGGTGAATTGAAAGAGTGGACTTCCCTGGCGAACCTCGTGGTCATCGGTAAGAGCTTTCTGGCGAATGGGGGACAAAACCCAGTAGAGGCTCTTGCAGCGCGAGTGCCTGTCATTGTCGGCCCGAACATGAGCAACTTTGCGGATCTCACGGAACTGTTGCTCGAGCAGGATGGTATTCTGACCTGCTCAAAAGAAGAACTCCCGGCGACGGTCAGTCGGGCTCTGACGCAAACCGAGGAAAGCGCTGCGCGAGCTGAACGGGGATACCGCGCTCTCTCCGTACACTCCGGGGCAACTCAGCGCAGTGTGCAGCTCGTGGAAGATCTTCTTGGCTCTGAAACGGCCCTCTGAGGCGACGAGCCACGGCATCACGCGCCCTCTTCGCATTCGCTCCGCTCCCCCGCGCGTCAGCGCGCTAGCATCCCAAATCGTAAATTGACTCGTAGGCACCCCATTGCCTACTCGCCCTGCGGGCAACGCATCCGCGTTGTCCAATCCCACTCCGATCCCTCGTGGGCTTTGTAATTCGTAAATCGTAAATAGGCGCCGAAGGCGCCCGGCCCCTTTCCTACCACCCCTCACGCAACGAATCCGGAAATTCCGCCATGCATCGGCTTTGCCTCCCCCGCGCGGAGCGCGCTAGCATCACAAATCGTAAACGGTTAATTAGGGTGTTAAAATGAAGGGGACTGCGGTAGAATAAACGCAGTTGCGGAAAGGGGGAGA
>CANQSY010000049.1 GCA_947626635.1 uncultured Akkermansia sp.
TAATTTAAATAATTTATTGATGCTAAATTCCATACGTCCAATTCTGCCCCCAGGTTTTCAAATGCGTTTGCCCTGGCCCCGATCCTACCTCACGCCTATCGAAAAAAAACGCTCTCAACACGAGGTTATAGGCATGTCACGCGGCATAAGCCATTTATTATTTGCGATTTACGATTTACGATCTCAAGGAATTCGCGCGCCGACGGCGCGGGGAAGCGAAAGCCCCCGAGGAATCGGAGGCGGATTGGACAAAAGCGGAGCTTTTGCCCGCAGGGCGAAAACTGCCGACGGCTGGAAGGCAGGTTGGCCAAAAGCGACCGCTTTTGCCCCAACGGGGTGAGGAGTCGTGAGGCGACTCCGAAGCAAGCGCCGATGGGGCGGCGCTGAGTCAATGCTGTGCCGACGAGTTAACGGACGCCGCCTTGCGCCCGAAGAAATTTTCACAGGATGAATGTGTCCATCTGTTGCCTTCTCATCCCGTATTCTCATCGCTCAACGCGCCCCGATAAACGCCACCGGAGATCCGACAGCGCCCACATGCTACCTCTCCGGCGTGTATGTTTGCAGCAACGCAACAGCGTCGGTCGCAAGACGTCGCAGAGCTTGCTGCTTATCACTCACATTGGGTAGAGACCAAAGAATAAAATTGCGGTGAGCCACGAGGTTAAAATACATCCCTCGCAGGGAAGTCAGGCACCACATCCAATCATCTCTTCTCATGCCCGGGAAAAAGCTACGCACCGCATCCAGCCACTCTTGCAGCGCGTACGCATAATGGGACTCATAGACCTCCCGCGTCAGCTCCGATTCCTCATAGCCCATCTTATTCAAAAAACAAAGCACCTCCTCCCCGGAGGCAATGGTAGCATCCTTCCAATCGGTAATGGGCGCTGCCAACCAGGCGTAAATAATCTGCTGGACGTCACGCGTCGGCAGAGCCGCCGCCAGTGCACCGCGACACACCTCGTTGTACGGGAAGGAGAGATAGGCTAACGTATCGCGATAAAGGTCCGCCTTACTCCCGAAATGATACCGGATAGCTCCCATCGTCACGCCGGCGCTGCGCGCTATGGTGCGCAATGTCACCCCGCGGTATCCGAGTGCAGAGAACTCGAGCACCGCCGCGCGCATGATACTTCCCTTCGTCGTGTCAGATTTGCTCATCGTCGCTCGGCTCCTCCTCGCTCTTCTTTTTGTCTTTCTTGACAGTGGAGAGCAGGTAGTCGATGTCCTCCGCCGAGAAATGACGCAGCTTGGTGCATGTCACCCTCCCTCCACTCTCCTTGAGGTACACCGTCTGTTTTTTTTGATCAAACCGCATCAACTTCCCGAACACTTTTTGATCCCCGCGGGCCGATCGCCATTCCCTGTATCCGCGTTCAACCAGCCCCCTCTTGTACTCTGCGTAATCCTCCTCCGCCTTCTTGACGCCGTTCTGAAGATCGCGGGCAAAAGCATTCAGGAAGCCATCGAATCCGTCAATACGCGCCGATATTTTGCCGGACGGCGTGATGATGGCGATGGAAGGTTTTTTGGTGAGGCCGTATCGCCGCTGCAGGGCATTGATACTATCCGCCCTGTACCTTGCTTTGTCGGCCTTTGTCTCGTCCAATGCCGCACCGGAGTCCAGCCGCACCCGCACGACGCGATCCCGACACCATGAATCAAATTCCTTCGTGTCGAGATATTCCTTTCCGACCGCGTTGCTCCGCGGACTCACGAGCGAATCGTGGAACCACACAATGAGCGGTCGTTCGTACTTTCTCGCCAGCTGGATGCCCCTTCCCATGTCAATCTGCCAGCCTAACCCCAGCTTCTTGTTCTCAAAGATCTCGTTCAGTCCGGGTATGTCGGCATCCGGGTGGTCCGGATCCGTCCACACGAGATCCTCCTCACTCCCATTATCAATGTTCTTCAGCTCCTCCTCCGTCTGCACACTCACATTGACGGCGTTGATGTCTCCCTTGTTTGCCAGAAGGGGGTTGCCGATGGCCGCTGCCGCCTGCGACTCCGTTATCTGCTCCTGACTTGCCGCCGGCTTTTCCACCTCCGTGTGCGTGCACGCAGCGAACCCCACGCAGACGAGAACAGGAACTGTAAGGTTGCGGAACATGGCATCAGCGAAAGGTGGAATTATCTTGGCGTCAGTGTTGTTCCCGAGTTTTAACGGTGTTCCACGCCGCATCGAATTGTTCGGCCGTGGCCTGTTGAAGACTCACCCCTTCCTCGGCGAGCTTGCGTTCCATCGCGTAAAATCTCCGACTGAATTTCTCATTCGCGTCATGGAGCGCCAACTCCGGGTTCACGCCGCGCCGCCGACATAAATTGACCACCGAGAACAAAAGATCCCCGAGCTCCTCCGCCACACGTGCATCATCATCGGCCATTCCCAACGTCTCCCGCACCTCATGCAGCTCCTCTTCTACTTTTTCCAGAGCCCCTTCGTTCTTTTCCCAGTCAAACCCTACCTTGGCCGCCTTCCGGGATAATTTGCTCGCCCGCATTAACTCCGGCAGACCCTTCCCGCAATCGTGCAGGTAGGGCTTGTCCTGTGTCGAGCGCTCCCTGCGCTTGATCTCGTCCCAACGGCGCAGCACATCCCGCGAATCCTTTGCCTCTCCTTCACCAAATACGTGGGGATGCCGCCGTACCAGTTTATCGCACAATCCCTCCGCTATCTCCTCGATACCATATCCCTCCGTCGTGTTTTCCTGCGCGAGTTCGGCATGAAAAAGCACCTGAAGCATGAGATCCCCGAGCTCTTCCCGCAGGTGCTCCCCATCTCCTGCTCGTATAGCATCGATGCACTCGTAACTCTCTTCAAGCAAATTCGGAATAAGGCTCTCATGCGTCTGTTCCGCATCCCAGGGACATCCACCGGGCGCACGCAATCGATGCATGATCGCTATGGCGCGCTCTATCTGGCGTCCTTTCTCGTGACAATGGATCATTTCTTCATCATTCATGACTTGCGTTGATCTCGACGTTCATTTCGCGCCCGGCCCGCGATAATATCATCCACGTGCTGCACAAGGTTCCATCCCACTCGCCGCCGCTGGTACTTACACCACAGCAATTCACGCAGCTCTCTCCATGTCGCTTCCGTGAACTCCGCAGGTTGCGGCTCCACGTCGCCTCTCCTGCTGCGACTCACCTTCGGCATACTCGCCAACTGCCACCACCCGCCAAAATACTTCGCCTCGTAAACAACGTTATTCCCTTCCTCGTCCCTGCTCTTCCATGAGTATGTTTCCATCTCCTGCCGTTTGGCTCGAGTTTTCCCACCGACTTCTCTCTCAGCGGCGACTTCCTCCCTGCAACTCCCGGTGGATTCTGTTCACATCCTCCTGCATCGTCGGCGCGATGTTCTGCTTCCTCTCCGGATCCAACGAAACGATCAAGGGCTTGGAACGATTGCCGCCGGCGTCATACTTGTAGATCACGCGCTGCACGAGTTTGCCTTGCGGGTGCGAGTACATGCGTTCCTCGATGAGACGCGCCGAACTATCGTATCCATAGGCGACCTTGTAGATCGGCTGCCTGTTATAGTCGTAAATTACGCAGCCTACCAGTTGCCCGTACTTTCCCTCATGATAATCATTGATAGCTGCCAAACGACCACTTGCCGTGTACGTTGCGCACCTCATCCCCTTGCTGCCCCTCTGCCTCTTGTAAACCGACCGCGATCCATCCGGATGCCTCACCACTCGCGACAAATCTTTGCTCTCATTGGCCAGATCCGGACTCTGCCCCCATGCCGGGAACATCATGCCTCCCAGCATCAACCATCCCATGAGCATCATCACGCGTCTCTTCATGCCCCTATTCTACCTTTTTCCTCATCATAAAGCAAGCGCGGAAACTCTCAGGGCAAACGCATTAGGAAACGCGTTTGCCTATTGGCGACGTACGATTTTGATAACGTGCGCATTGCGCAGTTTTTTCGAATGATGAACGTACGCAGGGAGTGCTGGAGAGCCATCAACATGATGACCGCTTTCGCTGTTGATTAATCTCGTGGGGGAATGCGTTTGCCCCGGGAAACTCTCCTATTCTTCCCCGCCTGTGCATCTTTTGTGTTCCTACGCGGCGGTCCCCTCGTACGGAACCTGCCGGGGGCACGCCATGCGCCGCCATGAAAAAGCTTTCAGGAACGAAAGCGGGGGAAAATTATTCTGCGGCGGTGTACTGGACCCCGAGGAGGCACAGGTCGTCATCCTGGTCCTCGGACGCGGTGAAATGGCGCATGATCGAAATAACCTCCTCGAGCATGGACCGGATATCGGCGGGTGGGGAATGGCGCAGGGCGGTGAGAATCCGAGCAGCCCCAAGCTCATCGCCCGCAGGATTTTGCGCTTCGGTGAGGCCATCCGTATAGAGCATGACCTTCATGCCGGGCTCCGGGCGAAGTTCATATTCACGGTACATGGCGTGTTCAACGAGACCGAGAGCGGGGGAGCGGGGGAGCGGAAGAAGGAAAGCTTCACCATTGCGCGGCACGACAATGGGCGCCGGATGTCCGGCGCCGGAAAGAGTAAGGCGCCCGGTCTTGAGATCCAGGTAAAGGTAGCAGGCGGAGGCAAACATCGTGATATGAGCCTTGCTGAAAATGGTGTAAAGCTGCCGATTCAGCGAGGAGAGCAGGAGCGCCGGCGTGTCCGCCAAACCGGTCACTTGCTCCATCAGTCCGCGCAACATGGAAGCGATGAGCGCCGCACGCACCCCATGCCCCATCACATCGCAGATGAGCATACCCACGGCAGCCTCGCCCGCAGAAAAAACGTGAAAGCAATCCCCGGCCACCCCGACACTCGGACGGTAAACGTGGTAAAACTGCGCGCTGCGTTGCTCGCCGGCAGGCCCCTGCCATACCCGTTGGGGAATACGCTCCGGTTGGAGCGCCTGCTGAATCTCACGGGCAAGACCTATTTCTTTCTCGAGGGTTCTGTTACGCTCGTCGAGTTGTTCAGCTATGCGCTGAAAGCGATGCTGGGTTTTCACGAGCTCGGTAACATCGGAAGAGATACCGACAATGCCCTTAATGCTCCCATCCGCCGCATACCAGGGGAATTTGGAAAGCTTGCACCAAGAATCCTCTCCCCCCTTCCACCGCTCGCGGTGCACCCGGTTGGTAATGGGCACCCCCGTGCGCATAATCTCCAGCTCCTCGCGGCGCGCTATCTCCGTCGTCTCGTCAGACAAAAAATTGGTGTCTCGGCATCCGATGAGGTCTGAGGGCGTCGGGACGCCCATCTTCCTCGCCGTGGCCTCATTCGCCATAATGAAGCGCGATTCCTTATTCTTGAAGTAGATATTGTCCGGCAGGTAGTTGATCAGCGTGCGAAAAAGGTCGCGATCCTCCATGGCATGCATATCAGCCATCTTCCGGCGCGTGATATCCACCCAGACGCCGACGAGCCGCACCGGTTTATTTTCTTCATCACGCTCCAGCAATCCATTCACTCGAATCCACTTCCATCCGCGAGTCCCCTGACGGAGCAGCCGCACCTCAACACGAAGCGGAGTACTGTCATTGTTCTCCATGTATTTCTGGACGGCTGTCTGGAAAAAGCCGCAATCCTCCGGATGGATCGTTCGCTCGGCATCCGTAAATATGTTCGGAGCCACTTCATCCACGGGAGCGCCCATCATGCGCAAACACTGCTCCGTGTAATAAATCTCTCCGGTGCTGATATCCCAACAGTACACACCCTCCTCTGCCGCGCGTAACGCCTTACGCACCATATCCCACGCAAATACCCCGGGCGCCTTCCGACTTCCCGCTCCGCTCTGATCCGCATTTCCACTCATTACCACCATTCTCTCACCTTCTTCAAGATATGCAAGCAGAATCCTCGCAATGAATTAAGTTTTTTCTCATCTCGTGCGTTGTCGCATGCGACACACATTCTCAATGCCCCTCATGCAAAATAATCTCCCTCTCCTTCGCAACACGACAGCATACAGCAATCCTCGCGGATGACAAATCTCACCCCTGAAATAAATGACAAAAAAAATCTTGACACGCGAGTTAGTCGAAGCTAATATCTGTTCCGGCAATCAGCCGAACAGGTTTATGAACGAGCACGAGAGAATATCGCTGAGAAACGTTGCAGCCGGGGAAAAAAGGAGGGTTGCGCAAGTGAAGGGACAGGGGGCTCTTCGACAGAGAATTTTAGATATGGGGCTTACCAAGGGAACGGAGGTAACTGTGCGAAAAGTTGCGCCCTTGGGCGACCCCATCGAGGTGACGGTACGGGGCTATGAGCTTTCCTTGCGCAAGGCCGAGGCTTCCTGCATCATCATGGCATGAACCTTCCTTTTATTTGATCAAAAAGTTAGCTATAACTAATAAAAAGATGAAACGGACGATAGCACTGGTAGGGAATCCGAATAGCGGGAAGACCTCGTTATTCAACGAGCTCACGGGGGCGAATCAGTATGTGGGGAACTGGCCCGGAGTGACCGTGGAGAGGAAGAGCGGGAGATTAAAGGAGCACGAAGAAGTGGAGTTGGTGGATCTGCCGGGTATCTACTCGCTATCGCCGTATTCCCCGGAGGAGGTGATCACGCGGAGATACTTGCTGGAGGAGAGACCGGATCTGATCGTGGATGTGGTGGACTCGACCAATCTGGAGAGAAATCTTTACTTGACCACACAGCTCTTAGAGGCGGGGTTGCCTGTTTTGGTGACCTTAAACATGATTGACCTAGCGGAGCAGCGGGGGGAGGAAGTAGACGCGCAGGAGCTCAGTAGCAGACTGGGCTGTCCGGTGATCAAGGTGAGTGCGCTGCAGCAGATCGGGCTGCGCGAGTTGACGGACACGCTGCTCAACGCTCTTCCTGCCGCTCCTACACCGCTGGCGTACAAGGAAAGCATTGAGAAAGCCGTGCGGGAGATACGCACTGACCACGGCTGCACGAAGCTGCAGGCCGTCAAGATGCTGGAAGGAGATGAGCAGGCGCTGAAGGGACTCTCGGTACCGCAACGCCACCGCATTGAAGAAAAGAGGTTGAACATCGAAGAGGAGGAAGATGACGACATCGCCTCCGTCATAGCCACGGGGCGCTATGATGCTATATGTTCCTTTGTGCAAAAGGTGCGCAGGGGGAGGGCGCCCCTTCGCGAGACGTTTTCGCAGAGAGTGGATCGTGTCCTCACCCACCGAGTGTGGGGATTAGGCATCTTTGTGCTCGTCATGTGGGCCATTTATTACATTTCCATCGGCACCGTGGGGAGTTGGGGAACGGACTGGGCGAACGACGTGCTGTTCGGTCCGGTGGTAGGCGGGTGGCTTGAAGGATTTGTAGGGACCGAGCCCATTGGCGCGGAGAGTCTCACCATGTTCTGCGCCATGTTGGCGATGTGCTTCACCTTCCCGGCGACGCTGCGCAGGCTGCATGATATAGGGTTGAATGGATCGTGGCTGTATCTGGCGATTGCTCCGTTCCTGCTGGAATACATGTGTCCCCACATGCCGGAGTGGCTGCACAGTGGGGCGATGTACGCGCTCTACGTGGTGAACGCCCTGCTCTTCCTCGCTTGCCTGACCTTCCGCGGCACGGTCCACACCAACCATTATGGCAATGTACCGAAGAGGATCAGTTGGCGGATGTTCAGCCTCGACGGGCGAGCAGGGCGCGCCGAATACATCATCGACATTGTTCTCTTGAGCGCCCTGAGCGTAGGCATCGCGCTCCTCGGGCGGGTCGGGTTGGATTGCAGCGATCAGCTGCGCTCGCTCATGTCAGACGGCATCGTAGCCGGTGTGGGAGCCGTCCTGGGATTTTTGCCGCAAATGGCCGTGCTCTTCCTGCTGCTCTCGCTGCTGGAGGATTGTGGGTACATGGCTCGGGTGGCATTCATGATGGACCGCATCTTCCGCGCCATCGGGCTATCCGGCAAATCGTTCATTCCCCTCCTCGTCTCCATGGGCTGCGGCGTACCGGGTGTGATGGCGACACGGACCATTGAGAACGAGAAGGACCGCCGCATGACCATCATGCTCACCACCTTTGTCCCGTGCGGAGCCAAACTACCCATCATCGCCCTCATCGGCGCCGTCGTGGGGCAGGGTCCCCTCACGGCAACAGTGGCCTACTTCGCGGGCATAGCCTCTGTCATTTTGGGAGGACTCATGCTGCGCAAGACGCACATATTCGCCGGCGGTTATACCCCCTTCGTAATGGAACTGCCCGCCTACCACATTCCACGGGGAACCAACATCAACCTCCGTGCCATGGAGCGCTGCAAGGCCTTCGTGCGCAAAGCCGGCACCATCATTTTCCTTGCTTCGGCTCTCATCTGGTTCGCCAGCAACTACGACTGGTCGCTCAAATTCCTGAACACCGCGGAACACGAGGACAACGTCGAACAAAGTATGCTCGCCGATGTCGGGCACCACTTCGCTCCGTTTTTTGCCCCGCTCGGCTGGGATGACTGGCGCCCCGCCGTCGCCACCGTGACCGGACTCGTGGCAAAAGAAAACGTGGTGGGAACCTTCGGTGTTCTCTACGCCTCCGCCGCTCAGGAACAAAAGCAGCCGGATAACCAAGCGGCGCAGGAAGTCCCCCAACCCACTGCCGAGGAGGACGATGCAAACAAGATCCCCGACACCCCACTGGCGCCCAAGTGCAATGCTCTCACGGCTCTGAGCATGCTCGCTTGCTTGGCCGACCCGGCTGTACGCGCCGCCACCCCGGCGGAACCTGCCTCGGAGAGCGACGGGGACGAAGCGTCCGGTCTTCTGAATGCCCTCACTCAGGCTTTCCATGGCAACTTCTCCGGTCTTTCCTCGTATTTCTTCGGAGTTGAGGAGGATGAGGAGACCAGCGGCGTTGCAGCGCAAATACAGACGGCGGGCGCCTTCTCTTCTCTCAGCGCGCTCTCCTTCATGCTCTTCAACCTGCTCTGCGCCCCGTGCTTTGCCGCCTGTGGCGCTATCCGGCGTGAGATGAACAGCGGACTCTGGACATGGTTCGCCATCGGCTATATGTGCGCCTGGGCATACGTCGTCGCCATGCTCGTGTACCAGCTCGGCACCTGGGCGCAAACCGGCGTCTTTGCCACGGGGCAGATGAGTGCGTGCGCGGTAGGGCTGGCGGTGCTCTACATGCTGCTGCGTCGCAACCCGAGAGCCACTGACTAAACATCGGGAAAGGAAAATGGTAACTATGGGCGATATTCTCATCATCCTCCTCTTGTTGGCAGCGGGAACCTGGGCGTTGCGTTCGTGTCTCGGCAAAAAGGGAACCTGCCCCGGGTGTTCCATGGGCGATCGCTGCGGGAATTGCTGCAGAGGCTCGTCTTCCTGCTGCCAGTGCCGGACCCGTTCCCTTCAGCAGCGGCGCGATGAATCTCTCTTCCATCCAACAAACAAACCATGAAAAAAACGAACATAATTGCTACGGCGCTTGCCGGTCTTTTGACCGTGCCGGCGCTCACGTCAGCAGACGACTCAAAGCCTCAGGCAGGAGATATACTCCAGGACATCAATATGTTCAATCCTGAGGATGGAGACCCTGCATACAAAGTAAGAGCGAATGACCGCTACGGCACCCAATGGGGAGTTGATGTGGCCTATGGCTTCTGGGGCACCCACCATGCCACCGCCGACACCAACGGCAACAACAACTTCGCGCTCCTGCATGCCCAACTCAATCAGCGGCTCATCCAAAATGACACCGAAGGCGGCACCTGGCTGCGCGTAGAGATCTCCGGCTCCTGGGCGCTGGACCCGCGTTCCGCGCGCTCCGACGGAGGCGCTACGTTTGCCGAGGGCTTCGGCTCAACAACCTCGGAGCATCCGGATATCATGGGGCCGCATGACCTGTTTTTCCCGGAAGTAGCGCTCATGCAGTATTTTGCCGGAAAGCGGGCCTGCGTCATTGCGGGTATGGTGAATCTCACCAACTACTTCGATGCCGTCGGCATCGCGAACGACACCTTTTCCGGCTTCGTCAATTCCGGCTTCGTCAACTCCACGATCCTGCCGCTCTATGACAGCAACGTGGGTGCCGTGTTCCAGGTGGAGCTCAATCGCAAGAATTACGTGATGCTCGCCGCGAGCCGGTCTGGGGTGGCGATGGGTTACGGTCCCTTCAACGGCGCTAGCGATGGTTACTGCATCGTCGGTGAATATGGACATATCTTCCATGAAGGCAGGGGCGTGCTGCGTATCGATCCCTTCTTCGCGATGATCGATGAAGAAGCGGAAGAGGGCGGCACCAGGCATCGCCGTAACGCCGGCATCGTCGGAAGCGTTGAATACTCCCCCGGAGATCGCCTCACTCTCTATGCCCGAGCCGGTGTCGCTGCCAAGCAATACCTCAGCCCGGCAGCGGAACTCTCCTTCGGCGCGAATGTGCACCTCTTCTCCTCCCGCCCGGATGACTTCCTCGGCGTCTCCTACGGTGTCTTCAAGGGTCAGACTCCCTACGAGCAAGAGTTGTCCGACGAAGAGGTCGAGAGCGGTGCCGAGCCGGAGCACGGTCACCATCGCGAAACTGTGTTAGAGCTCATGTACAGCGTGCAGGTGACCGACTACTTCAAAATGGTACCGCACTTCCAGTACATCCACAACCCCTCCTACCGCGCATGCCGGGATGCGCATATCTGGGGGATTCAAGGCGTTTTCTCCTTCTGATGTCGACAAGGTGCTATTAATGTGGATGCAAACGGCGCGACTCGGCAAAGGGTCGCGCCGTTTCTGCTCATTGAAATCATCTCCCGGGAATCACGTATGGGTTTCCGCGCGGGGGATGGCGGCGTCGGCTTGCGTCATCTGACCGAGAGCTCGGCGATATTCCATCGGGAAGACCTTGACAAAATTGGGCAACGCATCCTCAAAATCAGCGAGAATTTTCAGGGCGCGCTGAGACCCGGTCAAGCGGGCGTGTTCCTCAATAAGTCCGCGCAAGCGCGCAATGTCCTCGGGGTCGCAGACGGGGTCGAGGTCAATCATATCGAGGTTGCAGTAGCGGTCAAAGAGGTGCTGCTCATCCCAGACGTAGGCATAACCACCGCTCATTCCGGCGCCAAAATTGTGACCGGTCGGACCGAGAACGACAACGCAACCTCCGGTCATGTACTCGCAACAGTGGTCGCCTGCTCCCTCCACCACGGCGCTGGCCCCGGAGTTACGGACGGCGAAACGCTCTCCCACCTGACCGCGAATGAATACCTTGCCGCCGGTGGCGCCGTAGAGCAGGACATTTCCCGCGATGACATTGTCGCCGGGTACGTAGTTGCTCTCGGGGAAGGGGGTGATGATGATTTTCCCGCCGGAAAGCCCCTTGCCGACATAATCGTTGGCTTGACCGATGAGGTGGAGAGTGATGCCGTGAGCGAGGAAGGCGCCGAAGCTCTGTCCGGCGGTTCCGGTGAGGCGGAGGGTGAGCGTGTCGTCCGGCAGGCCCGAGTGACCGTATCGCCGCGCCACATAGTAGGAGAAGCGTGCTCCTGCGGCGCGTTGCGTGTTGCGGATGGTTCCGGTAATTTCCACGCGCGTTCCCTCCTCCAAAGCCGGGGCAGCCTGCTGCATGAGCTGCTCATCGAATGCCTCGCAGACGTTGGTGCGGTGACTCGCGCCCGTGACATGCAGGGCCTGCGTGCGCAGAATGCGCGAGAAGTCGAGGTGCCGGGTCTTCCAGAAGTCCACCGCCCGATTCACGCGCAAGAGGTCGGCGCGTCCCACGGCATCATCCAAGCAGCGCAGGCCGAGTCCGGCGAGGTATTCGCGCACCTCGCGAGCAACAAACCGCATGAACGTGACGATATTCTCCGGCTTGCCGCGAAAACGTTTGCGCAACTCCGGATCCTGCGTAGCCACGCCAACGGGGCAGGTGTTCTTGTTGCACACGCGAGCCATGATGCAGCCCAGCGCAACGAGGATGGAAGTGGCAAAACCATACTCCTCCGCACCGAGCAGCGTCGCGATCACCACATCGCGTCCATTCTTGAGCAACCCGTCCACCTGCAACCTCACCTTGTCCCGAAGCCCATTCAGCACGAGCGTTTGGTGCGCCTCAGCCACACCGAGCTCCCAAGGCATGCCCGCGTACTTCACGGAGGTGAGAGGCGAGGCGCCCGTCCCCCCGTCGTGTCCGGAAATAAGCACCATATCCGCCCCGCCCTTCGCAACGCCGGCAGCCACGGTACCGACGCCCCATTCGGAGACGAGTTTCACGCTCACGCGGGCCTCGGGGTTAGCATTGCGCAGGTCGAAGATGAGCTCGGCCAGGTCTTCGATCGAGTAAATATCATGGTGCGGCGGCGGGGAGATAAGGGTCACGCCCGGGGTAGAATGGCGGACGCGCGCTATCTCCTCATTCACCTTGCCGCCGGGCAACTGACCTCCCTCGCCGGGTTTCGCCCCTTGTGCCACCTTAATTTGCAGCTCGCGAGCGTGGGCGAGGTACTCCGCCGTCACCCCGAAGCGTCCGCTCGCCACCTGTTTCACCGCCGAGCAGCGATTTTCTCCGTCCGGCCGGGGAGCGTAGCGGGCAGGGTCCTCCCCGCCCTCGCCGCAGTTGCTCATGGCTCCTATGCGATTCATGGCCACGGCGATCATCTCATGCGCCTCCTTGGAGATAGCCCCGAAGCTCATCGCGCCGGACACAAAACGCCTCATGATGCTCTCCTCGCTCTCCACCTCATCGACCGGTATCGGCTTGCACGGCGCAAAATCCAAAAGACCGCGCAGGGTACACAGCGTCTCGGCATTCTCGTTCACCATCTCAGAAAACACCTTGAACTGCGCGTAATCCTGGTTGCGCAGCGATTTCTGAAACTGCGCGATGACTTTCGACGTCCACGTGTGCTTCTCCCCTCCCTTTTTCCACTTGTAGATTCCCGCCTGCTCCAGCCCATCCCGGGGCTCATAGAAGAGACCCTTGGCGCTCTGCAAACGCGCCACCGCCTCGCGCGCTATCTCGGGCAGACCGATGCCGCCGACGCGGGAGGCCGTACCGGGGAAGAAGCGCTGCACAACGTCCTCCCCCAGACCGATGGCCTCGAATATCTGAGCGCCGCGGTACGACCGCAGGGTCGAAATCCCCATCTTGCTCATGGTCTTGAGCAAGCCGAAATCCACGGCCTCCAGGTAATTCTCCACGGCTTTTGTGGGAGAAACCGAGGAGCTCAGTTTGCCCTCCTGCGCCAGCTGCACCACGGTACTCATCGCCAGCCAGGGGCACACCGCCGTCGCCCCATAGCCCAACAGCAACGCAAAATGCATCACTTGCCGCGCCTCGCCGGTCTCGGCAATCACACCGGTTCCCGTGCGCACCCCCATCTCCCTCAGCTTCGCGTTCACCGCAGCCACCGCCAACAAACCCGGAATGGGCGCCTCGTTGCCGGAAAGCTCGCGATCAGACAGAATGATGATGCGAAAACCGCGACGGATGGCCTCCTCTGTTTCTCTGGCCAGCTCATCGAGAGCCTCCTGCAACCCGGTCGGCGAGAGGGAAGAGAAGCCGGTAGAGAGGGTGATGCAGCGGAAATCCTGTTCCTTGTTGCTCTTGAGAGCCTCGAGGTCGCTCACCGTGAGGATGGGACGAGCGAGCTTGATGATGCGTGCCATCTGCGGCGTCTCGTCGAGAATGTTCGCGGGGTTCCCAATGAAGGTGGTAAGCGACATCACGAGCTGCTCGCGGATAGGATCGATGGGGGGATTGGTCACCTGCGCGAACTGCTGCTTGAAGTAGTCGAAGAGCAGCTGCGGACGCTCGGAGAGCACCGCCAACGCCGCATCGTTTCCCATAGCATACACGGCATCATGCGCTGTGTCCGCCATGGGCTGCAAAAAGTGCTCCAGCTCGTCTGCGGTGTAGCCGAACAGGGTCTGGGCCGCCGGGATGCGGCGCGGGTTATCGTGCGGCGCGTCCACGCTGTCGAAAATCCCGTGAATCCTGATGCGGTTCTCCTGGCACCACCGACGGTACGGCCGCCGTCGCGCCACCTTCGTCTTGGTCTCGGCATTATACGAGATGCGTTTGGCCGCAAAATCAATCCAGATGATCTCCCCGGGCTTGAGACTGCCGCGCTTCACAACCTTCGCGGGATCCGTGTCGAGCACCCCCGCCTCACTCGCCAGAATGAAGAGTCCATCGTCGTCCAACTCATAGCGCGCAGGACGCAGTCCGTTGCGGTCCAGAATCGCACCGGCTCCCAACCCATTGCTGAAGCACACCGCCGCCGGTCCGTCCCACGGCGCCATGAACCCGGAGTGGTAATCGTAGAACCCCCTCAGATCCTCGCCGATGAAATAGCGCGCCCCGAAGGCCTGCGGGATGAGCATCATCATGCTGTGCGGCAAGCTGCGTCCCGCCGTCACAAGCAGCTCCAAGACATTGTCCAGACTCGCCGAATCACTCTGCCCCTCCGGGATGACCGGCAGGATCTTCTTGATCGCATCGCCGAAAAGCGGGCTCTCCAGACTCGCCTCGCAAGCGCTCATCTGATTGAGGTTGCCGCGCAGGGTATTCACCTCGCCGTTATGAGCAAGGTAACGGAAGGGGTGAGCGAGAGGCCAGCTGGGAAAGGTGTTAGTGGAATAGCGCTGGTGCACAATCGCCAAACGACTTTTGAACGCCGGATGAGCAAGGTCCTTGTAAAACAGCGGCAACTGCGGCGCCATGAGCAACCCCTTGTACACAATCGTACGCGCCGACAGCGACGCCACATAAAACCGATCCCGCAGAGTCGGCAGCGCCGCCGCCACTCGCTTCTCCATCACCCGGCGCAGCACGTAAAGCTCCCGCTCCCCCGCATCCCCCTCACTCCTCATCGCAAAAAAACACTGCGCTATGTGAGGAGCGCATTCCCGCGCCGTCCGGCCTATGGCTTGCTCATCGGCAGGCACCTCGCGCCATCCCAGTATGGCTATCCCCTGCTCCGCCGCCGCCGACTCCACCTCCGCGCGACACGTCTCACGCAGCTCACCTTCCTTGGGTAAAAAGAACATCCCCACAGCATACTTCCCCTCCTCCGGCAGCTTGAATGCCGTCACCTCTCGGAAAAATTCATCCGGTATCTGCAGCAGCATCCCTGCCCCATCACCCGTCTCCGGATCACTCCCGGTTGCCCCTCGGTGCAGCAGTCGCTCCAAAATCGTTATCCCCTTCTGCACGATCTCATGGGTGGCTCTCCCATTCGTATCCGCCACCATCCCCACTCCGCAGGCATCATGCTCCTGCTCCGGACTGTAGAGACCCTGGCCCTGCGGTAAATACGCGCTTGTTCTCACGGTTTTCTGCTCTTCTTCATGGTTGCGGCGCCACAGCTTCGCCTGTGAGCGCATTTTACCACCTCCCTCCCCCGCAATCAAGCACGATGAATGCCCCCTCCCCAAAATTTCACATCCGTCCCCCAAAAAGCAAGCGCAATGGATGGTTAACGGCGCTCTCGTCGTTTTATTGGGACACGTGTGCACCAAGCCGGAAGAAGCCAAACAAGTTTTCCCCTTGCATCTCTCTGCAATAACTGGTAGAGTACACTCAGTTTCAAACCCTCCACAAATTGATGATGCCCTCCACCGTCACCCCCCCCGTTTTGTTATTAGCTTCATGTAAGCGTTTTATCGTATATTTGTTCGCCATCGTGCTGATGGGGCTAGGCATGGCGAGCGGTCAGGAAAAGGACGCGGCGGCTATCCCGCAACAGGGGGTGGAACTGCTCTTCCCGGCGGGCACGGGGAAGCAGGTAAAGGGCGCCAAGCTCAGCAAGGAGCAGAAGAGAGCGGCCGCTCTGCTCCAAAAGCTCAAGGCGATTGAAAGGGGCGGCGATGTCAACGCCACGGACAAGCATGGACAGACCGCCCTCATGCACGCTGCCGCGCAGGACAACCGCCTCGCCGTCTGCTGGCTCGTGGCGAAGGGCGCGGATGTTACCAAGAAAAGCAAGAAGGGTAAGACGGCGCGGGACTGCTCCACCACCATTGCTGTGCGGGAACTGCTGCGTCTGACGGCTGCTGAAAAAACAGCCCTCACAAAAGAGCAAGATAAAGAATATGAGCTCGTCAAGGACCGGAGCGACGCCGGGCTGCACGCCGAGCTCAAGCGCGCCATTCCGTACGTATCAGATGTCGCGGTACTCCTCAAGCTCGGGAAGGTGGACCTGAATGCGCCCGATGCCGATGGGGCGCTCGTGCTCGCCTA
>CANQSY010000050.1 GCA_947626635.1 uncultured Akkermansia sp.
ACAGGTCCGAGAAAAATGCAAATGCTCTCAAAATTATAATTGACTTTCCCGCCCGCTTCGCGTGCGCCCTACACGGGACCGTCGGGCGCTTTCGCTTTCCCGCGCCTTTGGCGCGCGAATTCCCTGAAATCGTAAATTGACTCAGCGCCGCCCCATCGGCGCTGAGCCCTTCGGGCAAAAGCTGCGCTTTTGTCCAATCCGCCTCCGGTCCCTCGGCGGCTTTGTAAATCGTCAATCGTAAATAGGCGCCGCCCGGCGCCCCCGCCCCGCCATGATTGATTCCACCACCCATGCTTTTGCATTGCATTTCCCGCGCCTTTGGCGCGCGAGTTACCCGAAATCGTAAATCGTAAATCGAAAATCGTAAATAGGCGGAGGAACTCCGCCCGGGGGGAACTCCGCCCGGGGGGGGTCTTAAATATTGTCTTGACATGCGGGCCGAAGGAGGCTACTATGTTGCCTAGTTCCGGTCTGATGGTAGATTGGGGCGGGTCGGTGGCCCGCTCTTTTTTTATGGTCGACGGGACGAGAAGCGAACGACTGCATAAAAACATGGCCACGACAGACATCACAGCGTTGATTGATTATTACGTCAGGGAAAAGGATCTGACCCGCGAGCGGGTGATCCATGCACTGGAGGCGTCCTTTTTGACAGCCTATGCCAAGATGGTGCCCGGGTCGGACAGGATTCACCAGCTGCGCGCGATCGTGTCGCCGCAGAAAGGCGCCGTGAAGATCAAGGCGACAATGACGGTGGTGGCGGATGAGGAGATGAGCGACCCCTTCAATGAGATTAAGCTCTCCACGGCGCAACAGGTGGCGTCCAAGAGCGGGAAGGAGGTTAAGGTCGGGGACAGTGTGTCGGTCAATGTGACGCCGAAGGACTTTGGGCGTATAGCGGTGCAGACGGCGCGGCAGACGATGCAGCAGAGGATCAGACGAGCCGAGCAGGAGATGCTGGCGGAGGCTTTCAAGGACCGGGTCGGCGAGCTGGTGACCGGTACGGTGAAACGTTACGACAAGGGGGATGTGATTGTGGAGGTCGAGAAGTTTGAGGGGCTGCTGCCGAGTCGTCAGCGCATTCCCGGGGAGGAGTACAACGCGGGGGATAAACTGCGCTTCTACGTTGTTGAGGTGAAGGATGGCTCGAGGGGCAACGAACTGATCTTGTCGCGCAGTCATCCTAATTTGGTGCGGCGCTTGTTCGAGAGTGAGGTGATTGAGATTTCGGAGCATTCGGTGGAGATCGTGGCGGTGGTGCGAGAGGCGGGGTACCGCAGCAAACTCGTGGTGCGCAGCCATGACGCCAATGTGGACCCGATAGGCGCTTGCGTCGGCATACGCGGCTCTCGCGTGAAGAACGTGGTGAATGAGCTCAACCACGAGAAGGTGGATATTTTGGAATACACGGAGAACAAGGGCGATATGGTGAAGGAGTCCCTGGCGCCGATTGACCCGTTGCGTATTGACGTGGACGAGGCGGCTCGCGTGGTGACGGTGTATGTGGAGGACGACAAGGCGGCGGCGAAGGCCAAGGGACGCAAGGGGCAGAACGTGCGTCTCACGGCGCGGTTGATTTCCACGCCGGAGGAGAGGTGGGACGTGAGGGTCGAGGCGCACGACAGCCGGGCCGAGGCGCAGCAGCAGGCGCAGGAAGGCGCCAGCGAGCTGGAGAGAAAACTCCACATCAGCGCGGCGCTGGCGAATGCCATGGTGCAGGCCGGCTTCACAACCGTTGAGGGTATCGCCGCCTATGGGGTGAAAGAGGACCTGATGGAGGCGCTGGAAATCTCCGAAGAAGAAGCCGAGCGCATTCTGCGCGCGGCACGGGAAGAGTAATCAGAAAACCATCATACACGACACATGCCGGGAGAAAAGAAGAAAGAAGTTCTGGACTTGCTGGGGGGCAAGCGCAAAAAAGCGACGCCGCCGACAACCGCGCCGAAGCCGGCGCCGAAGCCGGCTACGCTCGATTTGCTGACCCCGCAACGCAAGAGGGCGCCGAAACCGGCGGAGCCGTCGCCGGAATCCGCGCCGTCGCCCGCGAGTGCCCCGAAGCCTGAAGCCGGGCCGGCCACGTCTTCTTCGCAGCCCAAGCCGGTAGCGACTCATGCGGCTCCTGCTCCCGCGGCGGGTGGGGTCCAACCGATAGCTCCCGGGGGGACGATCAACGTGAAGGCTCCGGTGGCAGTGGCGCAGTTGGCATCGCTGATGGGGATGAAGCCCTACAAGATCATCGCGGAGTTGGTGCGCATGGGCGTGTTTGCCAATCCGGAAACCCTGCTGGACAGCGACCAGGTGGCGGCGCTCTGCGAAAAGCATGGCTACTTGTATGAGCGGGTGAAGCGCGAAAAGGGAGCGGGTGTGAAGGCGCCCACGGAAGTTATCAAGGAACCGGAGGCCGTAGCTCCCGAGGCTGAGCCGGAGGCTGCTCTCAAGGTGCGTACGCCGATTATCACCGTCATGGGTCACGTGGACCACGGCAAGACTTCCTTGCTGGACTACATCCGGCGCACCAAGGTCGTAGCAGGCGAGGCCGGCGGCATCACCCAGCACATAGGCGCCTACACCGTGCAGCACGGAGACAGCACCATCACCTTCATCGATACGCCGGGACACGCCATCTTCACGGAGATGCGCGCGCGCGGGGCGGACGTGACCGACATTGTTGTGCTCGTTGTGGCGGCGAATGACGGCATCATGCCGCAGACGAAGGAGGCCATCATGCACGCGAAGGCGGCGGGCAAGACGATCATCGTGGCGGTGAACAAATGCGATTTGCCGGCGGCGGACCCGATGCGCGTGCGGACTCAGCTGATGGAGGAAGGTCTTGTGCCGACGGATTTCGGCGGCGAGGTGGAGTGTGTGGACGTCTCGGCTGCCACGGGACAGGGGATCGACGATTTACTCGAGTTGCTTTGCTTGCAGGCGGAGGTGTTGGAGCTGCGCGCGAACCCGAAGGCAAACTGCCGCGCATCCATCATTGAGGCTCGCATGGAGCAGGGGAAGGGGTGCTCGGCTACCGTGATTGTCCAGAGCGGTACCCTCAAGGTAGGGATGCCGTTTATCTGCGGACCCTTCGCCGGGAAGGTGAAGACCCTGATGAATGATCGCGGAGAGAGCATCAAGAAGGTCTTGCCCGGTATGCCGGCGGAGGTCTCCGGGTTCCTGGAAACCCCCAATGTGGGCGATGAACTTGTGGAGATGGAGAGCGAAAGAGCCGCGAGGAAGTTGTCCGACGAGCGTTGCGAGGAACTGCGCAAGCAACGTCTCGCCGTGCCGAAAAGATCCCGCATGGAGGACGTGCTGGCCATGATGGGCGAGGGGAATCAGAAGGCCGTGCTCAAGCTCTTCCTGAAGGGCGACGTGCAAGGCAGTGTGGAGGCTATCAAAAAAGCCATCGAGGATATCCACAGCGACAAGGTAGAGTGCGAATTCATCGGCGCGGCGGCAGGTCCCATCTCGGAGAATGACGTGCTGCTTGCATCGTCGTCCGACGCTGTCATCCTGGGTTTCAACGTCAAGGTTGAGACGAATGCGGTGCGGGCGGTGAAGCGCGAAGGGGTGCAGGTCAAGATCTTCTCGATCGTGTACGAGCTGATCGACCAGGTCAAGGACGCGATGTTGGGCTTGTTGGAGCCGGAGACGCGCGAGACGGTACTCGGTCATGCTGAAATCAAGCAGATCTATAAATTGAACAAAGGCAAGGCTGCGGGGTCTTATGTAAAAGACGGCAAGATGCTGCGCACGGCGGAAGCCCGTGTGCTCCGAGACGGGCAGGTCGTGTTCGACGGCAGGATGTCGACGCTGAGGCGGTTCAAGGACGAGGTGGGCGAGGTCAAGAGCGGGTTGGAGTGCGGCATCAGGCTGGCGGATTACGACGACTACGAGGAGGGGGACATCATCGAGTGCTACTCCTTGGAGAAAATTAAACAAACACTCTGAAGCAGCGAAACGATGCCTACGCACCGCTTAGACAAGGTAAATGAACTGCTCAAGCGGGAGATAGGCTCGTTTGTGCAACGCAATTTCGATTGGCCCGGCACCATCGTATCCATCCAGGATGTCGAGGTGACGGAGGATTTGCGCGAAGCGCGCGTGTGGGTGGGAGTTGTGGGGAAATTGAGTGCGGAGTCCGTGGTAGAAAAGCTGAATCGTCAGAAGGGGGGTATCCAGAGCGCCGTGGCGAGGAGGGTCGTGCTGCGCAATACGCCGCGGTTGAGTTTCCGTCACGACGACTCGGCTCAGAGAGGGGTGGATATGGTGAATTTGTTGGATGATATCGAGAACAACCTGCCGAAGGCGCCGCGATTGCCGGAGGGCGAGAGCGACCCGGAGATATGAAGCCATAACCTCTACCACCCGCGAGCTACCATGGCAGGAAGGATAACCATACGGCGAGTAGGATCTGTGCTGCCTACGGTGTGCTTGCTCCTGATACTGGTGGTGGTCGGCGGAGTGGTAGGATTGTCCACGTACGGATTTCCGCGGAGTTGGGTGGAGTATGGTGAACAGTGGGCGGCACGGCGAGGGATTTTTTTGAAGGTGGACGGTGTGCGACTGGCGCCGGAGCGGGGGCTGGCCGTAGGGGTCACGGGGGTGCGCCTTTACGCGAAAGAGGGGGATGCACAACCGATCGCGCAAGCGAAGTATGTGGCGGCGGGGGTCAATGTGACGCATTTGCTTGTCGGGGAAGTGCAGCCGAGTTTTATCGCGCTGCTGGGCGGCGAGGCTCGGCTTCCCGTGACGGACCCGGAGCGGACCGAGTCCGGAGAAGCTGCGTTGGAAGTGAAAAATCTCGTTCTCTCGGCGCGCGGTGGGAGAGACGGGGTGATTCGGATCACCTCCGGCAAGTTGGAGGTGCAAGGCGTGCCTGTCACTCTTCGCGGGAGCATCAATCCGGATGAGCTGGGAAATGAGGAGGAGAAGAGTGAGGAGAACATTGATCTGTCGGCGTTGCTCGACGAGCACGCCGAGTGGATCAATACCCTGTACAACGGCATAGAAAGCCAACACTGGACCGACCGGGAAAAACCGAATCTCGACCTGCGTCTCGATTTACAGAAGGACCTGCGGGTCGGGGTTCTCGCGAATGTGCCGCGGTATGATAAGGGACAATTTCACTTTCGCGAGGCGGCGATGGATCTCGATTACAACAGGCATACGCTCACGATCAATTCCCTGCGCTTTAAAACCGTGCAGCCGGACGCCGCAGCGAGTCTCCAAGGAGCCTACGACACCCGGGAACGTCACCTGTCCTTCCACATGGAGAGCAATGCGGCGTTGCTTCGTATGGTGCGCCAGGCCGCCGGCGAAGAACTGCAGGGTTACTTGTCCAAATTCCATCATTCGGATCAACATTTGCCGCACGTGCAGTTGGATGGGGATGTTGAGTTCGAGGAGGATTTTTCCCTCAAGTCGGCGCGGGTTCGAGGAGCTTTGGAACAGAAGGAGCTGATGGTGGGCAGCAGCAAGGTGGACGAGCTGGAACTCTCTTTCTTTTACGACAACGGTAATTTCAATATCGACAAACTCGAGCTCCGATTGCCGGACGGAAAACTGCAGGCGTTGGCCAGTGCGCAGGACGGAGAGGGACAGACGCAGATAGCCGCCGATTTGCCCGTGCAGCGCGTGCTGACTCTCGTGCGTGAGTTGTCGGATACCGAGGTGTCCCTTCCCGAGGGGTTGATTTTAGGAGAGAGGGTGAAGCTGGACCTGCATGCCCGACTGTCTGCGCCTGCCTTCATACCCGGAAAGAAAGATTGGCAGGATTTTGTCCCCTCGTTTCGCATGGTAGGCGCACGCGTGCAGACCGACACCCTGGTGTATGAGGACTACCGATTGAAGGGCGCAGATGTCGGTATCAGTCTGACCGGCATTGACCAGGACCGGGATTATCAACTGCACGGAGTTCGGAAGGTGGAGGTGAATATGCAGGCGGACTCTCTTCGCCTCGACACGGGGCGGGAGCAGGATGTAGAGCTGCACAACGCGAAGGTGAATCTTCGGGGAAATGACGTCGCGTGCGGAGATGACGGTCTCCCCCGGCAAATAGGGGAAATTCTTGTCGATGCCTCGGCCGCGGAGTTGCGTCCCGTATCAAAGGAACTTCAGGAATCTGAGGCCGGCGGTGAAGAGCGGGTCGTGCGCGGGTTGCATGCCCGGGCGCAGGCGCTGAAGGTGTCGTTGCCGGTGGAGGGCGATGAGGTGCGCATCGGCGAGGGCAACGCGCGTGTGACGACGGAGGGAGCGCAGGTCGGTGATTGGAAGTCGGGAGCCGTCGAGCTGCAACTCGACGAGGTGAAGGACGTGACGCCGATGGGAGAGGCGGGACGACGGTTCTCCGCCGCCCGATTGCAGGCATCGGCCAAGGACGTTCAGCGCGGAGATTGGCGCGTGGGGGATGTGAACCTGAGCGCAGCGTTGCGTGAGTACTCCCACGGACGTGTAGAGCTTCTCGTGCAGCGCGGGGAGAAAGAGCAGCCGACATCCCTCCGTGCTGAAACGGATTGGTTGAACCCGCAGGAGGTCGTGGTGAACAACATCGACCTGCAGTTGCCGCCGGGGTTCCTTGAATGGATCAGCGATTTGACCGGAACCCCAAACGAGGAGGTGGAGATTCCGGAGAGTGTGGAGGCGCAAGGGAGCTGCAGGTTGGGCAGCGACCTGAGTCTCCGAGAGGCGAAGTGGTCCTTGCGGGCGAGGAACATGGTGCGGACGCCGCACAAACAAAAGGTATTTGAGGGAAACCGCATAGCGTTGGCCGTGGAGACGAGCGGCGAGATGCACCGCGAGAAGGACGGAAAGAATCTCCTCTATAAGGTCAATTTACATGTCCGACACGAAACGGGCGAATTCCGGGGAATCCTCACCGGCAACACGTCCGGTACCCTCCACGTTACCGGCACCAACACGATACGTCCCGATATTGTGGACCGGCTGATCGACAATGACGACGCTCACTCCATCATTCGCGACTTCCGCTTTACCGACAAATCGAGGACTCATATCACCGACATAGCGGTCGATGTCGATCTGCGCAACGGCGTCGCCGTGGATTCGTACTGTCTGGTGGAGTTGCAGGATGCCGAGTACATGCTGAACGTGATGGAGGACGGTCCGGAAGGGGCGGAACAAATCCGCCGGGAGCTGGGAGCGAACCAACACACGTCCGTGAAGTCGGCCACCTGCAGCGTGACGGCCCACGTTATCATGGATCGCAAGTTAGAGGACGGCAGCTCGGCGCCCGATGAAAGCGTCATCACCATCGGCAACCCCGTGCTGGTGTACGACAACGCGCCTTGGCTGCGACGCAACAAATGGAAGACGGGAGTCCGAGAGACGCGACTGAGCGGGGACGCTGTCGTTATCGATATCGAGCGGAGTTTTGTCGAGCTGCGCAACGTCAGGGGCACGGTGTATCCGGCCTATTCGCTCGGTATGTTTTACTCGGATCTGTACGGCTTTTTGGAGGACGTGATCATGCCGCGTCCGGCGCAGATTGAGACGCCGCTGTGCGTTTTCCCGATCTACGATGATTGCACCCGTCCGATGAGCGGGACGATACGCGTGGTGAGCAGACCGGAGGTTGGTTTCCGCTTCTTGGGCACAACGATTCCCCTCTCGGAATTCTCCGGCTTCATTTACATCACCGATGATCATGTGCAGCTGGATCGCATGAATGCCCGCAGCTGGGAAGGAGTCCTGAATGCATCCGTCAAACTCGGCATTACCGGTCGACGCACGAGTTTGGACGGCTACGTGCAGGCGCAGTGCATGAATCTGCAGAAGATTGCGGCAGCGTACGGGAGCAAACAAGCACCCGCGTTATGCTGCGGAGAAGTGCGCTTCCGTAGCCCGGATTTGGGAATCACCGGTCTCACCGGGTACGGAAGAGTGGACATCGAAAACGGAGATCTGATGCAGCTCAATTTGTTCCGTCCCGTCAGCGCTTTCATTTCTGATCTGCCGGGCCATTTTGAAAAACTCGACAGCGAGGCACGAGCCGATGCCGGGAAGGAAAGGAAACCCGGGTTCTTCATGAGAATCCTCAGCTCGCTCTTCAAGAGTCTCGGGCGGGTTGTCGGTTCAACCGGAAGCAATATCGGTCGCACAGCCAGCAACATCCCCGGCATGAACCACCTGATCGCCTACGACCTCCAGGAGGCGCACGCGAGCTTCCATATCGCCCACGGCTTCCTCTTCACCCGCGATATGAAGGCAAAGGGCAGCAACCTCAATGTGCGGCTCAATGCCGACCTCAATCTCGATACGCTGGAAATACGCGGCAACCTCTGGCCCAAGGTCTCCAGTCTTCCCACGATCCTCCTCTCCCCGCTCACCATGCTTTCGGATTTCATGGTGGATATCCTGATTTACGGCACCCTGGAGGATCTGAAGTGGAAGATTTCGCTGGATAAACGCATGCAGCAGCAAAACGCCCGGCAAGGGGAAAAAAGAACCCCGCGATCCCCAACTTCCTCAAGAGAAACAAAACGCCGGGAAGGTGGCTCCACCCCCTCGACCCAATAAAGTTCCGCCCCCCGTCTTCCCTTCCATCACTGCGCTTCCGCTCCTTCGTGGGCTTTGATTCATCGTGCCTTTGGCGCGCTAGCATCCCAAATCGTCAATAGGCGCTGCCAGGCGCCCCCGCCTCTTGGGATTGTTTTTTCCGGGACGGGTGTGGTCCGGTGTTGTCTCAGAAAAATTACACTGTTCAAACGGGCGAACATGTGATTTAATGGGGCGCGCATGAGTATAGGAGACGGGCGAGAAGGCAAAATTCGCGCCGCGCTGGCGAAGGGTCAGCTCGGTGGCAAGCTTGCCGGTCTCAGTCTTCCCCGGCAGATCATCACGATAGCTCTCTGGCCCTTGCTTGAACAAGTCATGAGCTTCATCTGCGCCTCAACGGCGCTTATCCTCGCCACGGGCATGAGTCAGGATGGAGTGGTGAAGGAGCAACTTGCTTCCGGCATCGGTGTGACGAGTTACGTGATGTGGTTGGGCTTTCTCATGCAGGGTGCGGTGGGAATGGGCGCGACTGCCATTGTGAGCCGGATGACCGGGGCACGGAGGTTCGGGGAGGCCAACTACGCCGCCAACCAGGCGGCCATCCTTGGCTTTTTGGCGGGTGTCCTTTCGGCTGTTTTGATGTATGTGACGGCGGATTTTTTGGTCACGTACTTGCTGGATTTATCGAATTTCGCGCGGGAGGTGGCTCTGCGCTACATGTACACGGGGTGCTGGGTAGCTGTGTTCTCCGGGGTTGTTTTTGCGGTGAATGCGGCATTGCGCGGCAGCGGCGACACGCGCACGCCTTTTTTCATCATGCTTGCCGTGGATGGACTGAATGTCGTGTTCAGCATTATTTTTGTGCACGTGTTCGGGATGTTTGTCGAGGGTCTGGCGTGGGGGATGGTGCTCAGCATGGCTATTTCCGCTTTCATCCTCATGACCATTCTCGTGCGCCACACCGTGCGCATGAAGCGCGAGATGGGAGAGCGCACGTTAGATGAATACTCGGCCCTGCAGGGACGGCTGTACGTGCCTCCCCTCTTCCTGCGGTGGCGCGACATGACGCCGGACCTCGGCATGATCAGTCGCATCCTGAACATCGGGTGGTCCCAGGCGGTGGAGGTGGGTGGCATTTGGCTTATTCAGATGTATGTGCTGCATGTGATATCGCGTTTGGGCGATGCGGCCGTGGGCGCCCATACGATAGCCATTCGCATCGAATCGCTCAGTTTCCTGCCGGGCTTCGCTATCGGCGTGGCAGGCGCCGCTTTGGTCGGCCAGTACCTCGGTAGCCGCAGCGTGCGTCTCGCTCTGGAGACGATCCACAAGTGTGTTCTCTACAGCGTTGCCTTCATGGGGGCCATGGGCGTCATCTTCTTTCTTTTCCCGGAGTTCTTTGTTCGCATATTTGCTTCGGACTCGCCGGGGTTGATGGCTGTGGCGGTGCCTGTGGTGCAGGTGTTTCTGGTGGCGGAACCGTTTTATGCGGCTATGCTGATGATCAAGATGTGTTTGCGCGGCGCGGGGTACACGAAGAAGGTCATGTATGTCTCGTACGGTTGCATGGGCTTCTTCCGCTGCGTTGTCCTGCTCCTGTGGGACCTTTTTTGGCCGGACTCACTTTCTCTCGTCGGCATCTGGCTGCTCTTCTCCGTTGACATGGCCGTTGAGTTTGCCATTTTGTTGCGCATGCTGCATGGTCTGGACTGGGCACGCAAGCAGGTGTGAACAGTGCTTGAGCAGTGCTTTACCACGGCGTGGAGGTCCGTCCCGCTGCGGCATGGCTCATGAAGGACGATGGGATTGAAAAAAGAATTTTATGCGGAAGGCAGAGGAAGGAACTTGCCAGAGGACAGAAAAAAAGGTATAGTGCAACGTATGAAAGCTACGAGATTGATTGGCATCATGACGGCGTGCGTCCTGGCAATGGTTCCCCTGTGCGGGGCCGCTCACGCGAAGAAGGGGGCTGCATCCAAGAAGGCGTTGCCGGATTTGGGGAAGGTGATGTACATAGGGGATTCGATCACGCACGGTTTCGGTGCGCCCTCGTACCGGTGGCCCCTGCACAAGATTTTTGTCGATAACGGGATAGCGTATGAGGCGGTGGGAATTGAGACCGGCAACAAGTCCGGGGGCGAGGCTCCGGGGACGGAGTACATGGGCGTGCCGTTCACCAATGTGCACGCCGCGATGAGTTCGCAGCGCTCGTACGAGACTTCCGGTCGCAATCATAGTTCACCCCGACTGGATGGGACCGATATCTTTGACTGGCTGGGGCTCGATAAGAGCTACGAAGGTCCACGCACGTTGAAGGGAGATGTCCCGGATACCTGTTTTATCCTGCTGGGCACCAATGACCTGCTGAGTGATCACTGGAATGCAGGGTTGGCGAACAGTGTGGACGCAGTAGCTACGGACATGCTGGACAAAGACAAGGGCGATCTGAGCGTCATTGTGGATGCCCTGCGTAAGGTAAACAAGAAAGCTCGCATTGTTGTGCTCACGATGCCGACATGGGGTAACATTCATCGCGGAACGCCGAACGATTACGGGATCGTTCATGAAGACTTCAACAAGAAACTCGCGGCGTGGGCAAAGACCAAGAAGGTAAAGGTAGCGGATGTGAATAACGGACTCATCGACGTGGCGGAGACGGAGAAACGTTGGAAGGGGTACGACTCTTTCTTCAACGCGGGGGATCAGTTGCACCCCACGCGCCAGGGAGACATCATCATCGCCGGACGTGTGGCTCAGACGCTCGGTTTGGCGGGACGCTCCGCCGGTCTCCCCCGCAAAGCCACGGCTAAGTTCGACAACTCGGCCACGGATGTGTATGAGGCCGCAAGCACCAAGACAGACGTCACCGTAGCAAAGGATGGATTGACCGTCGCCCCCGCAGGAAAACTTGTGTCGCCCTGGCCGAAAAACTCGCCGACGGAGAAGGGTTTTGCCGTGTCGCTGGTACCGAAGGTAGGAGACGGCGAGAAAGGCGGCTGGGAGACAGCGAAGGGTCTGTCCGTTTCCATCGGCAATGGAGCGCACTCCGGCAAACTCACCATCACGGAATCCTACCTCAAGTGGAACGATGACACCGTGCTCATCTCCGAGGATATGTCGAATGCGGAGGGAGCGGTGCGCGTGGTGTGGCATCCCGGTGCAGCCGACCGGAATGTGCCGACCGGTTTCTACGTTTGGCTGGGCGATATGCTCGTCGGCGAGGCACTGCCGGATGACGGTGCAGGGACGAAGGGGGTGAGCGTGGAGAATACCTCCGACTCAAGCGTCACTGCCGGACACTTTGCGACGGACGCAACTCCGAGCGCGCCGGCCCCGAAGGGCTACGTCAAGGATGAGAAGATTCTCCAAACTCTGTCTGAGTAAGGCAAAATAGGTATCCTAATCTTGCATTTATGTAATGCTTGTTCAAAATGTTGACGTGAAAACGTTGAAGCGGAGGTAAATCGATACGGAGAAAAGCGGAAACAAACAGGGTGGGCGAGGAAAATACTTCCGATTCAGGCGTCCCTGCCGGATACCTCGCTCATGACCGAATTGACGCTAATATTTTCTTTTAGCCTTTATTTCACCATGAAAGAAAATCATATCTTCAAAGGAGAGATCCGAAAAGCAATCCGCAGGGCGTTCGCGGTGGCGATGGTTGTCCTGTCAGTTTTTGCAGGAGCAGAGGAGGATAAACCCGTACCCTACAAGGAAGCGGAAGCCGGACAGGTATGGGCTCAGTACGAGGTCGGCGAATGCTATTATGACGGCAAGGGGGTGAACAAGGACTACGCGGAGGCGGTGAAGTGGTGGCGCTTGGCAGCGGATCAGGGGGATGCGAAGGCGCAGTGCGGCCTTGGCTCGTGCTATGCGAACGGAGATGGCGTGAACCAAGACATGACGGAGGCAGCGAAGTGGTTTCGCTTGGCGGCGGAACAGGGGTACGCGGTGGCACAGTGCAACCTTGGTGTGTCCTATTATCATGGCGAAGGAGTGAGTAAGGATCTTGTTGAGGCGGTGAAATGGTACCGTCTGGCGGCGGATCAGGGGGATGCGCGGGCTCAGTATAATCTCGGGGTATGCTATGCGACAGACCAGGGAGTAGGCAAAGACATGACGGAGGCGGTAAAGTGGTACCGCAAGGCTGCGGTGCAGGGACATGCGAGTGCGCAGTATAATCTTGCCTTGTGCTACGAGGACGGCGATGGAGTGAGCAGGGACATGACGGAGGCGGTGAAGTGGTACCGCGAAGCAGCGGAGCACGGCTATGCGACGGCGCAGTGGTATCTTGGCTGGTGCTATGAAACCGGCAATGGAGTGAGCAGGGACTACGCGGAGGCGGTGAAGTGGTATCGCTTAGCGGCGGAGCAAGGCTATGCAACGGCGCAGAATAACCTTGGTTGGTGCTATGCGAACGGCTGGGGGGTGAACAAAGACTACGCGGAGGCAGCGAAGTGGTACAGCCTGGCGGCGGATCAGGGGGATGCGAAGGCGCAGTGTAATCTCGGTTGCTGCTATGCGAACGGCTGGGGGGTGAATCAGGATCACGCGTCGGCAGCGAAGTGGTTTCGCCTGGCGGCAGAGCAGGGGAACGCGTCGGCACAGTGCAACCTTGGCGTGTGCTATAAGGAGGGTGAAGGAGTGAATCAGGACGACGAGGAGGCGGTGAAGTGGTTCCGCTTGTCGGCGGAGCAGGGGTATGCGAATGCTCAGTTTAATCTCGGGGTATGCTATGCAATCGGCAGGGGAGTGGGTGAGGCCATGACGGAGGCGGTGAAATGGTTCCGCAAAGCAGCGGAGCAAGACCATGCGATGGCACAGTGGTATCTTGGCTGGTGCTATGAAACCGGCGGCGAGGGCGTAGAGAAGGACATAACGGAGGCAAAAAGATGGTATCAAAAAGCTGCCGATCAGGGGAATGAAGATGCCAAGGAAGCGTTGAAGCGACTGTGAGTCGGGGCAAACGCATTAGAAAATGCGGTTGCCATGTACGATTTACAAAGCCCACGAGGGCTCGGAGTGGGATTGGACAAAAGCGCCTCTTTTGCCCGCAGGGCGCTGAGGTAGTGTGGTACCGAAGCGTCAAGACGCTCGACGACCCCGTGTAGGGCGCACACGAAGCGGGCGGTAAGTGCGGTTGGACAAAAACGCCTCTTTTGCCCGAAGGGTTCAGCGCCAATGGGGCGGCGCTGAGTCAAGACGGCATGGCATCATTCCGGACGCTTTCTAGCCAACAACTCACCTTGTCTCCAAAATTCCGCTGCGCTTCCGCTCCGCATCCCCGCGCGCAAGCGCGCGAACATTCAAATCGTAAATCGTAGATCGTAAATAGGCAAACGCTCTGCGTTTGCCCCGGGGTTGTACGCAAAACTTGTCAAGTGGGGAGAGGGGTGGTAGAATCCCGCCCATGAGCATTTTTGAGAACCCTGCCTTCGTTTTGTTTCTCGTCCTGTTTGTAGGGCTTGCGCTTGGAAACATCAGCATCAAGGGGATCAGTTTGGGGAGCTCAGGGGTTTTGTTTGCGGCTTTGGCGGCAGGACATTTTGGACTGCGGACGCCGGAAGGGGTGGCCGATGTGGGGACGGCGATTTTCGTTTACTGCGTCGGGTTGGGGGTAGGGAACCGATTTTTTGCATCACTGAAGAGCAGGGGAAAACAACTCGTGCTTTTATCGACGCTTGTGGTGGGGGTGGCGTGGCTCACGGCATGGGGACTCGGTGAATGGTTCGGCATGGATTCCGGGACGGTAGCCGGACTGTTTGCCGGGGCGTGCACGAGCACCCCTGCGCTGGCGGCAGCCATCGAATCGCAGGGGAATGCGGCGAGCGGTGTCAACATCGGCTATGCCGTGGCCTACCCGTTTGGAGTGATCGGCGTTGTGCTTTTTGTGCAGTTGCTGCCGCGGCTCCTTGGACACCGAGAATGGGCGACGGCTTCTGCTCGTGAGGTCGATGCTCACGGCATATGCGCGCGTATCGTGCAGGTGGTGAATCCGGAAGCGTTCGGGATGCACATCGGAAGCTTCGCCGGTGAGCGAAAACTACGCAGCCGCATCACGCGCATCGTGCAGGGGGAGACCTTACAGCCGTTGCGGGATAACGATACCTTTGTCGAGGGCATGGAGGTGCTCATGGTGGGTGAAAGCGAGGATTTGGAGCGAGATGCCTCGTGTTTGGGACACATCATCCAACCGTCGGGTCGCCACCCTCGTTACTATGCGGATGAGCGGGCGGAGCTCATCGTCCTCTCGCACGAGATGTGTAACAAAACTCTGCGACAACTGGACACCTTGGGAAGCTACGGCATCGTTGTCTCGCGCATCACGCGTCTGGGAGTCACCTTCATTCCCACGGCTGACACGGAGGTCTTGCGCAACGACGTACTACGCGTTGTAGGATTGCCGCCGGCCATCGAGAGCTTTAAGATTGAATGCGGACATCGCAGCACGGCTATCAACGCGGCTGACGTCGTATCGCTCGTGGGAGGGCTGATGTTGGGCATCCTGCTAGGAAAGGTTCAATTGGGATTGGGAGAAGGCGGAGGATTTTCACTGGGCATAGCCGGCGGACCACTGGTGGTAGCGCTGATTTTGGGACACTTCGGGAAAGTGGGGCCGCTCATCGGGTACATACCGCGCAATTCTCGAGTGTTGCTCATGGAGCTGGGGCTCGTCTTCTTCCTTGCCGGGGCGGGAGTGAAGGGAGGGGCCTCTCTTGTGGAAACTTTGCGCGAACAAGGAGCCACGATGTTTTTCGTAGGCGCAGCCATCACCCTCCTGCCCATGGTGATCTCGTTCATCGTTGCCCGGCGCATTTTCCACATGGAGCTGGACGAGACCCTCGGCGGCATCTGCGGCAGCATGACGTCCACACCGGCCTTGGGAGCCATCACCGCCAAAACGGATCGCCAGGAGCCTGTCATCGCCTATTCCACGGCCTATCCAGCCGCACTGATCCTCATGACCATTTTGGCAAAGCTGATCACCGATATCATCTGATCGTCGTGGCGAGGAAATAGGAAATGCGTTTGCTATTTACGATTTACAAGGCGCCCTACACGGGGCCGTCGAGCGTCTTGTAAATGGGCGAGCTCCGCTCGCCTACGCCTGTTGGAAGCGCGTTTTTCTTGGGAAGGGTGTGGACAGATGTGGTGAGGGATGCGCATCGTACTTGCAATTTTTGAAAAAATGTAGTACCCTAGACCTGCGAGAAAGTGAGG
>CANQSY010000051.1 GCA_947626635.1 uncultured Akkermansia sp.
TGCCATTTTTGCTATCAAATGTGTAACCTATGTTTTGAAACTTTTCTGTTACCTATGTCATGAGACTGTACCGGATCAACGGACGCGCTTCAGGAGCCAATGAAGCAACGAGGAGATGGGGAGACGTTCCTGTTGCATGGAGTCGCGGTGACGGACAGTGACCGTATCTTTTAAGGCCGGGTCCTGGTTTTCTCCTTCGCCGAGAGTCTCAAAATCTACGGTGATGCAGTAGGGGGTGCCTACCTCGTCCTGCCGACGATAGCGGCGGCCAACCGCGCCTCCCTCGTCGTAAAAGACATTCATGTAGGGACGCAGCATTGCCTCAATTTCATGGGCGATGCGAACTTGTTGCTCGTTCTTTTTGAGGAGAGGGAACACAGCGGCCTTGATGGGGGCGATGCGCGGGTGGAAGTGCAGAACCGTCCGAACGTCGCTTTTGCCGTCCTGACCGAGCTCCTCTTCATCGTAGGCCTCGCAGAGAACGGCGAGAACCGTGCGGTCACAGCCGGCCGAGGGTTCCACGACGTGGGGGATAAAGCGCTCCCGCGTACTTTCCTCAAAATACTCCATGGGCTTGCCGGACCCCTCTTGGTGACGAGTGAGGTCATAGCAAGTTCGGTAAGCGATGCCCTGCAATTCCTGCACACCGAAGGGGAAGGAATACTCCAGGTCGTAGGTTTTCTTGGAGTAAAAGGCCCTCTCGCCGTCCGGTACATCGAGAATATGAATTTTCTCGCGGGGGATGCCGATGTCCTCATAGAAGCGCAGGCAAACCTCGAGCCACTCGTCGGTGAGGCGCAGCCCGTCCTCTTCGCGGCAGAAGTATTCAATTTCCATCTGTTCAAACTCGCGGGAACGGAAGGTGAAGTTGCGCGGGTTGATCTCGTTGCGGAAGGATTTGCCGATCTGGGCGATCCCGAAGGGGAGCTTCATGCGGGAAGAATCCAATATGTTTTTGTACTGGCAAAAGATGCTTTGGGCCGTTTCCGGACGTAGCCAGCCGATGCTGGCCGGATCATTATCGTCGGCCGCGGCGCCTATCGTCGTCCGAAACATGAGATTGAAGGAACGGGCCTCCGTCACGAGAGAACCATTGGCAGGATTGTAGCGAACGCTGTCTTTTACCTCCTGAGTGGATTCCTCCTTTAACTCGATTTGAACACCTTCCGGGATAGGCTTGCCCATCAGTTGGGTGTAGTACTGCTTAGCGCCTTTACGGGCCGTTTTGGCGTCTTTTTCGTCGGTGCTGGGCACTAGCATGGAAAATTCCTTTTGCGTCCTCCAACTGTCGTCCGTGAGCCGTGCTCCCTTCCACCAATAGGCGATACCGCTCTGCGCGGGAATCTGGTCCGCGCGCAGCCGTTCTTTGCTGAGCAGGCAGTCGCAGAGAGGGTCCGAGAAGCCGCCGACGTGTCCACTGGCGACGAGCACCGAGTTATGCGTGAGAATAGCGCCATCCATACCGACGATGTCCGGGCGTTCCTGAACGTTGATACGCCACCAGTAGTCCTTCACATTCCGCTTGAGCTCTACGCCCAGGGGACCGTAGTCCCAGCAGCCATTCAATCCTCCGTAGATTTCAGCGGATTGGAAGATGAATCCCCTGCGCTTGCAGAGGGAGACGATCTTCTCCATGCGTTCCGGATCGGTCTGTGTGCGGTCAGCCATAGTGGAGACCATTCTATCGCATCCTCATCCATTTGCAAGCGCAAAGAACAGCATCAAAATCCGACTTGCTAATGAGGCCGGGAGGTGGTAGAATGCGGCTCACGCAGAGAACTGATAGCTATGAAACCGACACTTCTTGTCCTAGCAGCGGGTATGGGCAGCCGCTACGGGGGGTTGAAACAGCTGGATCCCATGGGACCCAACGGAGAAGTCATCTTGGATTATTCCGTGTACGATGCGATACGCGCCGGCTTCGGCAAGGTCGTATTCATCATTCGCCGAGACTTTGAGGAGGCTTTCAAAAGCCAGGTGGGGTCTCGTTTCGCCGGAAAAATTGAGGTTGACTACGCCTTTCAGAACCTTGATGACCTGCCGGCGGGGTATAGCGTGCCGGAGGGACGGGTGAAGCCGTGGGGGACGGCGCATGCGGTGTTGGCGGCGCGCGATGTGCTTCACGAGCCGTTTGGGGTAGTGAATGCGGATGACTTTTACGGGGCGGACGCTTTTTGCAAGGCGGCGGAATTTTTGACTGCGGAGCCGGCAGCCGATGGTAAAGAACACTACGGCATGATAGGTTATCCCCTCAAAAATACGCTCAGCGACCATGGCGATGTCAATCGTGGTATCTGCGGGATTCGGGACGGCTTCTTGCACAGCGTCGAGGAATTCACAAAAATTCAGCGTGAGGACGACGGCATCTGCCGCGGCGACAACCTGCACGGTGAACGCAAACCCGTGAACCCCGAGGAGCTCGTCAGTATGAATTTCTGGGTCTTCCCCGCCAGCTTCATCCAGCGGACGGGTGAGCACTTCTCGCGCTTTATGGCTGAGCATGGCACCGAACCCAAGAGCGAGTGCTACATCCCCACGGTGGTGGACGAACTCATCCAAAACGGTAAGGCGGACTGCCGGGTCATCCGCACGGAGGCTACATGGCTCGGCGTCACCTACCCGAACGACAAACCCGCCGTGGTTGAGAGCATTGCGAACCTCGTGAAGGTCGGTGTCTACCCGGCGCGCCTCGGTTAATTTCCCTTTCCAACCCTTTTCCTCATATGTTCGACATTAAAACAATAGCCGGTCTGTTTGACTTGCGTGCTGATTACGTCTGCGGTGCGCCGTACGGTTCCGGGCATATCAATGATACCTACCGGATTGAGGTGGACCAAGCGGGCCTTCGCCTCAATTACATCCTTCAGCGGGTCAACAATAACGTTTTTAAGCAGCCCATCGCCCTCATGGAAAACGTCAAGCGGGTCACCGATGAGGCTCTCCGCGTCTTGCAGGAGGAGGGCTGCAAGGACAGCTATCGGCGCACGCTTACCCTCGTTCCCGCAAAAGACGGCAAGTGTTACTCGCAGGATGTGGAGGGCAATGTTTGGCGTGTGTACACTTTCATCGACCGCGCTCGTACCTACGATATGATCGAGAATCCCCAGCAATGTGTGGAGGTGGCGCGCGCCTTCGGGAATTTCCAGAAGCTGGGCGCCAATCTTCCGGGTGAGCCGCTCTTTGAAACGATTCCGGACTTCCACAATACGACCAAGCGCTTCCATGCTTTCCAGACTGCCGTTGCGGCCGACCCGCTCGGTCGAGCCAAGACGGTTCAGCGCGAGATAGAGTGGTTCCTTTCGCGGGAAGAGGACTGCCACAAGGTGGTGAACTTTCTCGCCAACGGAGAGCTGCCCCTTCGCGTCACTCACAATGATACCAAGCTCAACAACGTCATGCTTGATGACGTGACGGGCGAGGGGATCTGCGTGATTGATTTGGACACCACCATGCCGGGGTCTTCTCTTTACGATTTTGGGGACATGATCCGCACGTCCACATCCCCCGCCGCGGAGGACGAGAAAGATACCAAACTCGTGACCATGAGGATGGAGTACTTTGAGGCTTTGGCGAAAGGTTATTGCGAGGCGGCTACCTTCCTCACCCCGCTGGAAAAAGAGCTGCTGCCCTTTTCCGGCAAGCTCCTCACCATGGAATGCGGGATGCGGTTCCTCACTGATTACCTGGAGGGCGACACCTATTTCAAAATCCATCGTCCTGAGCATAATTTGGATCGAACCCGCACCCAAATGGCCCTTGTGGAGTCCATTGAACAGCAGATGGACGCCATGCAGGCGGTTATCGAAAAATACTGACGAGACGTAGCCGGGGCATTGCACTGTCGGCCGGAGGGTTGACGATGCCTGTTCCTCGCGATACATCACGTACCCTTGCTTTTTGGTGCAGATGGATAATTTGCCCTTGCCAGAGAACGAAAGGCCGCTATAATAACGGCGACGCACTATGTGTGATTCCATAGGAAAAAAAGCCCTCGGCTACCATGAACAACCGCGCCCCGGCAAGCTTGAGGTTCTCCCCTGCAAATCTTGCTTCTCCATTGAGGACCTCACTCTCGCTTATTCCCCGGGCGTAGCGGAGCCCTGTCGAGCCATAGCAGCAGATCCCGCCAACGCTTCTGTCTACACTGGTCGCAGCAACCTCGTCGGCGTTATCAGCAACGGAACCGCTGTGCTTGGCCTTGGTAACATCGGGGCGCGAGCGGCCAAACCTGTTATGGAAGGAAAGGGTCTTCTCTTCAAGATATATGCGGATGTAGATGTCTATGACATTGAGCTTGATGTGACGAAGCCGGAGACTCTCATTGAGGTGATCAAGACGATGGAGCCTACCTTCGGGGCGATCAACTTGGAGGACATCAAGGCCCCCGAGTGCTTCACCGTGGAACAGCGGCTGCGCGAGGAGATGAATATCCCCGTTTTCCATGATGACCAGCATGGAACCGCCGTCATTTCAGGAGCCGCTTTGCTCAACGCGGCGCATCTCACCGGACGCTTGCTCCAGGATATGAAATGCGTCGTTTGCGGAGCGGGTGCTGCCGGCATCGCCTGCGCTAAATTCTACATGGCGCTCGGTATCCGTCGCGAAAATATATACATGTTTGATTCTAAGGGGCTCATTCACACGGGACGCCTCGACTTGCACCCCACGAAAGCCATGTTTGCGCAAAGCGAGGATTGCACCCTCGAGGTCGCTCTTCAAGGGGCGGATATATTCCTTGGTCTTTCCCGCAAAGGGCTTCTCAAGCCCGATATGCTCGCCAGCATGGCTCCGCATCCCATCATTTTCGCCTGCGCCAATCCCGACCCCGAGATCTCCTACAACGAGGCCAAACAGGTCCGCCCCGATTGTATCATGGGCTCAGGCCGCAGTGATTGGCCGAATCAGGTGAATAACGTAAGCTGCTTTCCTTATATCTTCCGCGCGGCGTTGGATATGCGCGCCACCTCCATCAACGAGGCCATGAAAATTGCCGCGTCCCGTGCCCTCGCCGATCTTGCGCGGGAGCCCGTTCCGCAGGAGGTGGTGGACGCTAATGGCGGCGTGCCGCTCGAGTTTGGTCGAGGTTACGTCATCCCCAAGCCCTTTGATCCCCGCATGATCACCTACCTTTGTCCTGCCATTGCTCAGGCAGCCGTTATTTCCGGCGTTGCTCAATGCGACCTCCCGGATCTGGAGCTCTACAAGCGGGAACTTCAGGAGCGCGTCCGGCGCGTTCGCGAGCGCACCCGCGCGCTCGTGCAAAGCTATTGATTTTTGGCGGACGGTGCGCGAAGAACCGGTCGTGCTTCCTCAGGCGGCAGGACTCAGAGGCTGAGCTCGAGGCCGTCGTATGCCGAGTGCATGAAATCCGGCAGGTAGCGTTCGAGAGCTCCATATTCCACCCGGTGACCTATGTGAGTAACGTAGCCGGCGCGAGGTGCAAGTTCGCGCATGAGGGCAATGTTATCGTCGATGGAAAGGTGGGTATGATGGAAAGGGAAACAGAGACCGTCCATGGCAAGGGCATCCAAATTGCGCAGGAGGTCGCGCGAGCGGGTCGGCATCTCCTTGATATCCGGAACATACCCAAAAGAAGAGCCTCCGGCGCGAAAGACGTAACCGTAGGTTTCCACCTTGGCGTGAATCACCGGGACGGGCTGCACCTCAATATCGCCGACCAGGAACGGCTTGCCGGCGTGATTGACGCAAGAGGCACGCACGTAACCGCGGTAGAGTTGCTCTTTCGCCAGAGCCCATGGGTACATATCTCGCAGGCGGGCGAGGCAGTGCTCGCCTGCGAAAAGGGGCAGGGGCTCCTCGCGTTGCCAGCAGAAAGCGCGCAGGTCGTCGAAGCCGGCCACGTGGTCAAGGTGCTCGTGGGTATAGATCACAGCATCGATGGCTCGCAAACCGTAGCGGAGAGCTTGGGCGCGCAGGTCGGGTCCGGAATCGACGAGAATGGTCGTGGAGGGGGAGGAGATGAGGACGGAGGAGCGAAGGCGCTTGTTGTGCTCGTCGGTTGATCTGCAGACGGCGCAATCGCAGCCTATGACCGGCACGCCTGTGGAAGTGCCGCTGCCGAGAAAAAGGACCTTCATCAGCGATTTTGGGGGTTGCTTTCCGGCGGCATTATGACATAATAAGAAGGCAACGAAAAGCAAATTTATGCTCGCGCTCCTCAAGATACGCAACCTTGCTCTCGTGGATGAACTTGTCTGGGAACCAAAAGCGGGTTTCTTGAGTGTAACGGGGGAGACAGGCGCAGGAAAGTCAGTCATTATGGGAGGCATTTCGCTTGTTCTCGGTGAAAGGGCGGATAAAACGTGCATCCGCAGTGGCGCAAAAGAATGCACGCTGGAAGCCCTCTTCGTCTTGCCCAACCCCGAGGGCGTCAACGCTCGCCTCGAGGAGGTGGGTGCGCCTCCCTGTGAACAGGGACAACTCATTATCCGTCGTGTCATAACCCCTACTTCCACACGCCAGTTCATCAATGATTCCCCCGTGACGCTTTCGCTGCTGCGTCACATGAGCGCCGGTTTGGTGGACATGCATCACCCGGATTCGCCCCGGTCGCTGACGCAGCAGGAGAGACAGCTGGCGCTGCTGGATGCCTTTGCGGAAGCGTCGGAGCAGGTGACCGAATATGAACGCGCCTACCGCGTGTGGAAGGACGCGTCGGCGGCACGCAAGGAATTAGCCGAGAGCGAGTCGGCTAATGAGCGTGAACTGGATTTTCTGCATCACCAGATTGATGAAATTGAGCAAGCCGGATTCACGGCTCACGAGGTGGAATCGTTGGAAGAACGATGGCAGCGCGCGAGAAATGCCGGTAAGCTGAAAGACGCGGCCGCACCGATTGCTCGGTTGCTGGATGACGGCGAGGAAGCGGCGCTCAGTCGCCTTCGACAAGCTGTGAGGAGTGCCCGTGAGCTGGAGAGATTGGACCCCGCCTGCGCGGAGTGGTTGAAGCCACTGGAGGAGGTCGTTGGGGTGCTTGATGACGTGGTGACGCAGGCGGAGGAGTACATGGCCGGTCTCTGTGATGATCCGTCAGAACTTGCTCAACTTGAATCGCGTATAAGTCTCCTGGATACCCTGCGACGCAAATATGGAAACGATTGGACCGACGTCACGAGGCACCTGGAGGCTTGTCGCGAGAAATTGCGCGCCCTGGACAGCCGGGACGAACGTCTCGCTGAACTCACGGAGAGGGAAAAGGTGGCCCACCGGAGCATGCTTGAGGCGGCTGAGGCTCTCTCTGCCGCGCGCCGTAAGGCTGCGCCCAAGTTGGAAAGGAGCTTTTTGACGCATGCTGCTCACCTCGGTTTCCGACAAGCCCATTTTAAGGTGCAGCTCATTCCCTCCTCAGAACCGGGACCGCATGGGGCTGAAGGAACCGAATTCCTCTTTGGTCCCAACCCCGGCGAACCTTTGAAACCTCTCCGCCAAATAGCTTCCGGCGGAGAACTTGCCCGCGTCCTGCTCGCCCTCAAAAGCGCTCTCGCGAAACAGGATGACACGCCATTGTTGCTTTTTGACGAAATTGATGCGAACGTGGGCGGTGAGATAGCTCGCGCCGTCGGTCTCAAGATGCGTGAACTCGGCGAGCGCCACCAGGTCATCGCTATCACTCATTTTCCCCAAGTAGCTGCATTGGCCAAGCATCATTACCTCATCACGAAAGTTTTACAAAATGGACGCAGCGTTTCGCGTCTGACCGAAGTCTCGGGTGATGCGCGGATTGCTGAGCTCGTCCGCATGCTCGGCGCTTCGGGTCCCAGCGCTGAGGCTCATGCCCGCGAACTCCTGCGAACGCAAAAGTAGGCGCAGAGATGTTTCGACGCTCCGGTCGTGTCCTTCCGTTTCGGGAGGAGGTAAATTTTGTTTTGCTAACGCTTGCGTTGGGGCGGGGTCTATGTTATGCTTGCGCGCATGAAGTACACGGAAAAATTAGCGGCCAGAATACGGACCACGGGCTCGGCGCTGTGCGTGGGCTTGGACCCCCGACCTGAGGAGGGAGTGAGTGTGGGAGAAGTCGGAAATTGGCTCCGGAAAGTCATTGAGGAAACAGCTCCTTTTGCCGCGGCGTACAAGCCGAATATAGCGTATTTTGAGGCGATGGGGGCTGAGGGTGTGAGGATGTTGGAGGAACTTTTGCCGGACGTACCCAAGGAAATACCCGTCATTCTGGACGTGAAACGCGGGGATATCGGTGAAACGCAAAAGTACTATGCCCGAGCTTACTTTGAGAGAATGGATGTGGATGCCGTGACGCTTAATCCGTTTATGGGATACGACACCTTGGCGCCGTTCCTTAATGGGACGGGGAAAGCGATGTACCTGTTGGCCGTGACGTCGAACGGAGGGGCGGCGGATATAGAGCGGCAGAGGTTGGCGGATGGACGCAAGGTCTATGAACTCGTCGGCGAGATGGTGGAACGGGCGCGCCGAGAGGGGGCGGGTAATGAGGTCGGTCTGGTGGTTGGGCTGACGAATGCAGACGAGAGACTCATGAGCGAGTTGCCGGATGCGCCGTTGCTGATACCGGGTCTGGGAGCGCAGGGCGGTGAATTAGGGGCGCTGCGCGGCAGCAAACGTACTTCTCCATGCGTTATCAACGTTTCCCGCGGCATCCTGTACAAGAACCCGCAGATGACCTATGCGGAGAAAGCTGCTCAGTATGCCGAGCAGATTCGCGAAGCCCTCTCCCTTTCTGAGCAAGCATGAAACAGTATCTCGATTTGTTGGATGATGTGCTCACCCATGGGATAGAGCGGCGGGATCGCACCGGCACCGGCACCATCGGCGTATTCGGGCGGCAAGCGCGATTTGACTTGCGCGAGGGGTTCCCATGTCTCACGACAAAAAAGCTGCACCTGCGCTCGATCATTCACGAGCTCCTGTGGTTTCTGATGGGGAGTTCCAACGTGCGGTATCTTCAGGAGAACGGGGTAACGATTTGGGACGAATGGGCCGATGAAAATGGGGATCTAGGTCCCGTTTATGGCTCTCAGTGGCGTAAATGGCCGGACGGAGCAGGGGGCACCATTGACCAGATAGCTCAACTTATTGATGGACTCAAGCACAACCCATGGAGTCGGCGGCATATTGTGAGCGCCTGGAACGTTGCTCAGGTGGACCGGATGGCGTTGCCGCCGTGTCACTGCCTTTTTCAATTTTGCGTGATCCCTTCCCAGGTCGAGGGCAAGCCGCACGGTCTAAGCCTGCAGCTTTACCAGCGCAGTTGCGACCTCTTTTTGGGCGTGCCGTTTAACATAGCGAGCTATGCGTTGCTGCTCCTGATGACGGCGCAGGTATGCGGATATGAGGCGCGCGAATTCATCCATACGTACGGCGACCTGCACCTCTACCTCAATCATCTCGACCAGGCACGCCTCCAGCTCACCCGCGAGCCGCGTCCCCTCCCCACCATGCGCCTTAACCCTGACGTGAAGCGCATCGATGCTTTCCGCTATGAGGACTTCTCTTTAGAAAATTACAATCCTCATCCTCATATTAAGGCCCCCATCTCCGTATGACCCCCACTTACACCGGCGTTGTCGCTATGGACGCAGAACGCGCTATAGGTCTGCGCGGTGGTATTCCGTGGCACCTATCGGAGGATATGCGTCTTTTCAAACGTCTCACCATGGGACATCCCCTTTTGATGGGACGCAAGACGTTTGAGAGCCTTGGGCGTCCCCTGCCGGGGAGGCAGAATATCGTGCTCACCCGAGATGCTGATTATATCGCGCCCGGAGCGCAGGTCATTCACGATGTGGAAGAGCTGGAGGACATGGAGTTGATGGCGCAGGAGGTAATGGTCATCGGCGGGGCTCAGATATACTCCCTTCTCTTGCCGCGACTGACGCGCCTGCACGTCTCCCTCGTTCTCGGTTCGCATGAGGCAGATACCTTTTTCCCGGAATTTGCCCATCTCTTTGCCTCCCGTGTCGTGGCCGAGCAATACGAGCAGTTTACCCACATCATTTACACCCGGTGAGCTGGGGTGGCATTACTGCGTTGCTTTCCCTTTATCATCCACCCCAGGCGTAGCGCGCGAATTCCCTGAAATCATAAATAACCAACGGCTTATGCTGTATGATGCACCGTTAACTACTTATTGGGGGCATTTTTCTTGGGACGGATGCGGACGGATAGGGTGGCAACGGCTAAACGCATTGACATCTTGCGGTGAATATGATAGGAAGGAGGCATGATACGAGTGGCTCAACTTGAGGGGGAGGCGGAGATATTCTATTCCTTGCAGGGAGAAGGGGTTCGGACCGGCGAACCTGCGGTGTTTCTGCGGCTTGCGGGTTGCAACATGCACTGCGCATGGTGTGATACCAAATACTCATGGGGGGCAGGGGTGGAATTGACGGAAGAGGATGCGGCGCATCGTCTGCTTGCTTTTGCCTGTCGCCATTTTGTCATCACCGGCGGAGAGCCCCTTTTGCAATCGGATAGTTTAGAAAAATTATTCTCATACCTGCCACCGGAGGCCGTTATTGAGATAGAGACGAATGGCACGGTCCTACCCCCATCCTCGCTGGTGCAGCGGGTCAATCAGTGGAATGTATCTCCCAAATTGAGGCACGCAGGGACAGGTTGCGCCCCGTACGCGGAGGTTCTTGCGTCGTTTGCCTCGCTGCCGGGGGCATGGTTCAAATTCGTCGTTCGCGGGGAGGAGGACTGGGGGGAAGTGGAGGCATTGGGGCTGCCGCCGGAGAAGTTGTTGCTGATGCCGTGCGCGGCGGATAGGGAGAGTTACCGCCGGGAACTTCCTATTGTGAGCACGATGTGCCTGCGCCACGGAGTACGACTCTCTCCACGCCTCCATATTGAGCTATGGGACAAGCGGCCGGGCTGCTGAGCGGGAGTTTATGTCGAGCCGCAGAATTCGTAGACGGAGAAAATGTTGGTTGCGTCCTGCGGGGAACGAAGACGCATGAAAATGTGGTGAGGAGAGGGGGAGGCCGACTCCAGCAACAATTCCACACCCGGCTTTGCTTGAGCCTTGTATTCCACACGCAGCCTCTTCACGGGAAATTCAATGTAACTTGCGGCAAGATCCAGCGAACGTCCTGCATTAAGATGGCGATTGGCATCCACGTAGCCCGGAATGACGCGATCGTTGCGCAGCGGCGTAAAGGTAAGATCGGGCGGCAAGGCGATCTTACGGGGAAGATACTCCATGGGAAGAGGTTCACAGTCGATGATGCTTTCGTAGGCACTGCGCGGCAGGACGAAGGGCTTGCCCGTTTCACGGCTGACAAAGGCCCCCACGGCAAAGCTCAGTGCACATAGGTTGCCGGCAGCGTCGCGTATAGTCGTATTGCGCAGACCGTAAAACCCTTTGCAGCCATGAATACCGGTCCAAATTTCAATATCCTCGCCATAAGCCGGCAAGCGGTAGATTTCTACCTGACGTGAGACGAGAAAAACACCTAAATTATTTTCTTGCAGGAAGTTAAAGAAGACTGGTTCGCCCTGAAATTGGAAGGAGCTACAGTCCTGCATGAGCAGACCTATCACACCGGGACGCAGCACTCCCTCGGGTCCTACGTCACTCGTTGCAACCTTGTGATGGAACGAATACATAGCTGTTGTCTTTTGGGGGAGCTGCCCACGGAAGGGGCAGCAGGAGATCTCACCGGAGACGAACGAGCTCAAGTCCGCGCACCATGCACTGGTTCACGGAGCCATTGCTGTTCACACAATCCGGGGTGAAGCAGAGCGAGAATTCATGCCTTCCCTTGTCGAGATGCACCCTCGTCAGGGCTGTGACGGTAAAGTCCTCCCAGCGATTCGGTTCCGTGTTATGCGGCAGGGCAATGATGGCCACGGGTGTCCCGTCCACCCTCAGCTCCCGCAGGGCACAGGTGTCAGAATCCCTCAGGGAGGCCGTCGCGTTACTGTAGTGGATCCGCACCCCATAGGTCCCGGTCCCCAGTTCGGCGGGGGAGAAGAGGAGGAGGCGCGTGCAGGGACGCGTGTCGAGCCAGGCCTGTCCGCCCTCGACGTGGTATTCGGCATTTTCGCCGATACGTTCCGGGGAGAGGAAGGTGGTACAGCCGGGGGCGGTATAAATGTAGGGAGCGCTGGGTTCGGAGACGCGTGCGTCGCCGATGGCCCGGACCCGGTAGGAGCGCGAGAAGCTACGGGACGTATGGATGGGGTAGTAGGAGGTTTTTCTCACTCTGCGCTTAGAGACGCCATTATAGAAAATTTCATATAATTTTGCCCCGGAAACAGGCTTCCATCGCAGTAGGGAAGGGGAGGGATTATCCCATACCGGTGCCAGCATATCTTCCTTTGCCCGCGGGAAAGTCATCTCGTTAGCTTCCTCTACCCCATCGCCGGGGATGAGCTCCAGCTCGATCTGCACGTGCCCTTCGGTATCGAGGGAGACCACGGGGGACCCCGCCTTGCCATTGATGATGACGGAGCCAACGTTGGTGCCGTAGCCGTTGAGGTGCACGTCAAGCACCATGTTGCGGATGCGGATGCCGGTGAACCAGTGGCTGCCGCTCAAGGCGCGAGGTACGCAGGGAGAGAACACGATGGACCCGTGCTCGTACTGGATTCCCAGCAAGGCATGATAGAAGAGGCCGAGCATACCTGCGGCGCTCCATAGCTGACAATCCGAGTTCTGCAGCGTTTCATCAGCCTTCCCGGTCTCGGCGTGGAAATTTTCCTTATTCGTGCCGTTCACGATAGCGGCGCGCAGCATGCTTGCCATACCGAACTCTACGCCCGGCAGGTCCTGCACATCGGCGTGGGCTAAAAGAACGAAGGCTTCGACAAAGGGCCAGATAGCGCGGTTGTGGTATGCCTCCGCAACTCCTTTCTTGTACGGAGTAAACACCGGTGTGCCGTAATTGCTGCGCGGCAGACTCCGCAGGGCGCGTAGGGAGCGCTCCCCCGCTATCCCGCTCAGCACGGCCAGCGCCGTTGCCAAGGCGTCCACACGTGTGTCCAGACAGCCGTCCGGCATTTTGAGCATCGCGTAGCTTGAGCTTCCCGGTCGCCAGAAGGTTTCGTTGATTGCCTGTGCGAGAGCAGAGGCTTGGTCGTGGTATGCCTTGGCCTCCTCGCTCCGTCCATCCTCCTCCAGCATACGTGCCAGAAGACGGCGACCCAGACAATGTAGAACATTGGTGCTAAATGCATAGGATGCACCAATTTGTGCCGGGGTCATATCTTTCGGGTAGCTTTGTTCTCGCCAGTCGAGGAAGCTGGTTTCACCGGGGAAGAGAGGGTTGGGGCGCAGCACGCGCTCATCCTGGGCAAAGGTTTTCTTGAGGGTGTCGATGCAAAAGCGGAGCCACTTCTTATCCCCGGAGGATTGGAAGTAGGCCCATGCGCCGAGCGCCCACGATACGCGGTCGGTTGAGATAGGCCAGCCGCCGCCTGTACCGGTGTCCTGGATGACGACGCCATCACGTACACGGCACTCGAGACTGGCGCGGCAGGCGGCCGGCGCCGCGAGGTCAGCCCCCAGGGCTGCGGCGTAGGCAATATCTCGGGTCCATACACCTGACCAGGCATCTCCCGCCTTGAGAACCCCCTCCGGAGTGACGTTGCGGTGGATTTCGTGCATAGCCAGGGCGTACATGGCGGTTAGCAGCGGAGCCTGGTCGCTGTGGTAGCCGGGACATCCTTCCGGAAGAGGTGGGATAAAGAAGGAGTTGCGCCGGTCTCCGTCGTTGATTTCAACTCGCTGAGGGGAGAGCAGTTCAGCGGACAGAGAACCTTGGTGAAAATTGCGCGCCGTGAGGCTGTACGTCCGATTCGTATAAAGAACAGTTTTTCTGCGTGGACTCATGGATAATAGGTGGTGAGTGTGATTAAAGGATAGAATCTGGTGTATAATTCAGGACATCGGGGTGAAGAGCCGTGCATTGCTCGACCATGGAACAGAATGCTTCCACCTGCGCAACGGCCATGCCGGTCTCGCCCGCATTTTCCTCGTATATTTTGTGGATTTCCCGGTCGGAGAGGCGGAGCCGTGAATCGGCGCTGAGCCGCTGCATGAGGTCATTTTGTGAAATGCGCCCGTTGCGCAAATCATTCGATACGGCGACGGCGTGTTCCTTGATAACCTCATGCGCCTCTTCGCGTCCCACTCCCTTCTTCACCGCCGCCATCAGGATGGTCGTCGTCATCAAGAAGGGCAGATAACGGTCCAGTTCTGTGCGTACGACAGACTCATGCACCCGAATCTGGTCCAGAACCGTCAGGTAGGTCTCCAATAACCCATCCGCCGCATAAAAGGCATCCGGCAGCACGCAGCGACGAACCACGGAGCAGGAGACATCACCCTCGTTCCATTGGTCGCCGCTTATGCCGGCGACCATGGAGAGGTGACCTTTGAGGATAACGTGGAAACCGTTGATACGTTCGCAGGAGCGAGGATTCATCTTGTGCGGCATGGCGCTGGATCCCGTTTGTCCCTTCGCGAAACCTTCCGTGCAAAGTTCATGACCCACCATGAGCCGCCAGGTCTTGCAAAAACTGCTCGGCGCGCTTGCGAGCCCCACCAGTCCGGCCACGACCTCGTAGTCCAGCGAGCGGGGGTACACTTGTCCGACATTGGTCCATTTCGATGGGATGCCGAGGTGTCGGCAGATGCGCTCCTCCAACTCGGCGACCTTGGCGGTATCTTTGCCAAAGAGGGAGAGCTGGTCGAGCTGGGTGCCGACGGCCCCCTTGATCCCACGGACTCGGTAACGTTGCATGATGCTCTGCCAGGCGCCTACCCAGTGCAGCAACTCCTCGCCGAACATAGCGATTCGCTTGCCCACGGTGCTAGCCTGGGCCGCAACGTTGTGCGTGCGCGCTGCCATCACAAGGTTTTTCCATTCCTTCGCCCGCCCGGCCATGCGTGCCAAACTTGCCAATGCCTTGTCATGGATGAGCTGCATGGAACGCCATATTTGGAGCTGCTCGACATTTTCCGTGAGGTCGCGGCTCGTCATTCCCTTGTGGATATGCTCATAGCCCGCCAGTGCGCAAAATTCTTCAATGCGCGCTTTCACATCGTGCCGCGTCACTCTCTCTCTCGCGTCAATCGACTTAATATCCACTTGGCCTTTTACTCTCTCGTAGGCCTCAATAGCCTCCTGCGGTATATCCAGCCCCAGATCTTTCTGGGCTTTCATCACTGCTATCCACAGCTCCCTCTCCAGCACGATTCGCCCCTCTGCGCTCCATATACCCTTCATGGCCGGGGAAGCATATCTCCCGGCTAATACATTGGGAATCTCGGTTTGACTCATATGAAATAACGTGTCCTTGCGCGTCAGCGCGCCCGCAGGATATCATATTTGCCCCTCGTTGACAAGTCCAAAACTTTTTGGTCGTCCATTTCTTATCTCTTTGCAATCCAGTGCCAACCTGCCCTCATTCCCACACGTCTTTCAATAAATCACGGGTCAAGCCAAATTTTTGTGGAAAGTTGAATTTTTGTTAAAAAGGTGGGAGCATTCAAGCAGGACGCGTAGACGA
>CANQSY010000052.1 GCA_947626635.1 uncultured Akkermansia sp.
AATAATTTAAATAATTTATTGATGCTAAATTCCATACGTCCAATTCTGCCCCCAGGTTTTCAAATGCGTTTGCCCTGCTCACAGCCGGCGCAAAAAAAGAGCAAGCTGGGCGCCGTAGGCGCCTATTTACGATTTTCGATTTACAAGACGCCCGACGGCCCCGTGTAGGGCGCACGCGAAGCGGGCGGGAAGGGCGGTTGGACAAAAGCGCAGCTTTTGCCCGTAGGGTGAGGAGGCAGTGCGGTGCCGACGAATCAATTTACGATTTCGGGGAATTCGCGCGCCGATGGCGCGGGGAAGCGAAAGCGCCCGACGGCCCCGTACAGGGCGCACGCGAAGCGGGCGGGAAGGGCGGTTGGACAAAAGCGCAGCTTTTGCCCGTAGGGTGAAAACTGCCGACGGCTGGAAGGCAGGTTAGCCAAAAGCGACCGCTTTTGCCCCAACGGGGTGAGGAGTCGTGAGGCGACTCCGCAAGCAAGCGCCGATGGGGCGGCGCTGAGTCAATTTCGGGGAATTCGCGCGCGAAGCGCGGGGCGCCAGAGGCGTCTATTGACGATTGACGATGTCATGCTAACCGTGCTTTCATCGTTTTCATGTCCGATGTGCGGCCCTCTCTTCACTCTCTTTTTTCTTGAAATTCGAGAGCTTTTTGGTAGCATGAGAGGCATGAGATTGAGCCTTTTCTCACTGCTTGGTTTGCTTGCTGCAGGATTTGTCCTACTACCCATGGTGTCGCAGGCGGACAGGGATTCGGATTACTGGAAGCCGGAAAATATGGCGAAACGGCAATGCACATCCGTGCACATCGCATACGGACCGGATCTCCCGGAGCACACCGCCGCCTACACGGAAATGGTCGTCGAAAAGAGCGCTCCCGGCACCTACTTTGCCTGCAACAACTTTTCAGTTGGCTACATCGGCGTGCAAGAACTCTGGGACAGGAACGAGAAAGGGGAACCCCGGCGCGTTGCCATTTTCTCCGTGTGGGACGCCAAGGACAGCGGCGACAACCCTCATGCCGCTCCGGAAGAAGAACGCGCCAAGCTGGTGGCGCGCGGCGAGGGGGTGATCACTGAACGCTTCGGCGGAGAGGGTACCGGCGGCAAGTCGATGCGTCCCTTCAATTGGAAAGAAGGCGACGTTATTCGCACCCTCGTTGTAGAAAAGCCGGATGGAGAAGACTTCCGGCAGATAGCGGGCTACATACAGGATCCGGCCACAGGGAAATGGGAGTTGTTGAGCTGCTGGCGCATCCAAGCCGTGCAGCGGGGTCTGGGCGGCGGCTGCGGCTTCGTGGAAGATTTTATGCGCAACGTGGAATCGAAGGGAAAGGAGCGACGAGCCACGTTCGGACCGGCCATGCGCTGGGATGGAACCTCATGGCACGCAGCCACAGAATTTCGTTTTACACGCGACTCGAATCCCAATGCCAACATCAACTGTCGACTCAATCCTTCCCGCGGATATTTTTCCTTAGCTACGGGCGGCGATATATCTCCGGAACCTGATTTCGCCCCCTTCGACTCACGCGTCATCACTCCCCCTCTTCCCACCATCGGCGAGGATGTCATGAGCCTTGTCCGAGCCCCTAAGCTACCGCAACAAAGTTTCACTCCTCCCGCGCCTCGACCATGAAGGCATCCGCTCCCTATGCTCGGATTGACAGAATCCAAGCTTGACGCTGCAAACAAAATACGGCATGATGAAGTTGTGAAAGGGCAGACAACAGTTGGGGCTATATTACTCGCGGCAGCGGTGTTGCTGTCGGTAGGTTGCAAGCCCCAGGGACCCAATATTGAAGAGCTCACGAGACTGCAGAAGCGTAACGCCATGCTGCGCCGAGAAATCGCAGATATGGAGATGCTCATCCGTCGGGCCGGTAACGATATCCCCGATCTTCATGACCAAATTGACGCGCGCAATCAGGAGGTCGTACAGGCTTACGAAACCCTTAAACAGCTGCAAGCGCAAGAAGCTGAAGTGCGCATGAGGCGTATAGAGCTCGAGGGACGATTGGACCGTTTCCGCGAATCCTTCCGCACTCTTCAATCCCGGGTTGTCTCATCCACGAAACATCAACCATGAGTCTCTCTTCCTCCAGCTCGAATCGTAACGATTCATCCCCCTTTCCCCCCAAGCTCGACCCTCTCCCGACGCTCGAGAAAGAGCTCAAGGACGCTCCCTCTGTTCCGGACGATCGGGAGGAAGAAGTACCCCCTTCGGATGAATCTGAGAACAAAGAAGGGAGCAGTGCCGACAACGAACCGAGGGAGCAGACGCAGGACCCAACGCTGACGGCACCGGCTCCGGAGAAAGGGAGACGAAAACTCAACTGGCTTGCTATTGCGCTTGATACATTTTTGGTGCTGCTCGTGGTCGGAGTGTGTGCCGGCGGCTCGTGGTACTTACACGCGCAGTGGAACAAGTATCGGGTTCCCACCATCCTCGAACTCACCCAAGCTGAGTGCATCCAACTTTGCGAGCGGCGCGAATCCTTGCAGGATGCTGCCAACCGTGCCGACGAGCAGCTGAGTATGCGGCGCAAACTCACCCAACTTGAAAACAAACTGCGCGAATTCTCTGATAAAAACGCAAAGCTTCAGGCCTCCATTGCTGACCAGAAAAAGCGTGTCCTTGCCCTTCAGCACGAAATCCGCCAGTCCGATAAAGAGTCCCGCAGTGTTGCACGCGGCCTCCTCCCGGGTCTTCCTATCGGAAATGTGGCGACAACTCGCGGTCGCACGTACAACAACGCCACTATTTCCCGGCTCCAGGGCAAACGCATCAGCTTACGCACGCCGGAAGGAGCCGCCTCCCTCCCTCTCAGCGAACTCATCAAAGAAAAGCTGCCGGATATCGCCCTATACGCCTTGGGAGAAATCGATCTCGTGGATATGACCGATTTTACACCCGACGGCACCGCCCCCTCCACCCCTCCTCCCACCAATACAAAATTACGTCGTGAACTTCGCCCCGACGACTCCTCCATCTCCACCGACTATGAAAGCCAGGGGACCGGTCCCGTCGTCGATACAGACGCGAACAAGACGACCATTGATGTTGGCGACGATTCCCCGTCCGCACCCCAACAATCCCCCAACGGAGACATTTGGAATGCCCCGACCGGCGACCTTCCTCTCTGAGGATATCACGATATGGCAATATGGCTCAAGGCGATTTAACACAGCAGATACAGGAGCTGAAGAAGGAACGGAATGCTGTGATCCTGGCGCACAGTTACCAGCGACCGGAACTTCAGGATGTGGCTGATTTTGTCGGAGACTCCCTCGCTCTTGCTCGCTACGCGCAGCAAGCAAATTGCGAGACAATAGCCTTCTGTGGTGTGCGCTTTATGGCGGAAACGGCTTGCATCCTGAATCCGACGCGCAAGGTGGTGCTGCCGGATTTGGAAGCCAGCTGTTCGCTGGAGCTCTCCTGTCCGGCGAGTGAACTCTCTGCCTTCCTTGAGAAGAACAGCGAGAAGAACTACTATGTGATCGCCTACATCAACTGCTCCATTGGCGTGAAAGCTCTCTCGGATGTCATCGTCACCAGCGGCAACGCGCGCCGTATCGTTGAAACAGCCCCTCCCGATCGCCCCATCCTTTTCGTCCCGGACGCCAATCTCGGCGCATGGGTCGCTCAGAAAACCGGTCGCAAGATGGAACTTTGGGACGGGGCCTGTCACGTACACCGTCAGTTTACGCGTGATAGCATCTTAAATGCTCGCACGACGCACCCCGGAGCTCCTGTCGTTTGCCATCCTGAATGCCGGGAGGAGATACGGGCTCTGTCAGACCACGTGTGCTCCACAGAGCAGATGATTGGGTTCTGCCGTGAGAGTGAAGCCTCAACCTTCATCATCGTCACGGAAAGCGGTATCCTGCACCGATTACGTAAACTTGTCCCGGACAAAGAATTTATCGGGGTTGGGACAGAGGGCTGCTCCTGCGCGGAATGCGAATACATGAAGCTCAACACACTTGAAAAACTACGCGACTGCCTGCGAGATCTCTCCCCTGTTGTGAGTCTCCCGGAGGAACTCCGTCGCCGCGCCGAGAAGCCGCTGCTGCGCATGCTTGAGTTGTCCCAATGAACTTAGCCACCCATATTTTGGCTCACGACAACTGGCTCTCCTACGAACAAGTCATGGAGCTTGCCCTCTACCACGAGGAGGAAGGCTACTACTGCGCGCATATCCAAGAAATCGGCGAACGCGGCGACTTCTCGACCTCTGCCACAATGAGTCCCCTTCCGGGACGGCGCCTGGTAGCACATTGGCGCGAATGCTGCCATCTGTTCAATCGCCGTTTGCCCATCATCGAGATAGGCGGAGGAAATGGCTCCATGGCGATAAGCATTGCACACGAACTCGGCTTCCTGGGGCGCCTCCGCGTGCGTTACTACATGGTGGAACGCTCCCCTTCTCTGCGCAAGCTGCAAGCCCTCGCCGGCGGTAACTTTGTTCGCGTTTTTCCGGATATGGAAACGGCGCTGCGGCACTGCGGCGGCACGGCCTTCATCTTCTGCAATGAGCTACCGGACGCCTTTCCTGCGCGGCAATTCATCTACCGTTCCGGACGTTGGAGTGAGCTGGGAGTCTCCGTTCAGGATGGTCAACCGGTAGAGCTACCGCGTCCCTGCGCACAGCTTCCCGTCTCTTCCGCCTGGACCCAATGGGGAAGCGAGGGACAGGTGATCGAGGTCCACGAAAGCTATCGCAAGTGGTACACGCAATGGCAGCCGGCGTGGAAAGCCGGCGCCTTTGTCACGATCGACTACGGCGCCACCAACGACCGCATCTATTACCGAAAGCCCCACGGCAGCCTACGTGGTTACAAAGCGCATATTCTTTTGGACAAGGAGCATATTCTCTCCCTTGCCGGTCACTGCGATATCACCGCTGATGTGAATTTTACGGACCTCATGAGTCTCGCGCGGTGCTACCCCAACGACGTAGTCACCCTTTCCACGCAGCGCGACTACTTGCTTCCCTGCGCTGAGCTCACGAATGCGCTTGATCGTCACCTTACGGATGAAGTCGGAGCAGGCTCACATTTCCTCGTCCTCTCCCAGCTTCGCTTTGAGAACACGCCTTCCCTCGACTTCCCCGGCAACGCGTCACATTAAAAAAGCCGGCATCGACGCACCGGCAAGAAGGACCTTCAACAAAACTCCGGCGGTTGGGTTCGAACCAACGACCTAGTGATTAACAGTCACCCGCTCTTCCGCTGAGCTACGCCGGATTTGTATTCGCTCCTCAAAGGAGCGCGCGCATATTACCCTTTTTTCTTTCCTCTTGCAAGTCTTTTCTGCAAAATTAACCCATTTCGATTTACGAATTACGAATTACGAATTGGAAATAATGCGCGCTACGCGCGGGGGATGCCGAAGGTGAGCTCAGTCACACACAACACCGTCGCGTACGGTGAGCACGCGATCCCCCCGGCTGGCCACCTGCGTATCATGGGTAACAATGACGAGAGTCTTATGGTTCTCTTCGGCAAGACTGAAGAGGAGGTCCAGTACATGGGCGCCTATCGGCGCCCTATGTACGATTTTCGATTTACGATTTACGATCTCAGGCAACTCGCGCGCTGCGCGCGTTCTAGCAGAGCTGAAGCTGAGGGATGAGGGGAAACGATGATCGGGGGGTAGTAGGAAAGGGGCCGGGCGGTGTTCCACCGCCTTATTTACGATTTACGATTTGGAAATAATGCGCGCTACGCGCGGGGGATGCCGAAGGTGAGCTTAGTCACACACAACACCGTCGCGTACGGTGAGCACGCGATCCCCCCGGCTGGCCACCTGCGTATCATGGGTAACAATGACGAGAGTCTTATGGTTCTCCTCGGCAAGACTGAAGAGGAGGTCCAGTATTTGGGCGCCGTTACGGGAATCGAGATTGCCGGTGGGTTCATCAGCGAAGATGATGGAGGGATCGTGGGCGAGGGCGCGCACGATGGCAACGCGCTGCTGCTCGCCACCGGAAAGTTCGTTGGGAAGGTGATGGAGGCGATCCGCCAAGCCCACTCTCTCCAGTAAGGAAACGACGCGCTGCGTCGCTTCGCGTCCCGAAATAGCCGTAGCCAGGGAGGCATTTTCCAGCGCGGTGAGTTCCGGCATCAGCATGTAGTTCTGGAAAATAAATCCCATCGTTTTGTTGCGAAAGAGGGCGCGCCGTCGCAGGGTGAGCGCGTAGATATCTTGTCCGTCAATGAACACCTGTCCCTGCTGCGGAACCTCGAGACCGGCGAGGGTGTACATAAGGGTCGTCTTGCCGGCGCCGCTGGGTCCACAGAGAAAAACTTTCTCCCCTCGGTCCACGTGCAGGCTGAGACCGTGCAGCACCTCGACAGTTTTAGGTCCTATATTGTAGCTACGGTGCAAGTTGACTGCTCGTATCATCACTCGGCGAATATTTCTATATTATCAATCAAGCGCACGTCGCCGAAATACACGGCGGCTGCCAACAGCGCCGGCTGCACGCCTTTCTCCCCTCCCCCGATTTCCTGCAAATTGTCCGGATGCACCATCTGCACATAATCTACCCGCACCTCCGACAGCGTCTCCATTTCCCTCCGCACCTCCGCGCACACCTCTCCTGCACTCGCGCCTTCCAGATAGGCCTTCCGTGCCTTGTTCAGCGCCGCGTACAATCCGGGAGCCTCCGCCCTTTGCTGCGAACTCAGGCGAACATTGCGGCTGGATATTGCCAATCCATCCGGTTCACGAACGATAGGCGCGCCGTGCAGTTGGATGGGAAAATCCAGGTCGCGCACCATGCGGCGCAGGATGACCAGCTGCTGATAATCCTTTTTCCCAAAAATAGCATCTGTGGGCTGCACCATGTTGAAAAGTTTAGAAACGACGAGGCAGACCCCGGCAAAATGTCCGGGTCTGCTGGCCCCGCAGAGCACGCGAGATAGTTGCGTTTCCTCGACATTCATGCTGCGGTCCGGCATATACATCTCGGCCGCATCCGGCATAAAAAGAATATCTACCCCACAGGTTTCACAGAGGGACGTGTCATCATCCGGCGTGCGCGGATAACTCGCCAAGTCTCCCGCACTGTTGAACTGCGTGGGATTTAAAAAAACACTCGCCACCACAATTCCGTCATCTCCTGCAATCTCACGCGCCTGCCGCAGCAGAGCCGCGTGTCCCGCATGGAGCGCGCCCATCGTGGGAACGAGAACCCGCCGCCGCACTCCCTTCTGCGCGTTCATCGCAAGCGCCGCGCGTAATTCCCTCTTTGTCTCTACCCTCCTCATGGCTGCAAGCATAACATAACTTCTGCGTCCTTTCAAGCGCCTATTTACGAATTACGAATTACGATTTGGGATGCTAGCGCGCCGAAGGCGCGGGGGATCGGGGCATTTCATGTTGCCCCAAAAAAGCCCCCGCTATGTAGCCCTTCCTGCCATCTTATCAGAATAACAAAGTGCTATGTCAGTCGCTTACGTACCGCATAGCACCTTATAACACCCAAAATGTTGTAGTCTCGCCAGGATTCGAACCTAGACAAAGGGAATCAAAATCCCTTGTGCTACCTTTACACCACGAGACCGTCTGCTTCGCATGAAAGCACAAGCGACTGCAGCGTGGAAGCCGTTTACCATAATTACCTACGCTTGTCAAGTGAAATAATACACATCCAATCCACATGGAATTGCAAGAACAAATGCGACATATTGTGACATGCAGGGGTAGATGCAACATTTTATGGAACCTGTCGCATTTCATTTTGCGATCCACACTACGAATTTCGGATGGCAAAAACAGCTTGACTCCATGGGACGTCATGTCATACTGGTAGGGAAGGTACATAGGCGAGCATCGCGTGCAGTCATGACATCCATGCGATTCATCCTGTCGAGGATGTTTGCTGATTTCATGCCGGTCGCAAAAAACGAGACAACTTAATGAGTAACCGTAGTAAACAGTGCCTAGCTGAGCGAACCGTGTTGTGTTCACACACTCATTTGGCAACAAGGAATTAGGTTGAAAGACACAATGAAAGCGTCATATGAAAAAAAAGGAGCGTTAATCGTGATACTAGTGCTTATTGTGCTCGGAGTAGTCCGATACTGCGACGACTCGATCGTGGTTCGCAATCACCCAAGGAAAGAGTTCGCACCAGTGAAAAAAATTGAAACGAGGATTGTTGGTTATGAGGAGTACATTGATCAAGCACAAAAAAGAATCAAAGCTCTAAACGAAACGGCAAGCTTAGCCAAAATGGTTGGTGATAGGGAAAGCGCGCTTGCATTCATGAAGTACATGGAGAAACAGAAACCAAGCTGTCCTTTTTTTTCTGTTGACGCATCCTTGTTGGATGTTCAACAGAAAAAAGACATCGAAAAATGGGAAAACGAGATGTCTCTTGTCAATGCAGTGACTTTCATCCTTATGAAAAAAGCTTGCAAAAAGGTTGTGGACGCCGATGGATACGGAGATGATGACGTGCGTTCTTATTATACCGAAAAATGGAATGAAATAAAAAACGGGGTTCCTGAAAAATAGAGTGTGAACCACAAAAACAAATGCAACGGAGAAGGAAGACACCATGATGACTTATCCGAAAACTGCAAGGGAGGTGCGAGTTGGAGACGCCGTTTGGATCAATGATGGTCGGTGGCTTGTTCGCGTGGTAAGGCTCAGTCGAGCAAGTTGTCCGAATGAGGAAGAAGGATTCTATTTTTCCTACGAAGCGAGCGAGAAATATGGAGAGACCTTTGGATTTATGCCAAAGGCGCAGATGCAGGGGGACGGGGTTTGTCCCTTAACAGAGGAGGAAAAATTGGGAGTAAGACTACTTATCCGTAAATTGTCAATAGAGTACGGTCTCTCTGAACATAACTTGCATTATACTCTTTCGTACCGCATGCATGCTGATGGAAATAATGACGCTTTTGATTGGAAAATAGGGGTGATCACTGAAAAACAAATGGGGAAAATGAGACGATTCATCTATTATGAAAAAGAGGATCGATTTGAAGAACTTCAGCAGATAGATAGACAAATGATGGATTTATTTGTCTGGGCCGTTAACTGAAAATAAAGTAATGAATGAGGAACAGTATAAGGAGATTTCAAAATGGGGATGCTTCTGGCTCCGCAGTGGAAATGAAACCTCGGCTCTGTTTTTAATGGATAGTTCTTTGTCTATTGACCACGAGTCAAGCTCGACTGATCGTTCATGCCTTTTAATTTGTTCATCTTGCCCTTTCTGCAACAATGCGGATGTTTCTTTCTCACTCAAGACTCTCGATTCGGTTCGATCGATGACAGATCGTGAAATTTCGTTTGTTGTCATTATGTTCCACTATCTTGCCGGACACTTGAGAAAAAAAATTGATTTAGAAAGAAATGCCGTAATGCTTTCGTATAATGACAGGGCAACTGACCGTGTGTGGCACATGTCCTTTATAGATTCCCCTCCTTCTTCTACGAGGCGTTATTACCTTCTCTTTGAATCGGATTTGCATATAAAGGAAGATTTAACTTCAAATAGGATTTCAGGAAAGTGTGAATAGCAAGAACAAATGCAACGAAAGACGAAAGCAGCCACGATGACGTACCGAGCCACAGGCAAGGTTATTTTCCCTAGCCCCACGGGGTTGGAAGGTGGCGACACGACCACGTGGGAATATGATTTGGCGACGGGGTTGGAACTTCGCAAGACCTATTACCGACGGCAGGGGGACGGCGAAGACCTATGACGCGCACACTGCGGCTATGTTGAAGTTTGAAAGCAAGGTAAAAGGAGGAACAGAGCATATTTATATGAAGACAGTAAAAGTTGCCAGATATTTCCTTATACTACCTGCTTTGCTTCTGTATATTTTTCCAATCATTCTGTATATTTTTGCAAACAGGTTGCCCCAAGAGAAAACTGGTGAAAATGTCGTACTAAGGAATATCGTACTAAATTATATCTTGGTTCGGGATCAAGGAGAGGATTACGTGAGGTATAAAATTAGATTTAAGGATTCGATATCAGCTGTTGATATGATATCAAGCGTAAAACAGGTTATTGATTTTTGCGCTGTTGAAGAAAAAAACAATCGGTACATAATATGGTTGATGAACACAGAAAACTTAAATCATCTCTTTTTTGAATATTATAACAAAGAAGGAGGATATTTTGAGAAACTATCAGAGGATAAAGTAAGTAAAATGTACGGGAATTTTCTTCGAAAATATCTATTTGCCGATGGTCGTGCATTCGAGAATTCCGTATTTATTGCCACGCCGGACTTGGATTATTTTACTGATTGTTATGGAAAATTTTATTTGATTTGTGAGATTGCTATTTATTTTAATTGGAAGAAATAATGGTGCCGGGATTGAAGACAGAGGGTAAGCCTCCTTTAGCTTGTGCAACACAACAATTGACTGATCCTTACACAGTATGAAAAACATAAGAATGAACAAGAATGTGAGAGCTTTAGTTATAATTACCATTTTGTTTCTGAATCTTTTTTCATGTGGAACAAACTCTCAGCCTCATATGGATTATTCTCAATTTCAACTGGTATATTCATACGAATATCATCGAACAGGAGATAAAAAGTATTATAAAATATTAAAATATTTATCCGCGCAATGGGCGCTAAGTCTCAAAGTGTATCACTATGTATATTTTCACAACGGGGATTATTATGTATTCTACCGTTATCCTGTTACCGATAGAAGGGCGGGATATCCCACAATTATTTCGGAGGATGAAGCAGAGAGAATGATGGCGACGAATTTCCCTTTTGAAATGGATTATTCTCAATTTCAACTGGTGTATTCATACAAATTTTATTCTCGAAAAGGAGATAAGAAGTATCATAAAATAATAAAATATTTAGAGTCACGGGGCAGGACCAGTTGGCGTATGGATAACTATATATATTTTTATGATGGATATTATTACATATTCCGCGACTTCCCTGTTACTGATAAAAAAGTATTACCTCCCATAACTATTTCAAAAGATCGAGCAGAAGAGATCATGGCGGCGACTCCGTAACAGAGCGTCTGATTATTAAGCAAGAGATCGTCATGTATTTTGGCAGAGTGAATTGCAAGAACAAATGAAACATTTTATGGAACCTGTCGCATTTCATTTTGCGATCCACAAATCATTCCGCATGATCAACTTTCCCTTGACCTTCCCAGCTTCCCATGCTTAAACGTCGCCAGACGTCGGTAGTAAGGAGAGATTGGATTATTCATCTGCTCTCCCGGTTACTACCGGCGTCTGTTTTTGCATATTCCCGAAGCAATTTCGCAGCGAATCCGCTAAACGGGTCCAGGGGGATGCTGCGCGACAGGACCATGGGTCCTGTACGGTTAGCTCCACTCCTTTCTTTTGCTCACTCGCTGAATTTCCGGACGTCGAAGCAATTGGAGCGACGAACCGGAAGGAACATCAGCGAGCTGCTGCTTATTGGAGCCAACGATACTGTCCCCTTCCCTTATCTTCGCTACCGCGTGCATCCTTTTTCCATCGGGGCGCTTAACGGAGCGCGATGGCGTTGTCCTTGGCATCAATATGGATCGTGGAGCCGTCCGGAAAGCGCCCCTCAAGGATAGCGACACTGAGGGGGTCGAGGATATCACGTTGGATAGCTCGCTTGAGGGGACGCGCGCCGTAAACGGGATCGTAACCATGTCTTGCCACGAGGTCGGCGGCGGCATCGGAAAGCTCGAGTTTGAGCCCACGGGCAGCGAGACGTTTGCGCACGCGGTTCAGCTGGATATCGACGATGCGCTTGAGGTCATGCTCGGAGAGGCGGTCGAAGATGATGATATCGTCCACACGGTTGAGGAACTCGGGGCGGAAGTGACCGCGCAGGGCATCGAGAGCTTTTTCATTGCGTTGGGCAACGTCCTGCTCATCGAGAATAAAGCGGCTGCCGATGTTACTCGTCATGATGAGGACGGTGTTGGTGAAGTCCACCGTGCGACCTTGTCCGTCCGTGATGCGTCCGTCATCGAGCACCTGCAGCAGCACGTTGAACACATCGGGGTGAGCCTTTTCAATCTCGTCAAAAAGCACCACGCTGTAGGGACGGCGGCGGACAGCCTCCGTGAGCTGTCCCCCCTCATCGTACCCCACGTATCCCGGAGGCGCGCCGATGAGGCGCGACACGCTGTGTTTCTCCATGTACTCGGACATATCGAGCCGCACCATCGCCGCCTCGTCATCGAAGAGGAACTCGGCCAGAGCCTTTGCCAACTCGGTCTTGCCGACACCGGTGGGACCCAGGAAAATGAAGGAGCCGAGCGGACGATGCTCGTCCTGCAAACCGGCACGAGACCGGCGCACGGCGTCCGCCACAGCCTTCACGGCGTCCTTCTGTCCGATGAGGCGATGACCGAGCCGTTCCTCCATGTGCACGAGTTTCTCGCGCTCACCCTCGGCCAGTTTGGTGGCGGGAATACCTGTCCAGGTGGACACCACCTTGGCGATATCGGCTTCCGTGACCTCTTCCTTGAGGAGACCTTCACCGCTGCGCTGCAGCTCGGCGAGAGCTTTGCGTGCTTCGGCGGAAGACTGTTCGGCGGAGGGAATCTCGCCGTAGAGAATTTCCGAGGCGCGGGCGAGGTCCCCCTTGCGCTGGGCCTGCTCGGCTTCATTGCGCAGGGAATCGATTTTCTGCTGGGCGGCGCGGGCGCGCTCCACCACTTCCTTCTCGCTCTTCCAACGCGCCACCATCGCGTTGCATTTTTCCTTGTTGTCCGCCAGCTCCTTGGTGATTTTTTCCAGCCGCTGACGCGAATCCTCATCCTTTTCTTTTTCCAGAGCCTGCCTCTCCATCTCGAGCTGCCTCCCCGCGCGGTTGAGTTCATCAATTTCCGCCGGCATGCTGTCCAGCTCGATCTTGAGTCGCGCGGCGGCTTCATCCACGAGGTCCACGGCCTTGTCCGGCAGGAAGCGATCCGAGATGTAGCGGTTGCTCAGCGTTGCCGCCGCAACGAGCGCGCCGTCCGTGATGTGGACGCCGTGGTGCACCTCGTAGCGTTCCTTGAGTCCGCGCAGGATGGCGATCGTGTCCTCCACGCTCGGCTCGTCCACGTAAACCGGCTGGAAGCGGCGTTCCAGCGCGGCGTCCTTCTCAACATACTTGCGGTATTCGTCCAGGGTGGTGGCGCCGATGGTACGGAGTTCGCCGCGCGCCAAGGCGGGCTTGAGGAGGTTGGCCGCATCCATGGAGCTGTCGCCGCCCGCCCCGGCACCGACGAGCGTATGCAGCTCATCGATGAAGAGAATGATCTCGCCATTGCTGGAGGTGACCTCTTTGATGAAAGCTTTGAGACGCTCCTCAAATTCACCGCGGTACTTAGCGCCTGCCAGCATGGAACCGATGTTCAGCGAGACGAGTCGTTTGTTCTTCATCCCCTCGGGAACATCTCCACTCACGATGCGGCGCGCAAGACCCTCCGCTATGGCGGTCTTGCCCACGCCGGGCTCACCGATGAGCACGGGGTTGTTCTTGGTGCGTCGGGAGAGAATCTGCAGGACCCGACGGATCTCGCTGTCGCGTCCGATCACGGGGTCTATTTTCCCCTGCCGGGCGCGGGCCGTGAGGTCGGTGCCGTATTTTTCAAGCGTCTGGTATTTTTCTTCGGGATCCTGGTCGGTGATACGCTGATTACCGCGTACTTCCTTAAGCGCTTCCATGTACGCCTTGCGGGTCAGCCCGCTTTGCTCCAGAAGGCTTGCCAAGGCGGGGTCTCCTTCATACACACCGAGCAGGAAATGCTCGACGCTCAGGTAGTCATCCTTCATCGCCTTGCGCTGCTCTTCCGCCGCCGTCAGCACGCGATCCAGCGCCGCCCCGATTCCCGGACTCTGAGCCACACCTCCCTGCCGGTGGGGCTGTCGCGACAACTCGCGCTCCAGCAGTTCCCCCACACGCCGAGGCTGCACACCGGCTTTTTGAAGCACAGCGGCCAGCACACCGCCCTCCTGCTGCAGAAGGGCGAGCAGGACCTCAGCCGGCAGGATCTCCGCGCGTCCCGCGGACTGCGCTGCCCTTTGAGCGGCTTGCAGCCCCTCCATGAGTTTTGTCGTAAGGTTATTGTTCATCATGCCTGTTTGGATACCCGTTGGTGGCTGTTTTGTTCAAAAAAAACCATCTTTTTCTCCCGACGCCGGGCGGGGGCGCCTAACGGCGCCTATTTACGATTTACGATTTACGAATTACGATTTCGGGGAATTCGCGCGCGGAGCGCGTTCCAGCGGAGCCGGTGCGGAGCGGAATTTCAGGGTCAACGGTGATACGTAGCTAGAAAGGGGCTGGGCGGTGGGCTGCGCCTATTTACGATTTTCGATTTACGATTTACGATTTGGGATGCTAGCGCGCGAAGCGCGGGGAGTCAAAGCGCCCGACGGCCCCGTACAGAGCGCACGCGAAGCGGGCGGGCGGGGCGCTTTCGCTTCTCTTGTTGTAAGTGAAGGCGTCAGCATGATGAATTGCCTTGTTCGGGTAGCGCGTATCTCGGGTCGTCGGTCTCCCGAGCGCGTCGTAATTGTACTCGCGTTGCGTGATGAGACTATTGTCGCGCACGTAATCCATGCCCGTGAGCAGGTCGCATTTGACTTTGTGGCTGGGGTTGAGCATCTCTATCTGTCTTTCATCCGTTACTTTTGTTGTTGCAATTCACACATTATATTGCCTATCGCTTTTGTATCTTGTATGAAAGAAACAAATAACATAGAAAAGCGCTTCCTCCATAAAAAACTATATAATCTAAGAGTCTAACATCATAAGCTAATTCTCCATCAATAACTATAGAAGGGAAAAAAACTCTTATTATGTATGTTCCTATGCGAACCGGAACCCATTCCCAAACGATGTCGTCAGGAAAGGTTCGTGCCAAAACTACCGTTGTGAGCAATGCTGCAAAAAAACAAAGCGCCAATCTAACAAATAACCTCAGAATAAACATGAAGCTATTCTGCAGTAACTTCCAAAATCCCATAGTATACAAACTCTCCTCCTTGGGCATTCTAAACTGGTGCCCATTTTTCGACACATTGGAAGCTTATTTAAGCCCCCTCTTTTGTGTACATCAGGCGTGTAGCT
>CANQSY010000053.1 GCA_947626635.1 uncultured Akkermansia sp.
GCGAGCGGATTGAGCGCGGAGGAGGTGGAGCAGTACATCACGATCCCGCTGGAATCAGCGGTTCGCGGTGCGACCGGCGTGAAGGACGTGCGGTCTTCCTCCGGGGCGGGCCTCTCGTTTGTTTGGGTTGATTTCGATTGGGATGTTGACGTTTACCGCGCGCGACAGATTGTTTCCGAGCGTCTGGCGGTGGTGCGTGATTCCCTGCCGCAGCAGGCGAAGGCGGAAATAGCGCCCATCGTGTCACTCACCGGGGAGATCATGCTCATCGCCATCACGGGGGATGCGTCGGCTATGGAGATGCGACGGGTGGCGGAGTACCGTCTGCGCAACCGCTTGATGGCTATTCCCGGTGTGGGACAAGTCACGGTACTGGGCGGAAACCTGCCGGAGTATCAGGTCCTCTACGACCCGGAGAAGATGCGGCAATCGCGCACCATGCTTACGGACCTGATGAGCGCCCTGCAGAATGCGCAGAGCACGGATCCGGCGGGGTATCTTGAGGACGTGGCGGGACAGGAGTTGCCCATCCAGCAATCGACGCGCGCCGCTACACGCGATCACATCAATCGCACTCCTCTCCCCGGACGTGAGGACGGGACACTGCGTGTGGAGAATGTGGCGCGCGTTTCCATCAGCGGAGCTCCCCGGCGTGGGAATGCCGGATTCAACGGTCGACAAGCTGTCGTGCTTTCCGTGCAGAAAGTGCCGGGAGCGAACACGATGGAGCTCACGGCGCAGTTGGATGCGGCCGTGGAGGAATTCAAAAAGAGTGAGTTGCCGGAAGGGATGGAGCTGCACGCGGATGCCTATCGGCAGGCCGATTTTATTTCCCTGTCGCTGGAAAATGGGCGCAACACATTGTTGATCGCCGGATTGGTCGTGATGCTCGTCATCGTGCTCACACTGCTCAACGTACGAACGGCGGTGATCACGCTGCTCACGATGCCTCTTTCTGTGCTGCTGGGCATGGCCTGTTTCCCGATGTTCGGGTTGGCAATCAACATCATGACGCTGGGAGGTCTGGCCGTGGCGGTGGGGGACGTGGTGGACAATGCGATCATCTTCGTTGAGATCGCATGGAGGAGTTTGAACAGAAACGCCGCTCTGCCGGAGGAAAAGAGGAAGAGCCGCTACGAGGTGCTGATGCGCAGCAAGCGTGAAATTGTCAACTCCATTAGCTACTCCTCCGTTATCATCCTGCTTGTCTTTGCGCCGGTGCTTTTCCTGAGTGGGCTGGAGGGCCAATTTTATCGACCGTTGGGCATATCCTACATGCTGGCGATGACGGCGTCTCTGCTGGTATCGCTCACGGTGGTGCCGGTGCTGTGCATGGTGTGGTTCAAGGCGAGCAAGGGGAGCCGCGGGGGCGACTCCGGTACGGCGCGTCTCATCAAGCGGGCGTATAAACCCGTGCTGGAGTTTTGTCTGCGTTTCCCGCGCACCGTGGTAGGAGGGCTTGCCGTGCTCACCATCGCGGCGTTGGCGTTGGCTTCCACATTCGGTACAAGTTTCCTGCCTCCTTTCAATGAGGACTGCTACACAGTTTTTGTGAACACCGCCCCCGGCACCTCCCTTGCGGAAACGCAGCGTATCTCCGATCAGGTCATGGGAGAGCTGCAAAAGATCCATGGTGTGCGGAGCGTTGCTCAGCGCACGGGGCGAGCGGAGAATGACGAGCATGCGGAGCCGGTGAGCGCCTCTGAGCTGTTGGTACGTGTTGACCTGATGGAGGATCAGGAAGGGATACGTCGGCAGATGCGGCAAATTTTGCGGGGAATACCGGGGGCGAGCGGAATGGTCGGATTTCCGCTGGCGCACCGCATCAGCTCCGCTCTCTCCGGTTCGAATTCCGAGATAGCTATCAACATCTACGGAGCGGAACTGCCGCAGATCCGTAAGGCCGCGTCCGCCGCTGCGCGCATTCTTTCTGATATGCCGGAGGTGGCCGATGCCCGGGCGAACCGCGAGGTGATGGTGGATACGATACGTATCGACTACAACCGCGAGATTTTGGCAACATACGGGCTGAGCGTAGCGGAGGCCGCGCAGCAGGTTTCAGCCGCCTTCAACGGCTACAAAGCCGGAGAGATCTCCAAGGACCTCGACCACTGGAACATCATGCTGCGGTTGGATCCCGTACTGCGTGGAAGCATTGATGATGTGCGGTCATTGCAGCTCGTGGCTCCGGGTGGAAAAGCGTTGCGGCTCGGGGATGCGGCGCAGGTGTACCGCGAAGAGGTAACCAACTTGATCCTGCGCGACAATTCACAACGCAAGGCGATGATTTCCTGCAACCCCGCACCTTCATCGAATCTCGGCGACCTCGCGCGCGCCTGCCGGGAAAAGTTGGAGCCCGCGATGCATGAGTTGGGCTGCAGGGTGGATTATGCAGGCGTGATTAAGAGTCGCGAGCAAGCGGAGATGAGGCTCTACGTGCTGGGGGGCATCGTGTGCGGGCTCATCGTTCTGCTGCTGGCAGGGTCGCTGGGCGGCATCCGACGCGCGCTCATCACGCTCATCAACATACCTCTCTGCCTCGTCGGCGGAATCATCGCCGTTTTCATCACTTCTCCGGGTACCATCAGCTCCCTGCTCCACGGACCCTCCTACATCCCGCCCATCCTTTCCGTGAGCTCCCTCGTCGGTTTCGTTACCGTTATCGGCTTCGCTATCCGCTCCGGACTCATCCTTATCAACCGCTACCGCGCCCTGGAGGAGGAGGGACGCAACCAGGAGGACGCTATCCGCGCCGGTTCGCTGGAGCGAGTGATTCCCATCATGATGACTTCGCTCACGACGATCCTGGGGTTGCTGCCGCTTGTATGGGCTCGTCACCAGCCCGGAGGCGAACTTCTTGCGCCGTTGGCTATCGTGCAGCTAGGGGGACTCGTGAGCGCTACGATCCTGAATTTGCTTGCATTGCCCGCTGTAAGCAAGATCACGAGATGATGGGAGAGAGGGAGAAATCAGAAACGTCGGGGATATTTCGTCTTCCCTCGCGCCGGCATGAGGAGGTCCGTCGCTTCAATCAGGATTTTCCATGGTTGCGGCGTGCTAAAATGCGTCAGCGTGTATTTTTGCCTTGCCTTTTTCGCATGAATAAGTTATAGGTAACGCGTTACTAACACCGGGTCGATGTATGTCGATCCTACAACGAACTACCACGAAGATGGGTAAACAACACCGCAAAGTTACAAAGCGCCGCCGTCGGAGCGCCTACCTCAAGCGCAGGAAGGAAATTCGTAAGAATAGCCGCACTGCTGTCTCCGTCCCGCTGGCCAAGAAGGTCTCCGTGCCGGCTGCAACGCCTGCACCGGTTGCCGAAGTGAAGCCGGAGCCCGCTAAGAAGGCGCCTGCCAAGAAGCCGGCCGCCACAAAGTCCGGCACGACAGCGAAAAAGACGACCTCCACCACGAAGTCGACGGCAGCGAAGGAGACGACGCCCAAGGCGACGAAGTCGGCTGCGAAGAAGACATCTGCCGAGAAGCCGGCCGCCGAGAAGCCCAAAAAGGCTCCCGCTAAGAAGGCGCCTGCCAAGAAGCCGGCGGCAAAGAAGACGGAAAAGGCGGCTAAGTGAGTCAACCTTGAAAGAGTCTGTTTTCGAGCGTGTCCGATACGGGGGCACGCTCCTTTTTTTCACACGGGTACACAAGGCGAGATGAACAAAACATCGGTCAGAACAGCACTCCTGCTTCTCATGGCGGCGATAGGTGTCGGTTGTCAACAGTATCAGACACAGGAGTCTCCCCTTGTGGTCGGGAATTTCGTTCTGCCGCCCGAATTTTGCTATGTGGATGCCGAGGCGCCGGAAGTGCGCGCTGATCTGAAGTACGCCGGAAGAGATAATTTTGTGGGACGCCCCATAGCCGGGTATGAGGGGAGCCGGGCTATCCTGCGGCGTGATGCAGCGCGAGCATTGCACCGCGTGTCGCAAAGGCTGGCTGAGCATGGTTACGGCTTGCTGATATGGGATGCCTACCGCCCTCTGCGCGCGCTGCGTGATTTTCATGCCTGGTCGCTCACAGCGGATGATTCCACGCGGGCTACATTCTATCCACGCCTCACCAAGCGCGGTATCTACGAAGGGAAATACATAGGCGATGCATCTGAGCACACGTGGGGCATAGCGGTCGATCTCACCCTTGTGCATTTAAGTGACGGCAGTCCGGTGGACATGGGCGGACGTCATGACCTGCTGGATCCCAGTTCTGCGACAGAATCGCCGGAAGTGAGTGAGAAAGCCCGGACGAATCGTCGACTGCTACGTGATGCGATGCGCGCCGAGGGTTTTGAGAATTATGCGAAGGAGTGGTGGCACTACCGGCTGGCTCAATCCCGGCCTTGGTTTGCCTACGATTTTCCGGTGCGAGATGACCTGCGCGTGCACTGAGAGCTTGCTAGGTCGTACGAGGTGTGGTAAGGTTGAAGAATGAAGATGAAGAGAGGAAAACTGGTAGTCTTTGAGGGGATTGATGGGACGGGAAAATCCACGCAGATCAAACTGCTGGGGGATTACCTGGACAAATGCGGCGTGGGGTACGTGACGGATTACGAGCCCACGCGCGGGGAGTGGGGAATGAAGGTTCGTGCTGCCGCGGCGGCGCAGAGTCGTCTGCCGGTGGAGGAGGAAATAGAGTGCCTGCTCAACGACCGTCGGGAACATGTCGAGAAGTTGATTGAGCCCGCCCTGGCCGGAGGCAAGTGGGTGCTGCTTGACCGCTACTACCCGTCGATGCTCGCCTACCAGGGAGCGAGCGGAGCTGATGTGGCGGAATTGCAACGGCGCAATGAGGAGTTTGCTCCCATCCCTGATTTGGCTCTTTGGCTGGACATCCCGGTGGACGAGGCGATTGCTCGTATCGACCGCCGCGGCGAGAAAAAAGATGCTTACGAGAAACGCGATTTTTTGGAGCGGTGTATGCGGATCTACGCGGGACTCAAGCTGCCGAGTTGGGTGCGTATCGACGCATTAGGTGCGCCGCAGGCGACGCATGCCGAGGTAGTGAGCGCCGTGGAGAATTTGCTGGGCTAGTGGGGGTCAGGCCAGCTCCTGCTTCCAAAAAGCGAGACGGGCCGAGGTGCGCGCGATATTCGGGCTCCCGGGGTTGGTGCGCAGAGAGAAGGCGCGGTCCAGGTCAAAGACACTCGCGACGTCGTCTCCGAATTCCGATGAGATGGAGCTGTACTGATCCGTTGTGAGTTTGTTGAGCGGGACACCGGTCTGTACGGAAAGAGCGACAGCCTTTCCGACCAGCTCATGAGCCTGACGGAAGGGAACGCCCCGGCGCACCAGATAGTCCGCCAAGTCGGTCGCCAGCAGCAGGGGGTCAGCCACAGCGGCGGAGCAACGCTCCGGGTTCATGCGCATGGCCGCGATCATCTCGGCATTCACGCCGAGAGCCATGAGAATCGTGCGGAACGAATCAAAGAGGGGCTCCTTGTCTTCTTGAAGATCGCGGTTGTAGGTGAGAGGCAGTCCTTTGACAGCTACCATGACGCTCATGAGGTTGCCGCAGAGTCGCCCGGTCTTGCCGCGCGTGAGTTCGCAGACGTCCGGATTCTTCTTTTGAGGCATCAGGCTGGAACCGGTCGTGTGCGCATCAGAGAGGACGCAGAAGCCGAATTCGGCGCTGCTCCAAAGAACGAGGTCCTCGCTCAGACGGCTCAGATGCAGTCCGATCAGCGAGAGGCAGAAGAGAACCTCCATCACGTAATCACGATCCGCGATGGCATCCATTGAATTTTCACTCACCGCATCAAAGCCTAACTCGGCGGCTATGGCGGCGCGATCGAGATTGATCGTAGAACCGGCGATAGCGCCGGACCCCAAGGGACAGACGTTGAGACGGCGTCGACAATCAACGAGGCGGGAATCGTCCCGCGCAAGCATTTCCACGTAGGCAAGCAAGTGATGCGCCACGGTGACGGGCTGAGCTCGCTGCAGATGTGTATAGCCCGGGATGCGCAGCTCGGCGTACTGCTCCGCCTTTTCCACGAGAACTCGCTGCATCTCGCGCAGAGCGGCGCGTACGGCGTCCACCTGCTCACGGCAGTAAAGTCGTGTATCGGTGGCAACTTGGTCGTTGCGGGAGCGGGCGGTATGCAGCTTGGCGCCGGTGGGTCCGATACGACGCGTGAGTTCATTTTCGATGTTCATGTGGACATCTTCGAGACGAGTGCTCCACGAGAAGCGTCCGGCATCGATATCGTCGCGGATTGAAGCGAGCCCCTTCTCGATGGCGTTGAACTCCTCGGCGGTGAGGAGGCCGGCGTGCATCTGGGCGCGTGCGTGCGCGATGGAGCCGGCTATGTCATGGCGATAGAGCTGCCAATCGTATGAGACGGATTCACTGTAGCGCAGCACGCGGTCTGCCGTAGCTTCTGAAAATCGACCTGTCCACATAACTCGGGCAGATTACACCATTTCGTGTCCGTGGGCAAGAGAAATATACTTGTCCGCCGAGGCAATGAGAAGGAGACGTTCGCGAGGCAAAGCGCCGGCTCAGAAGAGGGAGAGCACAGCATCGGCGGCGCGGGAGGCGGAGCCACCTTGCTGTGCAAGGCAAGCCACGGCGGAGCGCATACCTTGCAGGGTCGTCTCGCGCCTGTCGGGAGTCATAAGGCGCTCCAGTTCGTGCATGCAGTTAGAGAGGTTGAAGTCCTGCTGGATGAGTTCGCGGGTGACAGGCGCATCGGCCAGGATGTTGACCATGCCGATGAAGCGGATGCGCAGGAGGAGACGTCCGAGCAGGTAAGTACCCCAGGAGACTTTGTAGACGAGGGCGAAGGGAAGATCATGCAGAGCCGCCTCGAGAGTGGCGGTACCGGAGGTGACAAGTGCAGCGTATGCCCGGTCCATGATGTCGTGGTAATTGCCGCACCGGATGTCGAGCGATTCCGGCTCCATTCCGGCTCGGTGGGCCAGCTCGCGCATCATCGCCTCCAGTTTGGGTGAGCTGGCGGAAATTTCTATTTTCCAGTCCGGATGCTTGCGGCGGATTTCCTGAACAACTCGGAGGAAGATGGGGAAGTGTCGTTCAATTTCGCGGACGCGTGAGCCGGGGAAAAGACCGACCACGTGAGGGTCGCGCAGGTCCGACCGACGTGTGGCCATGATGTCATCCGCGAGAGGATGTCCGACGAATTCCGCACGCAACCCCGCTTTCTCAAAAATGGTCTTTTCAAAAGGAAACGTGCAGAGCATGAGATCCAGGATGCGGGCAAGCTTCGGCACGCGACTCTTGTGCCATGCCCACACCATGGGGGCAATGAACCATATCAATTTCGTCGCGGGACAACGGCGGTGGATGCGTTCAGCCAGGCGCTGATTGAAGCCCGGGTAGTCGATGAGGAGCAGGGCGTCGGGTTGGTCGGCGACAATGCGCTCCTCCATCTCGCGCAACTTGCGCAGAAAGAACCGCGCGTGGCGCAGAACTTCGACCACACCAATGACAGCAGCCTGTTCGGCCCAGTCCTCCACGCCTTGCGGAGCCACCTCATGCATCCGACTGCCGCCGAGACCGAAAAACTCTATGTCCGGGCGACGGGACAGCAACTCGCGCATGAGCAGGGCGCCTTGCTTGTCGCCGCTCTTCTCGCCGGCTACCACGTAAAACTTCATGGCGGCATCATAGCACACGCGGCGTCCCCCTTGCAAGAAAAGTCTTTTCAAGGACGCCGGGGATGTGCATAATGGACGCATGCACGCGTGGTTGGTCACTTGGATGCAGTGGGTCGAAGAACTCGGCTACGCCGGGGTCGCGTTGCTGATGGCGATGGAAAGTTCGATTTTCCCCGTGCCGAGTGAGGTCGTTGTTCCCCCGGCGGCGATCCTCGCGACGCAGGAAGGGTCGGGGATGAGCATGTGGGGCGTCGTGGTTGCAGGGACGGTGGGCTCGTACATAGGGTCGTGCGTGATGTATTATATGGCGCTGGTGTGGGGACGTCCTTTCATCATCACGTATGGGAGATACTTTTTCATGTCGGAGAGCAAGTTGGAGGCGGCGGAGCGTTTCATGCGGCGTTTTTCTGCCGGCGGAATTTTTTTCTCACGTTTTTTACCCGTTGTGCGGCATCTTATCTCGATCCCTGCCGGGATGGCGCGCATGCCTTTTTTCACCTTCTCGCTGGCGACCATCAGCGGGTCTGCTATCTGGTGCGCCGTGCTGGCGTGGTTCGGCAATAAGGTGGGGAGAGATCATCCGGATATCCTTTCGACGCCGGAGGCGCTGATTCACGCGGTGAAGGACGAGACCTGGCTCATTGTCGGTGCGGCGGGACTTCTGTTGGCTCTCTATCTTTTGGCAAGGTATTTGATGCGTCGCTGAATGGTGCTGCGGTACACGTGACTCAATAAAATTTTCCCGGGATTATCCGGCTTCTCTCATGCGTTACGCAGACGAAATTCCGCTTTGCCCTTGCTTTGATTCGTCGGCATCGCATTGACTCAGCACCCTTCGGGCAATGCTTACGCGTTGTCCAATCCGCCTCCGCTCCCTCGGCGGCTTTGTAATTCGTAAATAACCAAGGGCGCATGCTGCATAATGTGCCGTTAACAACCTACAGGGGGCGCCCTGTTCTTGAGGCGGATGCGGTGCCGCAGGCCATGTCGGAGTTCGCCCTTGACGTTTCAGCGGGCGGGACTAGAATGGAGGGCAAGGAGAATCTTATGGATAAACAACCATTTCAGACAGAGGTCCGGCAGTTGCTCGATATCGTCATTCATGCCTTTTACAGCGACCGCGAGGTTTTTGTGCGTGAGCTCGTTTCCAACGCATCGGACGCATGCGAAAAGATGCGCCTCAAGCAGCTCACCGGCGGAGACATTTACCAGCCCGAAAAGGAGCTGCGCCTGAGTATCACGACCGATGAGGAAAAACGCACGCTCACCATCGCCGATACCGGTATCGGCATGACTCGCCAGGAAGTTATTGAATACCTCGGCACCATCGCCCACTCAGGTACAAAAAAATTCCTCGAGATGGCCAAGGAGGGCAAGGGACAGGCGGGGGATCTCATCGGGCAGTTCGGAGTGGGTTTTTACAGTGTGTTCATGGCGGCGGACGAAGTGGAGGTGACCACGCGATCATGGGAGCCGGAGGCGGAGGCCATAAAATGGGTGAGTGATGGACAGCAGGGGTACTCTCTGGAAGAGGCTCCGGCGGATACTCCTCGCGGCACGAGCATCCTTATCCGCCTCAAGGAGGACGCCGCCGATTTCGCCAAGCCCAACCACGTGCGCTACATCGTCGGCAAATACAGCAACTTCATCGGGTTCCCCATTGACTTCAACGGCGAATTGCTCAACACTGTGCAGGCCATTTGGATGAAGAATAAAAAGGATGTCACCAAGGAGGAATACGAAAGCTTTTACCATTTTATCGCCCACACGGATAGCGCGCCCCTCACGCACATGCACTTCAGCGCGGACGCCCCGATCGTGCTCAACTCCGTGCTCTACGTTCCCGAGGAGAACCCGGAGGCGATGGGCTTCGGACGTTGTGAGCCTCAGGTATCGCTCTACTGCCACAAGGTGCTCATCGACAGCAAGCCGGATAACTTGCTGCCGGAGTGGCTCCGCTTCCTCGTCGGCGTGGTGGATAGCGATGATCTGCCGCTGAATATTTCCCGCGAGATGCTCCAGGATAATTCTCTTCTGCGTAAAATTGCCGGGATCATCACCAAACGATTCATCAAGCACCTTGAGGAGCTCGCCAAGAATGATGCCGATTCGTACAACAAGTTCTGGGAGCGCTTCAGCCGCTACATCAAGGAAGGGGTTGTGACCAGCTGGGAGCACAAGGACGCACTCGGTAAGTTGCTGCGTTTCGAATCCACCTTCACCGAAGCCGGGAAGCTCACCAACTTCGCGGATTACATCTCCCGCATGAAGGAAGGGCAAAAGGATATCTACGTTCTCTTCGGCGCCAACCGCGCACAGCTGGAACACTCCCCCTACCTCGACCCGCTTAAGGCGCGCGGTTTTGAGGTCATCTTCCTGACGGACGGCGGCGACCAATTTGTGATCGACAGCCTCATCAAGGTGGACGACAAACAGCTCAAGTCGATCTCTCGGGCGGATCTTGAGTTGCCGCCGCTGGAGGCAACGCCGGATGCTCCGGGAATTGATGAGGGGCAGGCCAACAAACTCACCACCTGGCTCGCCGAGGTGTACAAGGACAAGCTGAGCAAGGTAACTACGGGCGACCGTGTGAGTACAGCGCCCGCCATCGCTTTGCTCGCAGAGAATGACCTCTCGCCGGACGTGAAAGCTTACCTGAAGGCCATGGGGCAGACGGTGCCGGAAACGCATCCGCAAGTGGAGTTCAATCCGCACCACCCGCTCGTGGTCAAGCTTGCTGAGTTGCAAGAGAAGAATGAAGAACTCGGTAAAATGCTCGCCGCTCAGCTGATCGACACCGCCCTGCTGCGCGCCGGGCTGCTGGAAGATCCCGCCCAGCTTGCCGACGATTCACACCGCCTTCTTGAGTCTCTCCTCGGTCAATGAGAGGGTTTCTCTCCCCAAGGCAAACGCATTTGAGGGGAGTTCATCGACGGAGAGAATGCTCTTATTCAAAAAATCGTAAATGGCAACCGCATTCCCCATGCGGTTGCCCTGGGTCTCTCTCCACCGCTTGTCGGAGGAGATGTCGGGAATCGTGATCACGAGAAAGTGTTTTCGGATACATTTCATTGACAATTTCATGCTCCTCCGTTAGAATGCCCAATATGAGCAGACTCTCTCAAAAGACAGCCGTTGTGACGGGTGCGGGACGCGGGATAGGATACGCCATCGCTCACCGTTTTGCCGTGGAAGGTGCAAAGGTCATTCTCATTTCGCGCAACCCCGGTTCCTGCCAAGGCGCGGCGGAGAAAATCAACGCCGAGGTGCCGGGAAGCTGCAAGGCATTCCCCTGCGACGTGGCAGACTCGGCGGCGGTGGAGGCCTGTGTGAAAGAGATTTTGGCGGAGTACCCCTCGATTGACATCTTGGTGAACAACGCCGGCATCACACGCGACGGCTTGCTCATGCGCATGAAGGAGGAAGACTGGGATGCGGTGCTCTCTACAAATCTCAAGAGCGCCTTTCTCTTCACCAAAGCTCTTCAACGCACGCTCATGAAGAGTCCCGCCCCGCGCATCATCAACACGAGCTCTATCGTCGGGATCTCCGGCAACCCCGGACAGACCAATTACGCCGCCTCCAAAGCCGGCATCATCGGCTTTACCAAATCCGTCGCTCAGGAGCTCGCCGGTCGGAAAGTCACCTGCAACGCCATTGCTCCGGGCTTCATCGCGACTGAGATGACGGATGCGATTCCCGAGAAAGCGCGCGAGGCCCTGCTGGCGCGCATCCCCCTGGCGGATATGGGTACTCCCGAGGACATCGCAAATTGCGCGCTCTTCCTCGCGTCCGACGAGGCACGCTACATCACCGGTCAGGTTCTGGTGTGCGATGGCGGGATGTGCATGTAACTCCACTCACTTTGAGGAAGGATGATGGACGCAGTGCGCAAGATCCTGCTCGGCTTGATCTGCATGTTCGCCTTTGCAGCGTGCCAGCAGCACTTTGCTGCCGACCCTCCCTACAAGGGCTACAAGATGGCTCCCTACACGCTCAAGGGCCTGCGCTTCATCCCCATGAACGTGGAGCAGGCGTTGCACTACGACGCTGTGGGCATTGCCTCGCACTACGAAGCCAACGGCGCCATGGGAGCCATCGGTCAACGTCTCCATCGCCACCAGTACTACGCCGCCCATCGTACCCTGCCGCTTCCCTGCGTGGCGCGTGTCACCAACCTTGAAAACGGTCTCTCATGCATCGTGCGCATCGCCGATCGTGGTCCTTACATTGCCGGACGGCTGATCGACGTCAGCACGGCCGTGGCGCAGAAATTGCGCTTCCACAACAACGGTCTCGCGCGCGTCCGCGTTCAGGTCCTCTCCGTCGGCGACGGACCTTACAAGCGTACGCGCTGAGGGGACGGGAACGGCTGCTCAGCGTGGGTTGACGCGAGAGAATTGCTTGAGGCGTAGCCCATTGAGATGGATGAAGCCGGAGGCGTCGTCCTGGTTGTAGTCTTCATCCGTGTAGTCTCCCTCCATCGTAGCGATGGCGTAGCTGTAGAGGGATTGAGGACTGCGGCGACCGGCGTACATGACATTCCCCTTGTACAGCTTCAGCCGGACCTCTCCGGAAACAGTTTCCTGCGTCTTATCCACGAGGGCTTGGATGGCCTCGCGTTCCGGGGCGAACCAGAAGCCGTTGTATACCATAGCGGAGTAATCGGGAATAAGGGAATCGCGCACCTTTTGTGCCTCGCGGTCCATGGTGAGCGTCTCTATGTCGCGATGCGCGGCGAGCAAGATGGTGCCGCCGGGAGTCTCGTAGATGCCCCGGCTCTTCATGCCCACGAAGCGGTTCTCGACGATATCCACGCGTCCGATGCCGTGCAGCCCGCCCAGGTGGTTGAGCACAAGCATGATGCCCAGTGGATCCAGCAGGGTGTAGCCGTCCTTTTCTCCGAGGGGTGTTACCCCATGATCGACCAGAATCTCGGGGAGTCCCTCCGTCTGCAGTCCTACCATATCACCCTTTTCGAAAAGGCACTGCAAGTACTGCGGCTCATCCGGCGCCTCCTCCGGGGATTTCGAGAGCACGTACATCGGACGATCCTCCGGTTTGGTGGCGTCATACCAAGTGTCCTCCAGAATTCCTGCTTCATACGAGATATGCAGCAGGTTGCGGTCCATGGAATACGGCTTCTTCACGCTCTGCCGGATGGGGATGCCGTGGCTTTCGGCGTACCGGATAAGTTCTGTACGACCCGGAAATTGGTCGCGCCATTCTTTCATGCGCCAGGGGGCAATAACCTGCAGGTGCGGGGCCAGAGAATTCACGGAGAGTTCAAAGCGGACTTGGTCGTTTCCCTTGCCGGTGGCTCCGTGGGCAATGGCGTCCGCCCCCTCTGCGAGGGCAATATCCACCATGGCCTTGGAAATGCAGGGTCGCGCAATGGAGGTGCCGAGCAGGTAGCGTCCCTCGTAAAGCGCATTCGCCCGGAACATCGGGTAAATGTAATTTGCTGCAAAATCAGCTTTCAGATCGCCGATAATGCACTTGCTAGCCCCTGTCGCCAAAGCTTTTGCTTCCAACCCGTCCAGCTCCTCAGCTTGTCCCACATCGGCGCAATAGGCGATAATTTCCGCATTGTATTTCTCTTTGAGCCAAACCAAAAGGACGGAGGTGTCCAGCCCACCGGAATATGCTAGCACAATCTTCTTCATGTCTCATTCTGGCACACGGGGTTATTCTTCCTCTTTCCGCATGCGCGTCCCGAGTATATCCTCCATCCGCCCGCCTGAAAAGAAAAATCACTCGCCGAGTGTGATTTTCCCTATACATGTCCCAACGCGACTTTCACCGGAAGCATTCGTCTCCCTGTGCGTGATTGATTAATGAAGGGAGAACCCATCAACGATTGAGCAAGCGCCCTACACGGGGCCGTCGGGCTCGGAGGCAGTGCGGTGCCGACAAATCACCGCAGGCGCCCAGTTCTTTGCATTTGATGCCAAAATTTTGAGAAAGTCCTTTGCAGTGAAAACAAAAGTTGTTGATATCCAGTTGGAAAAGTGATTTTATGGAGAAGGAGGAGATAAAGAGCGAAAAAAAGAAACGAGAACTCATCGCAAAACTGAAAGAATGGAAGGAGAGCAGGCGCAGGAAGCCCCTGCTTTTGATGGGGGCGCGGCAGGTGGGCAAGACGTGGTTGCTGCAGGAGTTCGGACGGGAGAATTATCGGGAGGTCGCGTATGTCTCTTTCGACCGCTCGGAACCGATGCGTCAGTCATTTGAACAGGATTTCGACGTGCAACGCATTTTGACAAATATCGGCATCTACACCGGTTGCAGTCCGAAGCCAGGAGAGACTTTGATTATCCTGGATGAAATTCAGGAGTGTCCGGCAGCCATCACTTCCCTGAAATATTTTTGCGAGAATGCCCGGGAGTTTCACGTCGTTGCGGCGGGCTCTTTGCTCGGACTCTACGCCCGGGAGGGAGGTACCGGTTTCCCCGTGGGGAAGGTTGATATGCTGAATATGTATCCCATGAGTTTTACCGAGTTTCTGACGGCTATGGGATACGAACAATACGTCGAGGCCATTCGTCAACATGATTGGGAAGGGTTGCGTGTCGTGGGGGCAAAGCTGGAGGAAATGCTGCGCTATTACTATTATGTGGGAGGCATGCCGGAGGTGGTGGCGGACTTTGCCGAGACGCGCGATTTCATCGCAGTCCGGACGCATCAAACGGATATTCTTCGCGGCTACCAGCAGGACTTCGGCAAACACACGACTCCCTCTGAGGCTCGGCATATCGCCGCCGTGTGGAAACATATCCCTGACCAGCTCTCTCAAGAAAGAAAAGAGTTTTCTTTCAAACGCCCTCGCAGGGTTTACCCGCTCGAGTGGCTGGAGGCTGCGGGGCTCGTTCATCGCGTGCCGTGCGTGCGTTCACCTCAAATCCCGCTCTCCGCCTTTCCCGGAGAGGCTTACAAGGTTTATACGACAGACGTGGGGCTGTTGAGCGCTCAATGCCGCCTCGATCGTCGTGTGCTGTTGGAGAGGAATACGGTGTTCGGACAGTTCAAAGGCGCCCTCACCGAGCAGTACGTGCTGCAGCAGCTCCTCGCATCCGGCGAAAATGAACTCTTCTATTGGAAGGCTGAGCGCGCCCAGGCAGAAGTGGAGTTCCTTCTTCAGACGGCGGAAGGCGTCGTCCCGGTCGAAGTGAAGGCGGAGAGGAACTTGCAGGCGAAAAGCCTGAAGAGCTACTGCAAACGCTACGGCGTGTCGCGCGCCCTCCGCTGTTCCATGAGTCCTTT
>CANQSY010000054.1 GCA_947626635.1 uncultured Akkermansia sp.
TGCGTATTCCGAATACGCTATACTTACCTCGTCCAAGTGGACGTCTATCCTATGAAAAAGACAGCTATGACATTATTGGCGTGTGCCGCGCTTGGCGCCGCATACGGACAGGATGAGCAGCAGAAGAGCGGGTTCGGTCTCGAGCTGAATGCTGCCTATAACTTCGCGTTGAAGGATATCGTGAAAGAGGATGGAGCAATACCTGCCTACACGGTAGATACGTACGGGGTGGACTTGACCGCTGTGTACGCCTTCAACAAGAATCATGCCGTGAATATCCGCTTTGGCTATGCAACGGGTGATGATGAACATACGATTTATAGATACATTCCGTTTAATGGGAAGGTAGAAGTACAGAACATCTACATCATGCCCGGATATCGTCTGACCACGCCGTTGAACGACTCCCTGAGTTTGTTCACCGGTGTTAATCTGGGCCTTGCTCAGACGAAAGGGGAGGTTGAAGTCAGCAATAGTTATGTGAGTCGGAGTGAGAGCAAGAGCAAGTGGGGCTTCGCGTGGAGTGTGGAACTTGGTGCGTCTCAGAAAGTGACCGAGACCGGCTCCGTAACGCTCGCTCTCCAATTGCAGGGACTACACGGCCGTCCGTACTTTGAGGGAGTGGATGGAAAACCTGAAAGCCAGCTCAACCTCGGCGTGCGTCTCGGCTACAGCTGCCAGTTCTGACGAACTCGTAAAGCAAAATATCAAGCAGGCGAGGCTTGTGGAAGCCTCGCCTGCTTTTTTAGGGAGAGAGAATAAAGCGCTTGGGTCGAGGAGCGGCAGCCGCGCAGAGAGCAGCCGCACGACCATTGAGAGCTGTACGGAAAAAAGCGTCTCAGTTCGTCTCGGTGGGATTGATGGGCTCCGCAAGAGCTTTCTCCGCGAGCGGAATGATATCCCCGACCGGTTCAGAGAGGAGAGGAATCTTGGCAGTGGGGAAGGACAGTTCGATCGACTGGACGCTCTTATCGTCTCGGATTTTGCGGACGATACGCTCGCCGTTGTTGGTGACAACGACTTCGCGGGAGGCGCCCTCTTTACCGCCGGCTGACTTTTCGCGGAAGAATACTTGCCAGCGCGGGAGGTAGTAGGAACGGATCAGCTCGGACAGCTGGCGATGAGCATAATCGTTGAGGGAGGTGATTTCGGCGGTCCATGTGGTGATGAGCCGGCGGAGCGCACGCGTCATCTCGTCCGGCTTGCCCGGGGAACGGCGGGCTGCGCCGTCCAGGAAGTTGCCGAGGAGGAAATCCTTATGGGTAGCGAGGATGTCCGCCGTCAGCGGGAAAAGAGCGAGAAACTGCTCGCTGTACTTCTTGAATGCAGCCTTGTCTTTTTTGTCGTTCGCTTCTTTGCAGAGCGGAAGGATGGCGCGTGCTCTCTCGGCGAGTACCTGGCGGCAGACATCGGCGAGATCGTAGCAGAAGCCACTGCTCTTCAGGAGCGCCGGATTCTCCTTCGCCGCCTTGAGCAGGAGGAGCCCTGCCTTGCGGACGTCTTCAGGGTCGTAAAATACGTTCGGATCGCTCCATGTGGAGGCTTTGTTGACCGTGAGACTTGGGCGAGCGCAGAGGATGCTCTCCGGGCACCCCTCGCGGCGTCCTGTGGGGGAATAGACGCTGGAGGCAAGCAGCGACAGAGCTTCGGTGAGGTCCGGTTTGTCGGAGCCGTAGCGCGACAGGGCATAGTTCTGAATGAAGGCTTCGCGGTCAATCACGTCGCGGTTGTTGAGACGCTCAAAGAAGAGGGCATAGTACAGTGGGTTGGTTTCAATACCCTCGGAAAGAAGTCCGAAGCCGGAGGCGCCTTCGGCGTCACCTGCCGCCTTCTCGAGAATGCCGAAGCCGCCGAAGAGTCCATGGTTGCCGCCGAAGTTGGCGAGCTCGCACCAGACGAAGCGGCGTCCCTGGTAATCGCGGTGCATTCTGTTGGTTTCGGAGAGGTCTTTTTCCAGGGCGAGAATGACGGTGTGCTCCTTATCCGTGCCGTCCAGTAGCTCGCGTTTAGGATTGCCACCCCACTCCTGCAAGAACCAAATGGACCCGGGGGAGAATTTTTGCATGGCCGCCTGGACCGCTTTCGCGCAGGCCCCCAGGTCGGCGCCGCCGGTACGGCCGCCCTCGTGGAAGAGGTCGCCGCCGAAAGCTGTGGCGCGGAACCCGTACACCTTCTCGAGATTTTTGTACCACGCTTTTGCCATGTCGGGGAAGGCAGCGCTGTCCGGACGGAGGACGGTGGGTCTCTCATAACCGCCGACCCATTGTCCCTGGGGCAGGAGATCATTTTTGTTGCGTGAGTAATCGTGAGGCACGAAACCGATGTAGCCTTGCAGGACGGGTTGCATACCGAGCTCACGAATGCGCGCGGTGATGGCTTTCCCTAACTGAGCTTCCCGGTCGATAAGTTGCTGGGAGACAGGGCCTCCTTCACCCTCAAGGTTGCCCATGTTCCACCACGCCGCGTAGCAGGGATTGGCAATGAAGGAGGAGGCGAGGTTCTTGCACCCGATGTCGGCGAGGAAGCCTTGCCAGACCTTTTCAAGACCGGAGGTGACAAGAACATAGCTGAAACCATTCAGGGCAAGTCGGTCGATCTCCTTCAGCCACTTCTCCTTGCTCCAGTGAGCCCCCGTGTAGCTCAGCGTGCAGTAGTTGAAGGCAAAATTGAGAGGCAGGGTGGGAGGTACGACAATTTTCTTTTCCGGCACGACAAATTTCGCGGCGGATTTGTTGTCTCCGTTCCAGGAAAGATGGACATGAGCAATATTTCTCAGGTAGTAACCATAGGCCCGCACACATTCAAGGACAGTGGGTCCGGAGATACGAATTTTGCCGTCCTTTGTCCCCTTAATAGAGGTCTCCTCTTTTTTATCAGAAATCGAAAAGGTAACCTTATCTGCATATTCCGGAGTAACTCGCGCTACTAAGGCAGCGGCCGCCTCCGCCGAAGAAAGCGCCGGGGCAGTGGATGAGGCAGGGGAGACCGCCGGCTTTTTTTTGTCCGCCTGCTGAGCAGTGACAAAAGTACCTGCGAGCAGGAATGTAACAGTCGTGATGCGTAGAGCGAGAGTCAGGTGTGTAATCATAAATAGTTGTTAGTATGTAGAGAATTAATGTTAGGGGGGAAGGGGAAAGTAGGTGGGTTAGCGCCAGGAGCGGATGTTGGAGACGTTGTCCTCGTTTTTCTTGGTGTTGGTAAGACCATTGCCCTCCGTATCAACACCGAGGGAGAAAATGTCAAAATCGGGGTTAATGCCGTTGCCCGCTTTGCCCTTTTCATCCCGCATCTCGTAGCCCATTCGGTAACGATACGGCGTACCCCAGGGGTCCAGCAAGACAAAAAGTTTCTTCACCTTCGTGGCTCCCTTCGGCTTGATCTTCATCTTGATGGCGGGAATGCCATTGATGACCTCGCTCTGCTTCTTGATGTTTGCAATCGGCGTGATGCCATCACAATACGGCTCGCGCACTTCGCCGGTCTTCGGGTTGGTGTCCGGCGCTCCATCGCCGTCCTCGTCACAGTTCAGTGTTTTGTAGAGGACGTGGGAGCTCCAGGTGTCTCCGTTTCCGGCGGGAAGTTCATCGCCGTTGTCGATTCGATAGGCGTTCATGGCAACCTCCAGTTGACCGACCTGTACCTCGGCCGTTTTGTTCATTTGCCGGTTGTTGATCATGCCTGAGGCCTGCCACCCCATGGTAGCGAGGATGGCAAGAATTGCCATGACGACAAAGACCTCGACCAAGGTGAAGCCCTTGCCTCTTACCACTGCACTCTTTACGGGAGATTTCATGCCGCTTCAGACGTTTTTGATGACTTCCATCATGGGCAGGAACATCGCCAATACAATACTGCCGACCACTAAGGCCAGACCGACAATCATGAGGGGTTCAAGCATGGCCGTGAGAGCGGATACGGAGTTGTCCACTTCTTCGTCATATACCTCGGCTACGCGCATCAGCATGTCAGGTAAGCGACCTGTCTCTTCACCCACGTCCACCATGGAAAGTACCATGGGAGGGAATATCGGGCTGGTCGACATGGGAGTCACGATGGACTCACCTTCGCGCACAGCATCGTGGATCTTCGTGATGGCGTCCGCCACGATCACATTGCCGGCGGTATCGCGGGTGATCATGAGCGCCTGCAGGATGGGCACGCCTGAGGAAACCAGGGTGCCGAAGGTGCGCGAGAACCGAGCAACGGCGTTCACCTGGTTGAGGTGGCCGAGCTTGGGTATCTTGAGCAGGAAGGAGTCCACTACGCGTCCTCCTTTCGGGGTGCGTCTCCAGAAGGAGACGGATACGATGACGAGGACGATGAAGATAATACCGAACAACGCATTCGGAACAAAGGGGATGATGGAGTCCGCCATGCAGTTGTCCGAGAAATCAAAGACGAACTTGGAAAAGGCCGGCAGCTCCATGTTCTGCCCCTCGAACATCGACTTGAACTTCGGTACGATGACCAGCATGAGGAAGGTGAGGATGCCAACTGCAATGACCATGATGATCATCGGGTAGATCATGGCGGAAACAATCTTGCCGCGCAACTTGCCGGCCTTCTCCTGGTACTCGGCAAGACGCTTGAGCACAACCTCCAGCACACCGCCGATTTCGCCCGCCTTCACCATATTGACAAAGAGTCGGTCAAAGAGTTTCGGATAGGATGAAAGCGCATCCGAGAATGTCGAGCCCCCCTGCACGGAATCTCCGAGGGCGCCTATCGTGGCGCGCAGGTTGAGGTTGGGTTCCTGTTTGTTGAGAACCTGGAGACTTTGTAGCAGCGGCAATCCGGCGTCGATGAGGGTGGCAAGCTGGCGAGTGAAAATCATGAGCTCGCGCTGTTTGATCCTTCCACCGGCCTTGCCTTTGCCCTTGGCCTGGCTGCCTTTTCCTTTTTTCTTTGTCTTGGAGCTGTCGGTGGACGACGCAGATTTGGAAGCGGCGGCTGCGGAGCCGGCTTCCACGCATTCGCGGACGAGAAGCCCCTGCGCGCGCACCATCTCCATGGCGGCTATTTTGTTGTCTGCTGTAACGACGCCTGCTCTCTCGGCGCCGTTCTGATCCAGAGCTGTGTACGTAAAGTTCGGCATAATGGTGAAATCGTGGGTAAGAGGTAGGGAAGATGTGAAGTCGATCAGGTGTAACGAAGTACTTCCTCAATGGTCGTGTGTCCATCGAAAATGTTTTGGATGCCATCCTCGCGAAGTGTGTGCATCCCGAGCTCAATAGCTTTCTGCTTCAACGTGACGGAAGGAACGTTTTGCGTGATGAGTTCCTTGATGGGATCAGAGGCATTGAGCAGCTCGTGGATTCCTTTTCGCCCCTTGTAGCCGGTGTTCCCGCACTTGTCACAGCGCGAGCCGGTGAAGAACTGTTGGCTGGCAAGGAGGTCCGGACTGATGCCGAGCTGGTTGAGCAAACCCGAGGAAGGTGTGTAGGCCACCTTGCAGTAGGGACAGATCGTTCGCACAAGGCGCTGCGCCAACACACCCAATAGCGTCGCCGCCAGCAGGAAAGGCTGCACCCCCATGTCAATGAAACGGGTCACGGCGCCGGCTGCGTCATTCGTGTGCAACGTGGAGAGGACCAAGTGCCCCGTGAGAGCCGCCTGAATGGCGATTTGCGCCGTGTCCTTGTCGCGTATTTCTCCCACGAGGATGCGGTCCGGGTCCTGACGGAGGAACGCGCGCAGTACTCGCGGGAAGGTGACCCCGATTCCTTCGTTGATGGGGACCTGGACAATGCCGTCGATGTCATACTCAACAGGATCCTCGGCGGTGAGGATTTTGGTGTCCTCGGTGTTGATTTCGCGCAGCGCGGCGTAAAGCGTCGTTGTCTTTCCTGAACCGGTGGGACCGGTCACCACAAAGATGCCGTTGGGCATGTTGACGGTGTCGAGGATATACTCGTGGAGGGAGGGCGAGAGGTTGAGATTGTTGAGGTCGAGGCTCACGCTGTTGCGGTCGAGCACACGCATCACCACCGATTCGCCATGCTGCGTCGGCAGTGAGTTCACACGCATGTCCACGCTGTTGTCGCCGACGCGCATCATGATGCGCCCATCCTGGGGAACTCGCCGTTCCGCAATGTTCATGCCGGCCATCACCTTCACGCGGGAGATGATGGGCGTCGCGAGATGGATGGGCGGCGGCGCCATCTCGTAGAGAGCGCCATCCACGCGGTAGCGAATCTTGAACTCGTGCTCAAAGGGCTCAAGATGGATGTCCGACGCCTTCTCCTTAATGGCCTGCGTAATGACGAGATTCACGAACTTAACGATGGGGACGGCGCTCGCTTCCTCAGTGCCATCCGCGCTGTTGACGCTCATGCCGGCGAGGTCCTCCATGAGGTCGCCCATGGCCGCTTCTGTCCCGCCGTAGTATTCCGCGATTCGTGCGCGCACCTCATAGTCGGCGGCGACGTACAGGTAGATATCCTTGCCCGTTATGATACGTAAATCATCGACGGTCTGCGGATTGAGGGGGTCCTCCAAACATACGTAGAGTCCCTCGCCCTCGCGGTATTCGATAGGCAGTGCGCCGTGAAGTCGTGCCTGCGGGGCGGGTATCATCGCCAGTACCTCGGGAGCCGGTTCAAAGCCCTCCAGCGAGATGTACTGGGCGCCTACCTCCGTGGCGATAACATTCCAAAAGTCCTCCGGAGACGGGACGATACCAAAGTCGAGCAGGGTTTCCCAGAGTTCTTTGCCGCTGTTGGACATCTCCTCCAAGATGTCTTTGGCCATGGAGCGATCCATGAGTCCGGCATTAATAAAAACGTCGAGGGCCAGTTGATTATCCATAAAAAGAGAGGAGTAGGGGGTTGGTGGTAGGGGTGGGATTAGCTGGCGTCGCCGGTGGTGACGTGGATGACTTCGTCAGCGGAGGTGCGTCCGGCAAGTACCTTGCGGATGCCGTCCTCTCGAAGGGTTCGCATGCCGAGCTCGCGAGCCCGGCGCCGGAGTTCGGCGGATGAGAGATTGGAGTTGATGAGCTCGCGCGTGTTGTCATCCACCTGGAAGATCTCGAAGATTCCCATACGTCCTCGCATGCCCCGTCCGCGGCACTTGTCACAGCCCCCGGGGTGGGGTACTTTGACGATGCGGTCCGGCTCGATGCCTAAGAGGGTAGCCTGCTTGGGAGTGAGCTGTCCGTCTTGCTTGCAGTTATCGCACAGACAGCGGCAGAGACGCTGCGCCATGATGGCGCGCACGGCGGATGCAATCAGGAAGCGATCCACCCCCATGTCTTCCAAACGTGCGATGGAGGACGGTGCATCGTTGGTGTGCAGGGTGGAGAGCACGAGGTGTCCCGTCATGGCGGCCTGGATAGCGATACTTGCCGTCTCGCCGTCGCGGATCTCACCGATCATGATGATGTTGGGAGCCTGACGGAGCATGGCGCGCAGAGCAGCCGCAAAGGTCATCCCGATGTCAGAGCGGATCATCACTTGGTTGATGCCCGGCATCTCGTATTCGACCGGGTCCTCCGCCGTGATGATTTTTTTGTCCGGACGGTTAAGGTGGTTCAGACAAGCGTACAGCGTAGTCGTCTTTCCGCTGCCGGTTGGCCCCGTCACGAGGATCACTCCGTCCGGCAAGGTGACGAGTCGATCAAAGGTCGCTTCATCGTCCGAGAGGAAGCCGAGTTGCGGTAAACCGAGCTGCAGAGCGGATTTGTCCAATATACGCATCACAACCGATTCACCGTGGTTGGACGGGACCGTGCTGACACGCAGATCAATATGGGCGCCGCTCTTGAGGTCGAGTTCTATACGACCATCCTGCGGGATTCGTTTCTCCGCGATGCTCATCGTGGTGCTCATCACCTTGATGCGCGCTACGATCGAGCCGAGAAGCTTCTTGGGGTGGTTCGCTACTTCAATGAGTCGACCATCCACGCGGTAGCGGAAACGAACCCGATCCTCCATGGGTTCAATGTGGATATCCGAGGCTCGCATACTGTGTGCCTCGTTGAACATGTTGTCGATGAGCTCGATGATGGGCGACTCCGCCGTTTGAGGACCGGCTGTTTTTTCCGGGTAGTGCTTGGCAATGGCCTTGGCGAGGGCGTCCTCCGCCGCCACGAAAAAGGATACGTCCCGTCCCAGAAATTGCGGGAGACTGTCCATCGTCTCCATAGCGAAGGGGTCTGCTATGGCGACTTGCAGGGAGAAGCCGTCGTCGCCGAGAGGTAAGAAGCCGATGCGCCGCGCAAGCTCGCCATCTACCTGCGCGAGGATAGAGGGATCCGGATCAAAGGCGTTGAGGTCCACAAATTCCAGACCGGAGCTGTTGGCTGCTACCTGCGCTATGTAGTCTCTGGTGAGGATGTTGTTCTGCACCAAGTAGTCAATGACACTGTCGGCAGGTCCAAGCTCAGCCCGAGCGCTGTCCACCATGGCGGCGTCCAACGCGCCGGCCTCTATCAGGAGTTCCAGTAAATATTGTTCGTTCGAGTACACGGCAGATCCGGGAGGTTTGATACGATTGGGTGAGGAGCGCTAAAACTTTCAGACGTTTCCCCGCGCATTGCAATTCTACACAAAATCTTATGCTGCGTCAATCTCGCAGTTCAAAAAATACGCAGCAGCTGTATAAAATTCTCAGAATGCCCCCCCGCCATCCCCCCATCCGTCCACCCGTGTCCCAATAAAATTTTCTCCGGCCCAAGGCGGCTGATGGTGACTCGTCGCGCGACTCCGAAGCAAGAGGCAAAGCCACGAGTCACCGTAGGCGCTTTTCCCCCGCCTTTCCAGCTACTATCACCATCGCTCCCGAAAATTCCGCTACGCAAACGCCCCGCAGGAACGCGCCACAGGCGCGCGAATTCCCTGAGATCGTAAATGGGCGCCTATGGCGACCCAGCGCGCTCGCGCGACTCGCGGAGGATGGCGGAGGCCCGCTCCGTATCAAAAAATTCCCCCACCTCCGTCTTCTTGTTTTGGAGTGTTTTGTATGTGCTGAAGAAATTCTGAATTTCCTGCAAGTAGTGCGGCGGCAGGTCCGCAAGGGTGTGCACGTGCTCATAGCGGGGATCTCCCACGTTCACGGCCAGTATCTTCACGTCGGGCTTTCCCCCGTCAATCATGTCCATCCCCCCGATGATACGACAGTCGACGTAACACCCCGGGAAGGTGGGCGAGGACGTGAAGACCAGGATGTCCAGCGGATCGCCATCCAGATACTTGGTCCCCTCCACAAAACCGTACTCCGCCGGATAATAGACCGACGAGTAAAGCACGCGGTCCAGTTTGATGTGCCCGGTCTCCGTATCCACCTCGTACTTGTTCCGACTCCCCATCGGTATCTCTATGCGTGCTTCGACGATTTCCATGCGTCTATGCTACCAATTCCCCATCCGACTGTCAAGCGCCCCCTGTTGGGCTCCCATGCGCGTCCCCGCATAATTTTTCCGGGATTATTTACCCCGCGTGCGCCTTACACGGGGTCCTCGGCGGCTTTGCCTTCCCGCGCGCAGCGCGCGGGATAGAGTCAAGGCGGCGGCGTTGAGTCAACGTAAATGGCAAACGCATAAATGCGTTTGCCTTGGTTCTGTTTGCTCTTGATTTGCCCGTATCCGGGTTGTATAATCCGGGACGTGAGTGAGCTCAAGGAAAAGGCCGGACGTGCATACCGCGCCATGTGCATGGCGCGCGCGTTTGACTTAAAGCTGTCCTCTCTGTACAAGGCGGGGAAGATATTTGGCGGCGTGTTCCTCGGGAAGGGGCACGAGGCGATCTCTGCTGCCTCCGCTGTTTTTTTGAAGCCGGGACAAGATGTCTATAATCCTTTCATTCGGGAGATGGCGGGTCGCTGCGCGTGGGATGAGGGCTCTGTGCTGGAGGCGGCTCGCAGTTACTTCGGCTCGGTTCTCGGCTGCATGGGCGGCAAGGATGGCAATGTGCACTGGGGGCTCCCTGCGCAGGGTATACCCGCTCCGGTTTCCCACCTCGGCGCTATGATTTCTGTCGTAGCGGGCATGATGTTTGCCAAGCGTATGCAGGGAATCAACGGCTGCGTCGGCGTGGTCAATATCGGGGATGGAGCCACGTCTGTCGGCGCTGCGCATGAGGGTTTCAACCTGATCGCCGTGGAAAAGCTCCCGGTCGTCATCATCGTCTCCAACAATCAATACGCTTACTCAACACCGAACAGTCAGGAGTTCGCCTGTGCCTCTCTGGCGGATCGCGGTCGCGGCTACGGTTTGCCCGCTTACGAGTGCGACGGCACGGATCTGCTGCAGACGCTGGACGTCATGCAGCGCGCGATTTCCGCCGCCCGCTGCGGCGAGGGTCCCCAGTGGGTCGTTGCCGATACCCTTCGAATGTGCGGTCACGGCGAGCACGATGATGCCTCCTACATCCCGGATGAAGTCCGACAAAAGTACGCGCACAAGGACCCCCTGGATGTGGCGCGGCGTGAGCTCATGGAGCAGGGATGGCTCGACGAGCAGGAGGATGCCTCTCTGCAGGCAGAGGTGCGCGATTTTGTGCAAAAGGCTTTCGCTCAGGCGCAGCGAGAAGCCACCCCCAACCCGCAATCCATGGATTGGAGCGCCGTTTCCTGGAAACCCGTACGAACATGAGCGTGACTTACATTGATGCCATTCATCAGGCGATGGAAGAACTGCTGGAGGAGGACCCGCTCGTCTTCATCTACGGGGAGGACATTGCCGGCAAGTTCGGCGGAGCCTTCAAGGCGACCAAGGGGCTCGCGGATCGTTTCCCGGACCGCGTGCGCAACGCCCCGATCAGCGAGGACGCTATCATGGGGATGGCTATCGGCGCTGCCATCGGCGGTCTGCATCCCATCGTGGAAATGCAGTTTGCGGATTTCGGCACGCTCGCCCTCAACCAAATGGGCAACAACGCCGGCGCCCACTTCTTCCGTACCGGTCTCCCCGTGAATGTCACCATGCGTATGCCCTGCGGCGGCACACCCGGCGGCGGTCCGTTCCACAGCCAAAGCGTGGAGGCTCTCTTTGCGCATTACCCCGGCGTTCACGTCTTCACCCCCGCCACCGTGGCGGATGCCTACTTCATGCTTAAACAGGCGGTGCAAATTCCCGATCCTGTTGTCTTCATGGAAAACAAGTTCCTCTACCGCTGGCTCAAGGCGGACACCTGGCTGGAGGACGACCCCTTGCCCATCGGACGCGCCCGTATCGCCCGCGAGGGAGAGCACGCCACCGTGGTCGCTTTCTCCGCCATGGTGCCGGAAGCGCTCAAGGCTGCCCACGACCTCGCGGAGCAGAGCGGCTATGAACTCGAGGTGGTGGACCTGCGTTCCGTCAAACCTCTGGATACCGATACGATCCTCGCCTCGGTGGCGCGCACGGCTCGTCTGCTGGTGGTGAGCGAGGATTTTCCGTGGGGCGGCGTGGCGTCGGAGGTGGTCTCCCGCGTGGTGGCGCAGGGGATGCACTTGCTGGATGCGCCGCCGCTTCGGCTCACGTCCAAGGAAAGCCCCATCCCCTACCATCCCGACCTCTGGCGGACGCATCGTCCGAGCAGCTCCACCATCGCGGAGGCCGCTCGCTATCTCATCTCTCTTTAATTCACCCTCGCATCCCTCACTCCTATGCCTCAAGTCCCCATCCTCATGCCCCAACTCGGCGAATCCATCACGGAGGCGACCATCATGCACTTCCTGCTTCAACCCGGCGACACGGTGCAGGCGGATCAGGAGGTGCTGGAGGTGGAGACCAATAAGGCGGTGATGGGTGTGACGACCGCTTGCGGCGGCAAGCTGCTTTCCTTCTCGGTTGCCGAGGGCGAATGCGTTCCGGTCGGCGCCGTTTTGGGGATTATCGAGGCATCCCGGGAGGAGGTGGATCGCTGCGGCGTGCAGACGCTGGAGGAGTCCCCTGCGCCTCTCCCCCATGCCACCACCCCCGCAGAAACGACCCCGGACGCCGGGGCTCATTTCCGCACGGAGGGCGAGTACCGCGAGGAAAGCGAGCCTTCCCGAATCCACCCCTCAGGCAAGGGGCTGCCGGTGCCCATCGGCGTGCGCGGCGCCCACTACCTCTCCCCGCGCATCCGCGCCCGCATGGACGAGCTCGGCATCACGGAGGCGGATATGGCCTACATCGTCGGCACCGGGGCAGGGGGGCGCATCACGATTGATGATTTTGAAAAGTTCCTGGAGTACGTGGACGGATGGCCCTCCCGCCAGGCGAGCCCCATGCGCCGCAGTGTGGCGGACAGCATGCAGCGCACCTGGCGTCGTCCGATCGCGAGCGCCGGTCGCCCGGTGTACATGGGACCCATCATCATGCACCGCAAGAGCCACCCCCGCCGCCCCGGCTACACGCTCTACTTCGTGCGCGCCCTCGCCCTCGCCCTCGCCGAGGCTCCGGAATGCGCGGGCTACATGGTGGGCGGTCGTATCCTCACGCCGAAGCGCATCGACTTGGGTGTGGCCGTGCAGGTGACGGACGGCGTGCTGGTGCCGGTGATGCGCAATGTGGACCGCTACACGCTGGATGAACAGATCGACGAGTTCAATAAAATTGTCCACCAGGCCCGCAGCCGCAGACTGGATGACGCCTACAAGGGCGGCGGCATTGCCACGGTGACGAATTTCGGAGGCTTCGGTCTCACCTTCGGCACGCCCATGCCCTTGCCCAGTGAGAGTCTCATTCTCGGTGTCGGCGCTGTGCAAAAAACTCCGGTCTGGAGCGATGAAGTGCAGTGCTTCATCCCCGTGGAGCAGGCGAACATCTCTGCTTCCTTCGATCACCGCGTGGTCGATGGCGGCGATATCGGCCGCCTCATGCAGCGTATCGCCTACTACCTCGAACACCCCGAACTCCTGTAGTTCCCCGCCTTCTCCGTCACCTCCATCACCCGCGTCCATCGTAAATCGTAAATGTCTTATCGTAAATCGTAAATGAAATTATGTAGTATGGACAAAGAAGAAATGGCGAAAAGAACAGCGCAGTTCGGGTTGCGTGTTGTGAAACTGTATCTGACGTTGGAGCAGGAAAAAAACGGGGCAGCGAATGTCATCGGCAAGCAGTTGCTGCGTTGCTCGACATCCGTTGGGGCGAATTATCGAGCTGCGCTGCACGCAAAGAGTCGAGCGGGCTTTTTGAACAAGATCAAAATCTGCGAAGAAGAAGCGGATGAAAGCGAGTACTGGCTTGAGTTGCTGGTTCCAGCAGGCTTAGTAAGCGCAGCCAAGGTGCGCAACTTGCGCGCAGAAGCTCATGAACTTTCCTGTATCATCTCAGCTACCGCCAAATCCACGCGCACCGCGCGCTAAAATTCAAATCGTAAATAGGCGCCCAGCCGCTTTTCTCATAACGCTCTGCCATGATTGATCCCGCCACCAATGCTTTTGCATTGCATTTCCCGCGCCCCCCGCGCGCGAACTCCCTGAAATCGTAAATCGTAAATCGTAAATGAAATGATTTCATTTCCAAACACCGCTGGAATGACTCTCGGTCTATTGGCCGGTGCAGGCGAATACCCCCTCATGGTGGCTCAGGGTGCTCGCCGTGCCGGCGTTCGGGTCGTTTGCGCCGGTTTCCGCGGTGCGGCGGGACGCGATCTTCCTCCGCTTTGCGATGTGTTCCGTTCCTTCCGAGTGGGAGAGGTGGAGAAGCCGCGTGATTTCTTTCGCGAGCAGGGGGTCACCCATGTGATGATGGCGGGACAGATCAAACCCGCCTGTATCTACACGATGTGGCCGGATGCCACGGCGCGCCGCTTGCTTGCTTCCATGGACCGCCGCAACGCGCATACAATTTTCGGCGCCGTCTGTCGCTACGCCCAGCAGGAGTGCGGCTGGGAGGTTCTCCCTTCCACCACGTTCATGGAGGATTTCTTGCCGGCAGCCGGACACCTTGCCGGTCCGTCACCAACCCCTGAACAGATGCAGGAGTCTGAGCACGGTCTCGCCCTCGCCCGCCGCATCGCCCGTCTCGATATCGGACAGAGCCTCATCGTGCGCGGCGTCCGTGTCGTCTGCGTGGAGGGCTACAAGGGCACTAACGAGTGCATCCGGGAGGGCGCGGGTTCCCCGGATTCCCCGACCACGCTCTGCAAGGTCTCCAAGCCCGGACACGACATGCGCTTCGACGTTCCTTGCATCGGACTGGATACCATCCGCCATTGCATCCGCTGTCATGTGCGCCATATCGCTCTGCAGGCTCATAGCACCATCATTTTCCAACGCGAGCAGGTGCTGCGCCTCTGCAATGAACACGGTATCCTGCTGCAGGCGGTCGATCTCCCCGCCGAACCGGAGCAGCCTCTTCCTTCTCTCTCCTCCGACCGCGACCACGCGCTTTTCCTCGCCCGCGAGATCGATTCCCTCGGCATCGGCAGCAGCGCCGTCGTGTGTGAGGGCGTTGTCATCGCTGTGGAAGATCCCGACGGACTCGCCAAATGCCTCCGCCGAGCCGGTCGCTACATGAAGCGCATCCGCTTCATCCGCCTTGTCAATTTCCTCATCCGTCTCCTCCTTCGCCGCTCCTCCACTCCTCCCTCTCCCCCCACGCTCGCGACCCTTCGTTCCCTCTCCGATTCCGACCAAAAACTCGCGCGCAAGTACGGAATCGCATTTTGACTCCTAATTCCGCTCCGCTCTCCCATTTTGCCCTGCGGGCAATCGCTGCGCTTTTGTCCAATCCGCCTCCGCTCCCTCGGCGGCTTTGTAAATCGTAAATAGCAAACGCATTTTCTAATGCGTTTGCTTCATCGTTCCGACCTTTTTCCCGTACTTGTCGTATTCAGTGATGCGTCCCGAGGAGTCTTCCTTGAAGCTCCCCGTCTTCCGCCCGTACTTGTCGTAGGAGGTCGTGACGCCATTGGATCCGGTCCTGTAAGTCCC
>CANQSY010000055.1 GCA_947626635.1 uncultured Akkermansia sp.
GAGGGGGGATAGAGTGCGCAATCTTTTTTGTCCCGAATTTTATATATTATTCGGGACATTTTATGCGTTCGGCAGATAGATCCAGTCGTGCATCAGGCACACGCTCGGTTCGTCCTCCTTGGGGACCAGCCGATAAACGCAGTCCGCATACACCGTCCGCTTGTCCTCGATCTCCATGCCGTAGGCTTTGTAAAACCGGTATTCGATGTTGGAGATCACACAGCGAAGGGCCTGCAGCGCCTCCCGCTGGGATGTGATAATGCAGTCAAAGTCGATCCCCCGTTTCAGGGCCAGCAGGGATTTATAGAGCTGTACTTCGGTACGGTAAGGCCGGCAGTCCTGGGCGTCAAGCCAGCCGCAAAATGCCACCGGCCCGCTCTCCGTTATATGGATGTGCGGATGGTGGTGGCGAAAACTGTCCAGGTTGGCGGTGTTGAGCAGGTACAGCATTTCTTTCAGCTCGCCGCTGGGTCTGTCATAGAAGCGGAGTAGCGAACGGTACAGATGAACATATCCGGGAACGGAATACAGGGTATGTACCATAAAATATCCTCCATAGTATAGGCGCGGGAGCATAGGACGCCCCCGCGCCGGTTTGCGTGTTTCAGTTTACAGCCGTCAGCTTTCCCATGACGATAAAGCGGTGGGCGCTGTCATTGGTACAGGTAGAAAGAGTCAGCACCCGGTCGCCGGAATTGACCGCGACATCGCTCTGAATAACAGAACGTCCGGCCATCGCCTCCAGCCAGGCGGCATACCCGTCGTCATCCTGCCAATCTAATCGCCAGGGGGACGTATCATTGCCGGACTCTCCGGGATCCGCCACAAAAGCAGAAAAGATCTCCATGACAAAACCCTGCTCCGGCGTTATAAGGAACATACGGGGATGGGCGTCATAGTACGCCTGGTCCGCATAGTCCTTGATAGACGCGAACATGGAACCATCCCGCATATTATGCCCGTAGATGATCGTATTTCGGTCGGAAAAATCCACCGCATTCTCATAATCTGCGAACAGGCAGCCTACTTTGCTGTAAGTCTTGTCGTGCAGATGGTGCAGGTAGTAGTCGTTATCATCGGCCTGCGTCACCGGGTAGTTGATAACGGTATCTTCCAGCGTCAGCCACGCGATAATGTCCGGGCTAATCTCCCGCAGGGCGTCAAAGTCCACGGAAGGAAGGGAGACGGCGGGTGTCACCGCCGTTTCCTCCGCCGCGTCCGATTCCACGCTTGGATCTTCCACTCCATCCGCTGCCGGCTCGGTTTCCTCCGGCATATCCACATAGCTTTCCAGGCTGTGATAGGCGTCCGCACTTTCTCTGTACTGACCGATCTCCCGCAGCAGCATAAAGCCGCTGCCCAGAGCCAGGATTACACAGAGGACCGGCACGCCAATGCGCACCGCCTTATCCTTTGCCGTGATTTTCAAATGTTTCCCTTTGCGTCCGGTAAGGAATAAGAACAGTGCGCCGCCAGCCAGGGAACACGCCAGGACGCCGATCCACACAAAGAGGGAAGCGTCGTCGCCGGTCTGCGGAACAGGCTTTCCGGGCGTGGTGGGCGTAGTCGGTGTTTCCGGGGTAGTGGGTTCCTCCGGCTTCTCGTTGAAAAGCCGTACTGTGACAAGTTGATCCAGCTTGATCTCAACCGTTACAGCATCGGGAATGATATAGCCGCGGCTGGCCCGGTTGGAGATCTCGGTAACGGTATAGGTTCCCACCCGGAGGCCCTGGACTTCGATCACGCCGTCTGCCGGGGTAACGAAAGTCTCACAGTAAGCGCCGTCCGCGCTCTTGACCTCGATAGAAAATCCATCCTTGCGGCCGTCGCTGGAATCCTTGACGATTTTCAGGTTGCCTCGGTATGCCTCATTAGTAAATCCGCGTCCCGCTTCGCCGTTTTCGATAATGACGGTCTGCCCGTCCTCGGTAATCTCAAAATAGTAAGCGTTTTCGTCCGGCTTGTAGCCCTCCGGGGCGGTCTTTTCCTTTATGAAATACCCTTTAGCCAGAAGGTTTCCGGCCTCATGGAATCCGGTTTCCGTTTCGTTCAGCTCTCCCAGCAAGGTATCTTCATTGTCCAGCTCCTTGTTCCCGTTCGTGTCCTCGTACAATTCAAAGACCGCGCCGGGCAGGAAACGCATAAAGGCATTTTCTCCGTCCGGTTCCACAGGAGAAGGTTCGCCCACAGCCTCCGTTTTCATAAGCTGCACGCTGCCCCGGATCAGGGTATCGTCCACACAGATCTCAATACACTGGCCGTCCACGCCGATGTAAATATGGTGCTGCTCCGGGCTGACGGTATAAAGCGCAGGCGCGGAAATCTCCGCAACGATCCAGTGCCCGTAAGGAATCCCCTCAAAGGCAAAGGCGCCGTCCTCTCCGGTAACAGCGGTAAGCAGGGCGTTTTCCTCGGTGAAATCTTCAACGTCCGGGGCGAACAGGCCCATCAGTGCGCCGGACAGAGGGACAGCCTCGCCGCCGTCCAAAGCCTCGCCGTACTTTTTACCCTCAATGCGGCCCCGGAGTATCCTGTTTTCAATGGCCTCGCCATCGTTGGCCGTGATCGACACGACCGCCGTTTCCTGTCCCGCGTAACCAAATTCAACGGGATATTCCGCGTCGGAGATCACATAGGCTTTATGGGTGCTGCGCTCCTTGACATAGTAGCTGCCAATCGGCAGGTCGGAAGCAAAGGCGCCGTACAGCCCGCCGTTGTCAGACGGAGAGACAGAGATCACTTCCAGCAGTCCGCCCGCGGGGATCACGCTGCCGTCCAGGGCCTCCAGGTCATACGCCGCGTACAGGCCAAAGGAAATGTCCTGATATTCGTCGGATAGGCCGACCCCGAAAAGCTCGTCCGTTTCCAGCGCCTTTTTCAGATCAACGGCAACTTTCTGGCGCTCGTCATACAGGCTGATGGAAGTATGCGTAACTTCGACGGTTTCGTCGGCATAGGTCAGCTCCACGCTGACAGGCTCGGTATTGATAACCATGCCGGCCGGAGCCTGGCGTTCCTCCAGGCGGTAACGGCCCAGGTACAAAAGCCCGCTGGTGGCAGTGGCGTCCTCGCCGGTCGTAATGCTTTCCACGACCGTATCTTTTGCCACTCGGAGGGTGCCGTCGCCGGTATAAATGTCCTCGTCCGCGATAACGTCGTAGACTGCGCCGGGCAGCCCCATGACTTCATAAACGGGCTGGAACAGGCCGTCATTCTCCACGACAGAGGCGAACACCTCGCCGGTCTTGGTGATCGTGATCTGGCCCTTCTGCGGCATGTTATACTGTGATACGGTCACGACCGCCTCGCTGCCGTCGATGGTGAAAGGAAGCGGATCCGGCGTCAGCACATACCCGTAAGGCGCGGACACCTCATACAGTTCATAGTCCCCCGTATGCAAAGGCTCCGGCAGCATCATCCAGCCCTCGTCAGAGACATAGAATACATCCAGCGTTTCCGGGTTTGGATAGTAGATCTGCTGGGAAACAAATTCACCGGTAGACAGATCCTTGATACGGTAGCCGGTGCCGGTCATGGGGATCAGATTGCCGGTTTCCGTGTCGTGTTTTTCCACGCGCAGCCGGGCGGTAAGGGTATCGTTATTCAGAATATAGCTGTAAGTATGGCCGTCCTCGGAGATAAATACCGTGAAGTCGGGGACCAGCGCCTTGCCTTCCTCGCCGGAAACCTGATGTACGGTATAGTGCCCGTAAGGGAGCTGCCTGGAGGCGGCAAAGCCGTCCGCATCGGTAGTAAGGCGGTCGCGCTCGCTCTCTTTGGCATTGTCATAGCTGTCGGCGCTTTTCAGGAAAATCTCGAACACCGCGCCAGCCTCCGGTTTTTCAACCATGCCCGCATTTGCGTCGTCGCTGTGTTCTTCGTCGCTCACATCCGGGTCTTTTTCGTCCGTATGCTTAACGAGCTGGACATTGCCGTAAATGACCGTTTCCGTCACTGTGTTTTCCGTGGTGTTCAGCTCCACTTCATACAGGCGGGGAGAAGCGCCCACTTCATAAACGGTATCGCTCAGAAGATAGCCGGTACTCGGTTCCATCTCCCGCAGCGTCCAATCGTCGCCGCAGACATAATAGCGGGTAAGGAAATCCCCATCCGGACCGGTGGTATAGGTATCGACCAGCTCGCCGCCTTTATACAGGCCGTAGACCGCTCCCGCAAGGGTGGCGTCACCCTGAGCAGAGCCGGTATCCGCATCCGTCTTGTTGACCTTCACACGGAATTTTTTCAGGATATTACTGAAATGGACGGAGGAAGTCTGGCCGCTCTCGATGGTGACATACTGCGCGGCCGGGGTTACATAGCGGTCCACGGGAATCTCCGTCACAAGGTAGGTGCCGGGCAGGAAATCCTTTTCAACCTGGCCGTTCTCCCCGGTGGTAACGGTTTCGTTGACCTCATGCCCCAGAATATCCGTGCCGGAAATGTTGAAGGAAATCCCGGACACGATCCCGTCCTCGCTGGTTTTGACGATCTTTGCCGTTCCGTATGTCTCGGTTTTAATTTTCACATAGAAGGAAACCGGGTCGGTCGCCCCGGTGAGCATGGTCTGATAACCGGGCCTGCCCCAGATCAGCATTTCATCCGCAATCGGGACATTTTTGCGGAAGTGGAAGGTGACGGGATCCTGGATCATGTTCTTGCTGGTAAAAGTGTATTTGTTCCCGCTCCTGGTGACGCTGACGCCGCTGCCGGAAAGGGTTTCCAGATCGATGTTCAGGTTGTTGGTATCGGTAACGGTCAGGGTGTAGACCTTCCTGGCGGTGTCCCATTCCAGCTCCAGGATCGGGGCGCTGCCCTTGCTGGAAGCGGTAAAGGAAGGGACCGTTGTATGCGAGGCGATATGTTCCAGGATCCAGTTGTAGGCTCTTTCAGCGGGGCGGCCCGCAACAATGCCGTAAAACTGATCTGCGGGAATGATACCGTTATTGTGTCGGCTGTAAGGGTCGCTGCGGAGCTGCTGCTGGTATTCCCAGATAATGACCTGCGTTGCCATTTTCCAGTCGTCGGCGTTGATCCCGGAAATGGGCACGGACGCTCCGGGCTGCCAGCCGTAAAGCGCCGCCGTCATAATGCCCTTGCGGGACGCCTCCGGTAGCAGTTCCAGATAATGGCTGTTCTTTCCGCTCTCGGAAGTGTAGGCGTTCGTAGAGTCATTGAAAGCGACGCCGCTCTCCACACAGAACACGGAATGGGTCACGCCGTTTGAATCCGTCAGCATGTAATGGCTGTACGGGATATGGTTGCCCGCGTGCGTCTGGTAGGAGGTAGTTCCGTCCGCATGGTAAGTCATGCTGTACCACGGGGTCGGATGATCGTAGGTGCCGCCGTCAGAGGCGACATACTGGCTGCCTGTCCAGGAGCTCGCCGCCTGGCCGGGCTCCAGCGCAAATGCGGAGGCCGGGAACAGACCGAACAGGCATACCATGCAAAGAAAGAAAGCCGTCAGCCTCATAAAGCCGCGGCGGGAATGTGTTTTTGTCCTCACGATAGAATTATCCTCACTTTCTTAAATTAAATAGAGGACAGCGTTAATCACTGTCCCCGTTTGTTTCCTCGTCATCCGGCAGGTATTCCGGGTCCCCGTATGCGTCATCCGGGTCAAAACCTTCTCCATACCCGTCGTCCTCGAAATCCTCGTCATCCTCGCCGGACTGACGTTTCGGACGGATGATCTTCACATAGTAACCGACTGCGCCGATCACCAGCACGGCTATGACGATAAAGATTATCATGCCGGTATTGCCCTTGTCCGCCTTAGGCGTTTCCGTATCGGGGTTTTCCGGTTCATCCGTCTGCGCCGCCTTTCCGGTACAGCCCGTCAGGTCGTTCTTGCACACGGTACAGGCCGTATTGACTTTGCCTGCTTCGCATTTGTCCGTACAGGTGCAGGTTTCCACCGGGGGAACGGTGCTGATCGTGCCGTCCTCTTTCTCTGCAAGGGCAAGCAGATCCGCCTCGGTAACGCCATTCAGGAAGTAGACGTTGTTTTCATCACGCTTGCCGTCCACGATCAGATAGAATACATTGCCGTTCTCGGTGGTGATGGTGTAAAAGTATTTCTCGTCCGCGCCGGTCGCCTGATCCAGCACCGTGCCGGTTCCTTCCGGGGTAAAAGCGCCGTCCGGGATCGAAGAAACGGAATCCTCCGTACCTCCCGTCTGGTCTGCAGCGTCTGAACCGCCGGCTGCCTGTCCGTTATTGCTGCTTTGTGTTCCATTCGGATTGGCAGAAGCGCCGCCGCCCGAATTTCCGTTCCCGCTGCTTTGCGTATTTCCCGAACCGCCGGGATTGGCGGAAGGGGACTGCGTAGATGATGGAGCCTGTGTCTGGGATTGAGAATTGCCGCTGCCGGAAGAAGCAGACGGCGCCTGCGTGACGGGTGCCTGATAATAGGGATTATCCAGCTTGACCGTCTCGGAGCGGTTGCCCGCGCCGTCCACCGCATAGACGCTGACCCGCTTGTTGTTTCCGGCATAATCCTTCAGCAGCACGGACGCGCGGCCGTCTACCAGGGAGTTGACACGGTTCCCGTCAATATAAACAGCCTCCACGCCGGAATTTTCGTCGCTGCTCTCAATGTTGAGCTTATCGCCGTCCAGTACGGCCGTGAGCGTGGGCGGGGCCGAATCTCCGGCTGCAAAGGCCGTCATAGGCATAGCAAAGGCGCTCATGCAGAGCACAAGCGCCAAAAGCAATGCAGATCGTTTAATCTTCATACATTTCCTCCTGTTCCTTCGCCGGGGGAACCGCTGCCGGATCCGCCTGCCGCGTTTTCAAAAAGTCGGCCAACTGCGCGGGGGTCAGATGGAAGCTGCGGGCAATCGCCACAAAGTCCGTATTCTCCAGCTCCTTTTTCTGTTCCTCCAGTTCCCGGAGCTTGGCCTGCAGGTCTGCGATCCGGGCTTTTGTCTTGTTGATTTCCTTATCCAGTTTTTCAATTTTGGGATTCATTCATTACCTCCGTTTCTGTTAAGGCAGGCGGCCAAAGGTATAGAAATGGCTCTGCCAGTAGCTTGAATTGATATTTGCGTATGAGATGGGATTTCCACAGTGGATCATCATGCCGTTGCCGACATAGATCCCCACATGGCTTGCCCCGCTGGTGTTATAGGTGCCCTGGAAAAAGATCAGGTCCCCCGGCCGGGCATCCGCACTCGAAACCGGCGTGCACACACCCAAGAGGCCGTCCGCCGTCAGCCGGCCGAAGTTCCAGCCGGAATGGTTCACGACCCATGAGACGAAACCACTGCAATCAAAGGATGTAGACGGGCTGCTGCCGCCCCATACATACGGATAGCCAAGATACTTTTCGGCCTCCGCGATCATAGCGGCGAACTGTTCATCCGCAAGGGCCTCCGGCGGGATGTCATAGTCAAAATAACTGCCGCCGCCACCTGCCGGGATCGTAGGCAGTGAACCGCTTGTGTCCCCGGTATCCGCAAAGTAAAGCGGATTTAGGTATTGCCCGTCAACCAGGACCTCCAAGTGAAGGTGCGGCCCGGTGGAATCGCCGGTACTGCCGACTTTGGCGATCACATCGCCGGCCTTGACTTCCTGGCCGGCCGACACAAGGAGCTGGGAACAGTGGCCGTATTTGGTGGTAAGGGTATGCCCTCCGTAAGCCTCGCCCTCCAATACGACACACAGGCCATAGCCGCCCGCTTCACCCGCCAACGTCACTTTGCCGTCGTGTCCGGCCAGAATATCCGTGCCCTGGGATGCGCCTATATCCACGCCGGTATGGTAGTTCTTTACGCCACTGATCGGGTGTACCCGGTAGCCATAGCCGCTGGTGACAAGCCCCAGCCAGTTAAACCCGAACACGTTTTTGACATACTGACGGTTCCCTTTGGTCTGCAGCAGGATCTCGCAGATCTCCTTTTGGTCGGCGTTCATCCGTGATACGATCAGCTCCCCGAAAGACCGTGAGGTGAGCTGGATGTTCAGGATATGCCACTCGTAAGGCGCTTCCACCTCGATTTCTTCGCCGGTTTCCGGGTCGGGCTGCGTTTCCGTGCGGTAGCGGGTTTCCGTTTCCTCCGTGAAGGTCAAAACATACTGCTGCTCAAAAAGCTGCCGCAGCGTGCTTTCAATCTCCGCAAAGGTAAAATCCTGATACATGACGGTCAGATAGCCCATCAGTTGGTAGGGGTCGTGTTCAATGGCGTCGATCTGGTAGCGATACTCGTCATAACCGGGCCGGTCCGCCTCCACATTGTTGATCTGCATTTGCAGATCGGTTTCCCATTCGGTATAGATAAGCTCCGCATTGTCAACGTCCCGGTCCTCCGCCAGATAGGTAGAGGCGGCAATTCCGCCAAGCCCTCCGGTTCCCATGTTGGAAAAGGATGAAAACAGGGACGCGATCAGGAATATCACCAGAAGCAAAAGGCCGATAATACCGAAAATGACCGGGTGGCGTTTGATGGCCTGCACAACGCGGACCGCGATCTTTTCCGTCGTGACGGCGGTATCCTTCATCCGCTTGCCGGTCCGCTGCGCCTCCCGCGCTGCTTTCGCATACTGGCGTTTCAGCTTTTGTTTCTGCCACATGCGGGCAAGGAGACTCTTTTTCAGTTCCGGGTTTTCCTGGAGCACCTGCCGGTAGGCGGCATTGGCCTGGGCGCGGGTCGTTTTCTTTTGAAGCCTCGTCACCCTGCGGTAAGGCGCCGTTTTGTGGAAGTAGTAGGCGCTTCGTGCGCCGCCCTCGGCAGCCATTTCCGCACGGTGAGCGGCTTTGATCCCTACATTTTCTTCCTCGGACCGATACACCTGCTGGTGCAGGTAGCCGCCCGCCATGTTCACGCCGGCTCTGACCGGGCGCATCGGCAGAGAGCCCCGGATATGTGCCCCCTGCGATTTGGCCTCCTTCTCAAATTTCAGGTGCTTTCTGGCCTTTCCGGTAGCGGGATCCGATACGGTTTCCATGCGCAGTTTCCGGTAAGAAGGCAGCCTCTTTTCGGCCTGTTCCAGTTTCGCCTCGGTACGTTCCGCCTTCCGGCGCGCCTGGGTCAGTTTTTTATCCGCCGCCTCCGGGGGCAGCTCGTCAGCGGTGAAGGTCAGTTTGGACGGCTTGTGCGGTTCCTCTGCCTGAGCGGTAGATTTTTCCGCTTTTGGTTCCTCCGCCTTCGCCGCCTCCTGGAAACGCCGCTGATATTGGGTCCCATGCTGGCGCAGGGTATGGCGCCGTGTTCCGCTCCCGGAAGGTTCTCTGACCGGTTCCGGTTGTTCCGGGCCGACATGCTCCAGACCGGTATGCTCCGGGCTGATATGTTCCGGGTCAGTATGCTTCGGGCCGGTATGCTCTGGATCGGCCTTCGGCAGTTCTGAATCATCCCGGCTCGTAAAGTCCCGATTGAAATCCGCCGCGCCTGGCTCCGTTTGAGGTTCCGGCGCAGCATATTGCTGTTGGGTATCCTCCGGGGAGCGGATCTGCTTATGCCTGCGCGGTTCACCGGCAGAAACAGGAGCATCCCGCGCCTGACGGAGATCAAAATCCTGTCCGCCCCTAAAGCCGTTCAGACGCAGATCCGTTTCCGTATCCTGTTTTTGCCGGGCAGCAGTATCCGTCCTCTTTCTTTGAAATGCTTTATCTCTCGATATTTCCATCACCTCCCGTGCGCCCATAATGGGCGCCATAACTGATAACCTGCCTTATCCGTGCTCATTCCGTGCTTTCCGCAAGTTCTTCCGGACGGGTCGTCATGATCTGGTACAGGCTTGTATCCTTCGGGAAGTGATCGACAAACGGGATGATCACATTGCCAAAGAACAAAAGCCCCTCGCCGGGGCCGCTGTGCGTCACATAGGAAAGCTGGTGCGGGCTGATACCAAGCTGCTTGGCAAGGATCTGCCTGTCGCCCTGCGCCTGGTTAAGCATATAGATGAAGTCGCTGTTTTCAAAAATGTTCTCAATTTCCCTGGACGCCAGCAGGTCTTTGACATTCTGTGTCAGTCCGCTGGGGATCCCGCCCCATTTTCTGAACCGTTTCCAGATCTCTACGCTGAAAGCCCCGGTCTGGCCTTTGAGCAGCAGGTGAAATTCGTCGATATAGAACCAGGTGGTCCGGTGTCTGGTCCGGTTGGCCGTAACACGGTTCCACACGGCGTCCTGCATGATTAAAAGGCCGATCTCTTTCAGGGCTTTGCCCAGCGACTTCAACTGGAAGCAGATCACGCGCCGCCCCTCCATCTGGATATTGGTGCGGTGGTTGAACACGTTCAGGCTGCCGTTTACATAGATTTCCAGCGCCGTTGCGATATTCTGCGCCTCCGGCTCGGACTGTTTTCTGAGCAGGTCGTACAGGTCGCCTAAAACCGGCATATTCTCCGGCCGGGGATCCTGCAGGTAGTTCCGATAGACAAGGCGGGTGCAGCGGTCGATGATAGTCTTTTCAATCGGGGAAAGCCCTTCCTTGCCGCCGATCACCAGGTCACAGAGGGAAAGGATAAAATCACTTTTGAGCGTGACCGGATTCTCGTCATCGCTGTAATCCAGGTTAATATCCATCGGATTGATGAAGTTGTTGGAGTTCGGGGAAATGTCAATGACCTGTCCCTGTTCTCCGAAACGTTCCACCAGAGGGCCGTATTCGTTTTCCGGGTCTGCAATGATAATGTCGTCCCCGGTCAGAAGGAACACGTTGACGATCTCACGCTTGGCACTGAACGACTTGCCGCTGCCGGGGGTGCCGAGAAACAGGCCGTTGGGATTTTTCAGCGTCTTTCTGTTCGCCATAATCAGGTTGTTGGAAAGGGCGTTTAGGCCGTAATACAGCGCCTCGCCCTCCTGGAACAGCTCACAAGTGGTGAACGGAACAAAAATAGCCGTGCTGCTTGTCGTCAGGCCGCGCTCGATCTCAATCTGGTTCCTGCCCAGCGCAAGGGAGGACATAAGCCCCTGCTCCTGCTGCCAGTCCAGCCGTTTCAGGGCGCAGTTATATTTCTGCGCAATACCCGCAGCAGAAAAAATGTCTCCCATCAGTTTTTGCCGCTTGGGGGCGATATTTTCCACCAGCACCGTCACAAGGAACATGCGCTCGTTGCGGCTCTGCAGGTCTTGCAGAAGGTTTTTTGCTTCTTCCCCGTAGGTGGCAAGGTCAGTCGGAATAATATCCATGTCATAACCGGACCGGACTGCTTTTTTCTGTTCCTCAATCGTCATTTTCTGCAGGTCGGACATCTTGCGCTTGATGTTCTTAATTGCCTGGGCCTGGTCGATAGACTGGATATGCAGATTGACCGTTACCGCGTCATTCAGATCCAACAGCTCGGCAAGAAGGCGGTCGGTAAGTTCCGGCGCCAGGATCTGCAAAAAGGACACCGCGCCGGAATAGTCGCCAACGCGGAAGGTCTTGCCGTCCTTGGAGAAGGACATGCCGGAAGGGGCGATATAATCCTTTGTGGAAAGCCCCGTTTTGGGAAGGTCGCTCCAGTCAAAATGTAATTTTTCCTGCCCGTCCGGGTGAAGCTGGCTGTGCAGCAGCTCCAGACGCTCAATCCCGTTTAAGGACCGGGCCTGTACGCCCAGCGTCTTGAAGTTCGCCAGCACGTCCGTTTCGATCCGCTCCAGGCGCATTTTCGCGGTACGCAGGTCGTCAGCCTCAATGCCGAAGGTGATGTACTTGCGCTTGGTAAGGCCGTTGTTGCCTTTCTGCAACTGGCCTTTCAGCATATCGCCGTATTCCCGGCGAATATCGTCGTACTCGTCGCCGCGCACGGGAATGTCGATACTGCGGGCAAAATCCTGCATATTTGCCCTCTGGTTGATAAAGGTAAGCTGCACATGGATCGAAGAATCAAAATAGTTGAGAAAATCGCAGTAGCCTTCAAAGATCTGCGCCTTATCATCCGCCTGCGCAAGCTGGTAGTTGATGTCGAAAAACTGTACTGTCTTGGTATATAGCCGGTCGTCCAGCCGGCAGATTCCGTCCCGATACATTTCCTTATAGGGGATACTCTGCTGGACGGTCTGCGGGGCGTCCGCTTTCAGCCCGGCAAAAAAGCCGCCCTTTCGGGACGGCCCGGCATGGGCGGCAGATTTACGGCCGTCCTTTCTGACGGCGGCCCGATCCTTTTTGGCCTGCCGGATGTTTCTTTCCAGGCGCTTTTCCTGCGCCTCCTGCTGCTTGGTTTTTGTCAAACGTGGATCCCTCCTTCATGGATAGCTTTTTATATAGGTTTTCGGTCTTATACGGCCGCTGCTGCGGCCACATCTTGTGGCGCAGGATATTTTTCAAAATCTTCTCTGCCGGCTGTCCGTCTCGTTCATACATGGCAAAGAAGAAAAAGGGCATCATCAGCCCGATCATCAGCAGCACCGCCGCGGAATTGCCGATGGCGCTCCGGGTAAGGAAATACACCGGAAGGCCGACGACTCCCGCAAGTCCAAAACAGATAAGCTGGCGTTTCGTCAGGTTGAACGCCACTTTGGTCTTGACCTTTGTAAGATCTTTGGGTACAGGTACATAGGGCATCCTGTTTTCACCTCCGTTTCATAGCGTAGTTTTCATTGGCCGGTCCCGGTCAGCGCGCGCCCTCGTCGTGCCGGGCAGGTTCGGAAGCCGGGCGGTTCTGTACTTCACGGGCCGCATTCTGCAGCCGCTCCCGCAGGGATTTGGGCGGCTCCGCCCGTTCCTCCGCAGGAGAGGAAATGTCCTGGACGAAAAGCTCCATCGCCACATCCGCGGTCATGTCGGCGGTCGGCCAGTATTTCACAAATTCCACCAATGGGCGGTTAAAGCGCAGAAGATAGTCGATTTCCTCTGTTGTCAGGGAATGGCTCTCCGCCAGATACCGGTAAGCTCCCATAGCCGCGGCGATTTCCTCCGCCCGGTCGATCAGTTCCGTATTGGAACAGTCATCCAGCTTTTCCCGGTAGATGTAATAGTCCTTGCCGACAAGGGACATCAGTTCCCGGTATTTCCGGTTTTGTTCTTCTGCTTCGGTTTCGACCTTTAGAAACCTCTGTTCCGCCCGGATCTCCGTCAGCAGCTCACAGATTGGGAAACTGTGCGCATGGGTATTTTCCTCCCAGCACCAGCGCGCCACATTCAGCGGATCCTTGAATTGCAGAAGGGCCTCCACTTCGGCGGGGGTAAATTCATGTTCCACCTTCAGGTAATAGTGCAGTTCCGATAAGTTCTGCAACTCGTAGACATCCTTGATCGCCGGTGCGCCGTCCGCACAGATGGCCTCGGCGTGCTCCAAAAGGCACTCGTCCAGCCGGTCGATCAGGAGCCGTTTTGCCTCCTGTTCCATTTGCTCACTCCTTTCTTGCCGATAGGTTTATGTCACAATCGACTTCATTGCCCCAGGCGTCCCAGCCGGGGGCTTTCTGCCTGGCGAACAGTTCCACTCTGGGCAGGTCGCCCATAAGACGCACGATTTTATCCCGCACCTCGTCCGGCTTTTTGCTGTGCTGTTCAATATGGGAGATCACAAACTGATGGATCCCCGCGGTCTGGCGTTTTGGGTGGCCCCGCGTCGCCAGCAGACAGACTTCGGCGTTGCTGCGCGTCCAGAAGCCCATCCCGTAAAACCAGGAATCCGCTTTCCGGTTCTGTTTGAGCCACAGGAAAGCCAGCGTCTTATACTGGAATCCCCATGCCTCGATCACCCGGAAGGCGTCTTTAAGCTGCGGGAAGGTTGCCCAAAGGAAAAGCGCGCTGTCTTTAGCCGCAAGGTCTGCGACAGGCAGCGCGCACAGTTCGGGTATGCTCATGGTAGGATAATGCTTTTCGGCGGCGCCGTTTACCGTGCGGCGCTCATACTGCCAGGGCGGATCCGCGTAGATAATGCCGTATTTTCCGGTTTCGGACGTCAAAGAGACGGGCCCTCCTTACCCGGAGAAGTTTTCGCCGGCTGGCTCTTGACCTTTCCGGCGTTTTCTTTCAGGACGCCGGTCAGGGACGGCTTTTCCGCCGCGCCTCTGGTGGCGTCAAGGGTAGCCTGCAGTTTTTCAATGGCGGCGCCGTATCCCTCGACAATGGCATCGGTGAGCTGACGCCGGGCGTCGGCCGTGATCGGCTTGAAAGTATCACGCCAGTTGCCGCTCTTGTCCTGCGCGGAAGGCATGTTCACATACAGCCCCTTTTCGCCGGAACAGATACGGAAGCCCTCGACCACAAAGCTGTCGTTGATCGTCACGTTGGCAAAGCCCAGCAGATTGTCGATAGGGGCGATAGGACGCACGCGCACGTCCAGTTTCATAGCGGCAGCCGTTTTCCCTTCGGGCTGCATGGTTTCGGTATTGGTTTTGCTCATAAAGTAAGATCCTCCTTTTCAGAATCAGATAAGATGTCCGCGCTTAGTGCGCGTTAAATATGCTCTTGGATAACGAGCCTGTCTTAAACAGGGCAAAGGCCAGCAGGACAGTATAGCCCGCCGTACCCCAGATCGCGCCGTGTATGTCGCCGGAAGAAGGGATTGACTGTACCAGCACCGCGTAAATCGCAATGCACACCAGGATAAGGAAACCCTGGAATCCCAGCGCAAATAAGGAGCGGAGGTAATTCTGTCCCATTGCGCCCAGCTCCCGGTTTGCCATCGTGGAAAACGGGATCGGGGCAAGGCTGACCGTAAGATAAATTTCAATCATCCGTCCGTAGACGATAACAAAGATCACGATTGACAGGATCCACATGCACAGGTTGATGATG
>CANQSY010000056.1 GCA_947626635.1 uncultured Akkermansia sp.
CTCTATTTTTGAGGTAACCGATCGTAACTCATTGTACCATTCCTTCTTTTCGGCGTCCTGAATTATGAGGTAACGCGACAGAACTATCATGTTTTTGAAAAAACTTGACAACATTGAGACCATATGCTACCTTGCGGATACGTAACCATGACGCAGCAACCATCCACCAACGAAAAATCGTACCACGTGGATTATCCAAAGGTATTTCTGTGCGGATTCTTCTCTGTACTCACCTTCGGCGCCGTCCCCTCCTACCTGCACCGCATGTCTCCGCCACGCATCGCCATCCCCGACGTCGGCAACTACGCTTTCAGTTCCGGCGCTGTGGATGATTTCGCGCAAATTGCTCAGGACATTGCTGATGCCACTCGCAAAGTCTGCAATTCTCATGAGGCATGAGCAAAGGGTCTAAAAAAGATAAGCCCTACATCCAGCCAAGCCAGCGCATGAATCCGAGCCCTGATTCTTCGCGTACCGTGGCCATGGCGGCAAAGCAGCAGCAGGCTGTAGGCAGCCTAGCCGTATTGCTTCAAATGGCGCAAAACTCCTCTGGTGAAGTACAGGCTCAAATCATGGATATGGCGCAAAAAGAGCAGAGACACCGCCATGAATTGACGGCCCAGAATGAACAGCACATCTTTTCCCTGAATCAGGAAAAAATGCAACTAGACTTCTCTCTTGCCCAGCGCCAACAACAAAACATCTACCGCACCGATCTCCTCGGGAAAAGTTTCGCTTTTATTTTGTTTTCCTTTCTTGCCGGCGCCATTATCTACCTCGCATGCTCACGCAAAGTCGAGGAACTAGGCATATTGCTCGGCAGCACTTTCGTATTAGGCTGCTTCATCAAAGCCTTCGCATGGGTCATGGGCGTCAACAACAGCTCCCGTAAAGAGAAATAAAGCCCAAGCTCATCACAGGCTGCTCCCCCAGCGCGACGCTACCCGAGTGTGCCGCAATTCTCCTGAAAAACTACCCTAAAATGCAAAAAATTGCATTTACATCCATTTTCGTGCACAAACTGTGAAAAAAATCACGTTTTGTGTATACCTTCCTATAACCTTTCACCTCCTCCATCATCCCAACCGCACCGATAGGCATAGCCGTCAACAGGAGAAAAGAATAACTCCCCGACGGCACTCGAACTTTCCATCGATGAGATGCCATGCATAATGGACGGGCGGGACGTCGCAGGATGCGAATCAATGGGGAGGCCAAAAATGGCGTAGGCGCAACTTGACGCACGTGGCGCTACGTGGTAGAGTCGGGGGAAGAAACAGGAAGGACCATGGGAAAGACACTGTACAGGAAAGTATGGGAAGCGCACACCGTAGGAAAGCTGCCGGGTGGGCATACCCAGCTGTTTGTGGCAACACACTACGTTCACGAAGTGACAAGTCCGCAAGCTTTCGCCATGTTGCGGGAGCGTGGATTGAAGGTGGCCTATCCGGAGCGCACCTTCGCAACCGTCGATCATATTATTCCCACGGATCAACAAGATGAGCCCTTTGCCGATGCGCGAGCGCAAGCCATGATTACCGCCCTGCGCCGCAACTGCGCGGAGAATGGAATCCGCTTTTTTGATCTGCCCGGCGGACATCAGGGGATCGTGCATGTGATCGGTCCGGAACTGGGTATCTCTCAGCCCGGCATGACGATTGTCTGCGGCGATTCTCATACGGCCACTCACGGAGCTGTGGGTGCGGTGGCGATGGGGATTGGCTCCACTCAAGTGCGCGACGTACTGGCAACGCAAACGCTCGCTGTCTTGCCGCTCAAGGTTCGACGCGTCCGGGTAGAAGGCGAGTTAGGACCGGGGGTCACCGCGAAGGATATGGCACTTTACATCATCGGCAAACTTGGCGCTCACGGAGGAATTGGCTACGCGTATGAGTTTGCCGGCAGCGCCGTTGAAAAACTTGATATGGACGGACGCTTCACCCTCTGCAACATGGCGATAGAGGGCGGGGCGCGCTGTGGCTACGTGAACCCGGATGCCACGACCTTTGCCTACCTCAAGGGGCGTCCGTATGCCCCGCACGGCGCCGACTGGGACGCCGCGGTGGAACGCTGGAAGAGCTTCGCGAGCGATCCCGACGCCGAGTACGACGATGAGGTCTGCTTCAACGCCGCCGACATCGAGCCGACGCTCACTTGGGGAATTTCGCCGGACATGAATATGGGCATCAGCGCGCGGGTGCCGGATCCTGCCGAGGAGCCGGAGCCGGAGAAGCGCGCCGCTCTGCAGGCGGCTCTTGAGTACATGCTGTTCAAACCGGGCGAACAGCTACTCGGAAAGAGCGTGGACGTTGTCTTCATCGGTTCCTGCACCAATGGGCGCATCCAAGATTTTCGGACCATTGCCCCGCTGCTCCGCGGCCGGCGAGTGGCGCCGGGAATCCGCGCACTGGCCGTACCGGGCTCTCAGGAAACAGCTCAGCAATGCGAGGAGGAAGGTATTGCGTCGATCTTTCGCGAAGCGGGATTTGACTGGCGTCTCCCGGGTTGCTCCATGTGCCTCGCAATGAACCCGGACCGGCTGGAAGGAACGCAGTTGTGCGCTTCCACGAGCAACCGCAATTTCAAAGGACGCCAAGGTAGTCCCACGGGGCGCACCTTGCTGATGAGTCCGATCATGGCCGCCGCCGTTGCCGTCACCGGTTGTGTGGCGGATCCCCGCGAGGTTTTCTCCCCCTTAAGTTAACTTCTCCACTTCCATGGCCTTTGAAACCATAACGACGATCACCGGGAAAATCGTTCCCGTGCCGGGTGCGAACATGGACACCGATCGCATCATCCCCGCGCGATTCCTCAAGTGCATCACCTTCGATGAGCTCGCCGGCAAAATGTTCTACGACGAGCGATACGCCGCAGACGGTACCGGCAAGGGACACCCCCTGGATGCCCCACAGCACGCCGGCGCTTCCATCATCATCGGCGGAGACAACTTCGGTTGCGGTTCCTCGCGCGAACACGCCCCACAGGCTATCCGTCGCTCCGGTATTCGAGCCGTTGTCGCCGAATCTTTTGCTGAAATTTTCTTCGGCAACAGCGCCGGAATCGGTCTCCCTTGCGTCTGCGCCTCGGCCGAGGACATTGAGAAGCTTCAACAACTCGCCGCCCGGCAGCCCGAATCGGAATGGACGCTGGATCTTCAGAAGATGACCCTGAGCAGCGGTGTACACAGCGTAGCGGTGCAGATGCCGGCCGCGCCACGGGATGCCTTTCTGCAAGGGAAGTGGGACGCCATTGTGGAGCTCATGAACGCCCCTGAAAAAGTCGAGCAACTGGCAGCTTCCCTTCCTTGTCCCTCCTTACCTCCGAGAGCCCATGCCCGTTAACCTCACGCCCATCATTGAACGCGGTGTCATCGATAACACCGTGCGGGACTCCATCAAACTGGAGCTGCACGTGGTACGGATGAAGCAACCGCTCGTTTTCACGATGGAGGGAAATTGCAGGCGGGATATCGCCGGACGTTGTGTCAAGTTCGAACGGATAGACAAGGCGCCGCGCTCGCGACTACGAGATGCGGCGCTCTACGAACACCTCGACACCCTGCTGCTCCACCGGCAACAGCTCATTACCGGCGACATCACCCTCTCGCACCGCGCAATGGACCCGGCCGCTCCCTCCCGCATCGCCAATATGCTCTCCATTGAGTTCTTCGACGGCGCGCTCATGCGCTACCTCATTGAGGGCAACTGCTTTTCCTTCTCTCTTTCCGAAGCGACGTGGATTTGCTCGGCCTCCTGCGAAGCCGTCCAAGAGCTACTCAACATGTCCGCCCTGCGCGATATGCTCCTCTGCCAAATCGAGCGGTACCGCGGACCGGCGTTCAAGCTTTTGGGCGACGATATGCCCTCGTGCAAGTGGGATCGCGTGATGAACCGCGCCGAGGCCTACTTGTCCGCAGCCTTTGCCGTGCAGCAAAAGTACATGATGCACCCACGGCGAGCCCTCGCCGAAGCTTTCGTCCTGAACCACCACCGCGCATTGGCTTATTGGGCGGAAAATGAGGATAAGGGTCAAGCGATCTCCTATGCCTCCGCAACGAAGTGGAAGGTGGATGACTTCCTGGAGCCCGCCGAAGCTCGCCTGATGAACCGCGCGCTGGACACACCCGCCCTGAACATCGCCGCCGGTCTCGCCGCCCTGATCAAGGAGGCCATCGTCGATCCCCTCGACAGCGGAGTCCCGACGGACGACATGTGCATCGCCTTTGCCCAAACCTACTCGAACCTTGTCACTCTGCTCCTCTCAACGATCCTCCTCACGCTGCAAAAACGCGTACCGATCCGCAAGGTGACAACTCGACTGCGTTCTCTCGAGTCACAGTTCTCCCACCTGGCTCAGAAAGCACCCGCGCTCCCTCAACACGGACGCGACCAATTCCGACGCGGGACGAGTCGGCTCTGTGAAGAAATCCGCTCGATCGTCGCATCCATCATGCCCCAGTAACACTCCTTTTCTCCGCATCATGTACGTGCCCCACGAGCGTCGAGCCGTTATCCTGCGCCTGCTGGAGCAGCGAGGCTCTGTGCGCACAACCTCCCTGGCGGATGAACTTCACGTCACGGAAGAGACAATCCGCACGGACATCATCGCACTGCAGAAGCAAAAGCTCCTGAGGCGAGTGCACGGAGGAGCTCTCTACATTCCGCCCGGTGGCGGCGAGGATGATGGTGTGCGAGCCGATTGTCAGCTGATCGACCGCCTACTCCCCCATCTCACAAGCAATTGCACGCTCTACATCGATCCCTGCACCCTCACGCGCGCTCTCTGCACGCGACTCGGCGCACTCGAGTGCCGTCTCCTGCTCGTCGAGCCGGCCATGTTCTCCCTGCTCTCTTCGCCGACCCAACCGCAGGAGGTCATTATCCCCGGCGGCAAATTGGACAAGGAGACGAAGTTGATCCGCCCCTTTTCCTCCTGTGCGCGTTTTCTTGAGGAGCACCGAGTCGATGGGGCCATTCTCTCGCCTGACGCTATCCCGGCGCCGGGACAAATGGCGTATCATCACGAACTGCGCGCCCATTGGGCAGCAGCCGCCGCATCTGCGGCGAACAGGTGTGTGGTTCTCGCCCCCGCAAGCGCCTTCAATGAAACAGCGCAGCATATCATTCGGACGCGTCGCTCTCTCTACATCACCGAGAACAATCTGCCGGAGTCATTTGCCGACGAGGAAACGGAGCTCATCCCTTTCCTCGACCCCCATGAGTTGCTCCTCGCCTCACAAACCGACGGGATCTAGCAGCATCCGACCCGAGTTTACTCCTTGCGCCACTCACTCCCGGATGCAAACTCTCGTTCCGTGCGGCAGAGTCCGGAAAAGCGCTGTGCAGGCCTCATGGGTCATCCTGATGCAGCCGTGCGATGCGGGGACGCGGAAGACATCCCCCACGTGCAGACCGATGCCATCGTTCGTGAGTCGCATGAAGTACGGCATAGGGCAGTGATAGAGATTAGAGTAATGGTGCACATCTTTTTCCGTGATGCGGAAGTTGCCCGTGGGTGTGCCATGATGAGAGGTCCCCGTACAAACCGGGAAATCCATGGCGACCTGACCATCGACAAGGCATTGTCCCCGCTGGTTACCCAACTCGATGACAATCGTTTTTTCTGCGCCGGGACGGTTAAGCAACTCGTCGTTCACCCAGGTATTAAACGTGAGACGATACATTCGGCTGCTACGAAACGAGTCGTAATCAGCCGGTATCTCGTCCCTCCTCGCCGGCAGGATTCCTCCGCGCGCCGCCTCACGGCAATGCACAATGATCGGTTGCGGAGGCGGCGGCAGAACGGGCACCGGATACCCCTCATATGCGTCCTCCGTCCCCGTGCAGCTGCTCAATGACCACCCGCACAGCAAGAGAAAAGCCACCGACGCGTACATCGGTGGCTTTTGCTCGGTTGACGCATCAGGATGCTCAGAGGGCCTCATGCGCAGATGGATCATCATGGGCGCAACTGCATGATTTCTCCGTTGCCTCTTGCTTAATTTTTTGCCAAGCGCTCTTCGTTTTTTCGCTTACTTCACGCCCCTTCTCCATGGCTTTTTCGCGCAATTCCTTCATGCACGGACAATTTGCCATGGACCGAGCCGCTGCAAATGCTGCCATTCCTCCTATAAAGCATAGTATATTGATGAATTTCATGATGTATGATGTTGTTGACTCTTCCAAGAGTACCCCTACCAACTCACCTCAGCAAGCCTTTTCCCTAACGTCATAAAACATGTCAGCCTTTTGATTATCAATACAATAAATACATCATTTCACAGCGTGCATTCCAACGTCCCCGTCCCGCTGCACTGTACGCGCACTACACACGACGTACAGACGCGCAAAGATTGCAACGCCGCGCCGCATGAGCAACAGGGAGACGTCCCGACGGAGTCACCTCCGCTCGCCGAGAAGAGCCGCTTTACTTTTCCGGCCAGCCGATGGTCTGGTGAGCGATCACTCTTTCACCGCCCGTGAGACCGAGCTCACGGGTGAGGGCATCCGAATCAATGAGTCCACGAATGACGGTCGAGAGACCTTTGGATGCAGCATAGAGATAAACATTCTGGTAGGCGGAGCCCACGTGGCAACGTCCCCACTGATCGTCCTGCGCCGCATACAAGAGATGCACTGGCGCATCGTTCACAAACCCCTGCGTCGCTGTGTGCGGGATCAAATTCTTATCCAGCACCTTTTCAAGCTGATTTTCACGAGCATTGTAGATCCATACGCCTTGCTCCGTCATGACGTAAAGCTTCATGTTCTGGAGATTTCGCGCCGTTGGGATTGTTCGCTTCCCGAGCGTGTTCACTCCCCATGCTGCCCATAGAATCTCGCTGAGCGTCTGGTCGTCCACAGCTCGATTCTTGTCGTAGAGACGACCGGAAACTCGCTTGTTGATAGCATCCATCACGGGTATGCCGCCGTGCGTGTCAGGTGCAGGCAATTTTTTCACGTCTGCTCCCGGTGCATCTCCTAATAAAACTCCGCCCATGCAGAGCGCCACCAAAAAAATGTCTTTTGCTTTCATACGCTCCTTCTACCACACCCACCCCGCTCATTCAAGCGAATTCTTCCGCATCGCTTTTCCGGGTCCGTTCCCGTCCCCAATGATGACATGAGGAAAATTCATGGAAACGATATTTTTTACGAGAGGTTTGTGAAAATAAGTTGACGCCCCGTCGCGAAACTGGTAGTATACATCATGCAGGATTCAACAACCAACCTGCTACGACACAGTGGAGGACGACATTATATGCACAGAAAAGATCATCGCCGATCGCAAAACTTTCTTCATTGATCTGAAGAGCAATGCGAGAGGTCGCGTGGTCCGCATCACAGAAAAAGTAAGTTCCAACCGCGACCGCATCATGGTGCCCGCGGAGATATTGGATGATTTCATCTCTGCTCTCCAGGATATCCGTAAAGCCAATCAGGAACACTGATCTCGGCGCCTCCCCCTCGTGGGTGATTTTTTTCGCGCGGTTGGAATGTTTTGGGGCAGGTTTCTCGAGGATGGGAAGCCTCGGGTGTTTTTTGTGTAGAAATACACACGCAAATTGAGCTGGACAAATCGTCCTTTATGGCGTTTAATGGTGGCGCGACGCAATAGGGTGTCGCTGAATGAGAACAAGACGTACGCCATGAGACGCATCAAAGTGCTAGAACTAGGATGGGAATTCCCGCCGCTGATCAACGGTGGACTCGGCGTCGCGTGCATGGGCATCTCCAAGGCCCTGGCAAAAAAAGTAGATCTGTCGGTCATTGTGCCCAAGGCGACTCCGGATTATCACTACGAGGGCTTCAGTTTGGTGGGCATCAACAACCTGAAATACCGCCAGGTGGAAACGCTGGAAAGCGGGTACATGTACGAGAGTTTCTCCGCCGTCGGTCATGCCCCTGTTAACCTCCAACCCTACGCCTCCGCAGAAGGTACGCCCGGACAAATCACGTTCACCCGCGAGGGCAAACTTCTCTTCTCCAAGGTTCACCAAGCGGACCTCGAGCTCTTCACCGCTCATGAGGACCTCTACTCCGGCGACCTTGCGCGCAAGGTGATTGAATTCTCCAAGATATGCGCCGTGATGGCGAGGACGTATGACTTCGACCTCGTGCACGCTCACGACTGGATGACGTATCTCGCCGGCGTCGAGGTCAAGAAAGCCACCGGCAAACCCCTGGTGGTGCACCTGCACGCCTCACAATTCGACCGCGCGGGAGCCGATGCTCGCGGCTGGATCTACGACATCGAGAAGTACGGCATGGAGCAAGCGGATGCCGTCATTCCCGTCTCCAAGTACACCGGCACCGTTGCTGCGGGTCACTACGGCATCAACCCGGACAAGATCTTCCCCGTCCACAACGGGGCTGATCCTGTGCACGTCTTCCACAGCAAGAAAAAGTTCCCGGAAAAGCTCGTACTCTTCCTGGGACGACTTACCGCGCAAAAGGGACCGGAGTTCTTCCTGCAGATTGCTGCCAAGGTGCTGGAACAGACGAAGAACGTTCGCTTCGTGATGGCCGGTACAGGCGAGAAGCTACGACAGCTCATTGAAACCGGGGCTTTCCACGGCGTGGGAGATCGCTTCCACTTCACGGGCTTTTTGGACAAGAAGAAGGTGAACGAGCTGCTTTCGCTCACCGACGTGTACTGCATGCCCTCCGTATCGGAACCGTTCGGACTCTCGGCGCTCGAGGCCGCTCAATTCAACATCCCGGCCGTCATCTCCAAGCAGAGTGGCGTTGCCGAGGTTATGAAGGGCGCGCTCAAGGCTGACTTCTGGGACGTCAACATGATGGCCAAACATATCGTCGACCTCGTGACGGACGAAAAACTTTACAAAAAGGTGGCTGAGCAAAGCGCTCAGGATATTAAAAACTCCAACTGGGACACGGCGGCGGACAAGATGATCCGCGTCTATCACCACGTCCTAGGTTGGTAAACTCACCCGGAAGCGCGCGATACCGCCATGAATATTTCTCTCACATTTCATGCGCACCAGCCCAACCGGCTCATCGCTTACGATTTTTTCAAAATCGGTGAGCATGCCTTCTATGAGGACGATATGCTCAACGCGCAGGTGCTCAGCCAGGTGACCGAGCGTTGCTATCTCCCCGCCAACCGACTCATGCGCCAGCTCATTGAGCTCTCCGATGGCAAGTTCCGTTTTGCTCTTGCCCTCTCCGGCGTCATCCTTGAGCAGGCCATGCACCACCGTCCGGATCTCCTCCTCTCCTTCCGGGAACTGGCCGACACGGGATGCGTGGAATTCCTCGCCATGCCCTACTACGCTTCGCTCGCTTCGCTCTATTCCCCCGGTGAATTTGCCGAGCAGGTGCAGGAACATATCGACCTCATCGAAACTCTTTTCGGCGTACGGCCCACCGTCCTCTGGAACACGGGCATGCTCTACTCCAACGCCATCGCAGCCCAAGCCCTCGACATGGGGATGGAGGGTATCATGGCGGACGGAAATCGTCAGATGATGAACAACCTGCATCCCAACGACCTCCAGTGCGCCCCGCTCATCGCCAACACAAAGACCATCGTCCGCAATCGCCACCTCTCCAACGACCTCGCCAACAACCGAGTCGATCCCTCATGGACGGAGTACCCGCTCTCGCCCTACACGTTTGCCGACTGGATCACGAAGCAGGAAGGGCAAGTGGTGAACATCTCCATGGACTACGAGACCCTGGGCGAGCGCCAGCCCGACTCGACGGGCGTGTTTGAATTCTGGCGCACGCTCATCCCCGCCATCCTTTTTGGAGGGAATCGATTCATGACTCCCGGCGAAATTGTACGCGAGTTCCACTCCACCGGCACGATCGACTGTCCCCAGCCCACCTCATGCTCCACCTTCGGCACTACCTCCCAGTGGAACGCCAACGTCATGCAGCAGGAAGCCCTCAAAAAAATCTACGACCTCGAGGAACCCGTCAAGGCCAGCCGCGATCGCAATATGATCCACGTCTGGCGCAAGCTGCAGAGCGCTGACCACTTCCACTACATGGAGAAGAGCAACGGCTTCACTCCCTACCCCTCCCCTTACGACGCGTATATCTACTACATGAACGCTCTGGCCGACCTCCAAGTACGCGTCAAGCAGGAAGCCGATATGATACGTGCCATGGAGTCCAAAAACCTCGCATGAGCCCCATCCGGCTTCATGGACAGTGTTTTCAGTCTATCAACGCGGGGGTGCCGAGCGGATGCCAAACGTCATAAAAAACAGATCCAACGATTCAAAAGATGCAACCGGAAAAACATATTGATTCAACGTCTGCTCCCTTGTCGTTCTCCCGAGCCGAAGCCCTCATCCCCCAAGCCGCAGCCTTCGCCGAAAACGCCCATAAAAATAAGAAGCGCAAATACACCAACGACCCCTACTTCACCCATCCCCGAGCCGTCGCTCGGCTCGTCGCTAAGCATTCGTCCGACCCCGAGCTCGTCATCGTCGGTTACCTGCATGATACCTTAGAGGACTGCAAGGACGTCACCTTCGAGCAACTCGAGTCCCAATTCGGCACGCGTGTCGCGAATCTCGTCCAATCCCTCACGAACGATAAAGACCGCATCGCCGATGAAGGTAAGGTCTCCTACATGAGCGACAAGCTGTCTCATCTCGCGCCGGATGCTCTCCTTGTCAAACTCTGCGATACCCTGCACAATACCTCTGAAACCACCTCCAGCAACCAAGTTAACAACTACCTCAATATCATTAAGGTCCTCGATGGCAGAACCGACCTCTCCCTCACGCACCGAGAACTCATCCGCGACATCCGCGCCACGGCTGAATCCCGCCGCTCCTCCGGCTGCCTCCGTTGAAGGCATTTACGATTGATTAAACGGCCGGGGACTCGTCAGTCAGGTTGGACAACAGTGCAGCTTTTTGCCCCCATGGGGTGGAAGTCAAGAAGCAACAAGCTTCCCCTTATTGATGCTATACGAGCCGGGAAGCAGGATTCTGATTTTGGTACTGCTTGCGCTGCCGGTCCTGGAGGCGCGTTTTTTTGCCACCCACCTTTCGAGCAAGACCGCGTTGCGCGGCGGAAGCGGGTTGTGAGGTAACGATATGCTCGGCAACCCCGGTCAATGAAAGAAGAGCGAACACAGAAAAAAACATCCGGAAGAACTTCATCATGCTATGAGTTTATACCCGGAGCGTACTGTTAGTCAATACTAAAAGAAAACCGTAAACGTCAAATCCGAGATTCATTCGTAGCCCATCATCAGACGAAGACCCAGGGCAGACGCATTTGTGAGAAGTTCATCAACAGAGAGAATGCTCTCATTGATTGATATCATCGTTGATACGTATCAAAATTCGTGACAACAAGTGGTCATCATGTTGACGGATCATAGGCAGAGGAACGCCGCCTCGGGTTCGGAAAATATTTTATTGGGACACGCGTGCTGAAATACGTCCGGCACAGCTTTTGAGATTGACTTTCAAGAGGAGAATTCTTAGAATGGCGGGCAAAGAGAAACTCGTAGCACGGCGATGAAGACGCGATTTTATACGATGGGGGTGACGTTGCTGGCCTGCGGAGGGCTGAGCTCATGCGTACTGGATACGGATCCGGTACCAGAGATACCGTATCAACCCCGCCCGGTGACCGCTGTCGAGCCACCGCAGGAAGAGCCGGTGCAAACGACGAGCTGGGAGGCCGCACCAACGCCGTCCGGGTTCATCTCCGCTCCGACATCTGCTGCGACGACAGCCGCTACGCCGGCACCGGTGAAGCCCATGACGGGGACAGAACCGGCACCTGCGCCGAAGAAGGAACAACCGGCTGCTCCGATCCCTGAACCGGTAGCGCCAACTTCGACGACACCCACGGCGCCCGCGCCGGAGCCAGCAGCTCCTACGATCATTCCTCCGGTGGTATCGCTCGCCACTCCCCCGCCGACAGAAACCCCTGCCCCGGCGGCGAATACAGCTCCGGCGACGGACCCCAAACTCATTACAAATACAGGGCCTATTCCGACGGCTGCACGGGTAGAGGGCGACCCGACCCGCGTGTGGAATCCGCTGGATCCCAGCAAGAAGATCCGCATCATCAACCCGAAAACCAATCAGCCCTACCCAAGCGGTAAGAAGCTGAAGGTACGCGGCACGAACTTCCAATTTTACGTGCCGTGAGCAGCGAAATGCAACAACCTTTTCGCAGCGTTGCCATACTCGGTCCCGGTCTCATCGGCGGTTCGATCGCCTTGGCGGCGCGCAAGTATTTAGCGAACTGTGAGGTACGCATCTGGGCTCGACGTGAGGCTCCTCTTGTCCGCGCGCGGGAGCTTGGCATCGCTGCCGTAGCTGATACCGATCTCTGCTCCATCGTGAACGGCGCCGAGCTCGTCATCCTCGCCACGCCGGTAAGCACCTTCCTTCCCCTTGCGCAGAAATTCCTGCCGGCCCTCGCCCCCGGTGCTATCATCACTGACGTCGGGTCCGTCAAGGGCTCGGTACACCAAACCGTAGGACATTTTTTGACGGAGCATGGTCACTGCTTCATCGGTTCGCACCCCATGGCCGGCGCTGAAAAACAGGGGCTGGAAAACGCACGAGAAGATTTATTTTGTTCCGCTACCGTCGTGCTCACCCAACAGGAACAGAGCAATACCTCCGCCGTGGCGAGATTGAGAGATTTCTGGACGAACATCGGCGCGGGAGAAATCATCATCATGGAGAAAGATGCGCACGACTGTGCGGTTGGTCGCACTTCACATTTGCCGCACCTGCTGGCGGCCCTCTGCGCACGCAACGTCTCTTGCGGGGGCGTATCAACCGCCGAGCTGAGCAAACTGGCAGCCACCGGATTTCGCGACACGACGCGCGTGAGCAGCGGCGGCGCCGAGTTGTGGACGGACATCATCCTGAGCAACAAGGAAGTCCTCAAGGAGGCGTTGAAGGATTGTCGAGACGACCTGGAAGATTTGCTGCAAATTATTGACCGAGGGGAGGCTGACCTTCTATGTGCCTGGCTTGAGAAGGCGCGCAAAAATCGGCAGGATCTATGCAACGATTGAGGGAGATGGAGGCATGCTCGCCAAAGGGAGCCTCTGCCTGCTCAGCGGCATCCTCACACTGAGTCCGGCGCGCCATCCGCTCCATCACGTACAGCCCCGCATAAATCCGTGGATCCACAGCCTTGCCAAGGTGCCTCTGAGACTCCAGCCAGTCATCGATCTGCGCGAGCGGCACTTCATGCACGATAATTTTTTCTGACGCCACGCCACCACCATCACTCACCTTGTGCAAGCCATCGGCTAAGAAAAAGTCCAGGCATTCAGAGGTGATGCCGGGCGAAGAGGGTCCGGAGAAAAGGAAGAGCATGGAATCTGCGGCGTAGCCTGTTTCCTCCAGCAATTCACGGCGTGCCGCCTCTGTTGCACTTTCCTCCCCCTCATCGCCGACAAGCCCGGCGGGAAAGCAAATGCTCTGCTGCCGGATGGGCGGTCGATACTCCTCCACCAGGAGAATCTTGTCCCGGTCGGTGCGGGCGAAAATCATCGCCGCTCGGGTGTTGTTGACGCGCTCGCAGTACTCCCAGCGTCCGTCACGCACGAGATTCACAAACCGTCCGCCGTAGAGCCTCTCCATGGTTACCTCACTCGCGAACCATTTCCTGATAACGCGCCAGAATGCGTTTGGTGATGCTGCCGGCGTGACCGGAGCCGATGACCCGACCATCCAGACTCGTTGCAGCGATCACCTCAGCGGCGGTTCCCGTCAGGAAGCACTCGTCGGCGCAGATAATATCAAAGCGGTTCATCACACGCTCCACACAGGGGATACCCAACTCCGCACATATATCCATCACCGCGTGGCGGGTGATGCCGCCCAAGGCGCACTCGGTCAGCGGCGGGGTAGCGACCACACCGTTTTTCACGATGAAGATGTTGTCGCCGGTGCATTCGGCCACGTTGCCCTGCTGGTTGAGCATGAGCGCCTCTCCGGCGCCCTGCTGGACGGCTTCAATCTTGGCGGATATGCTGTTGAGGTAGTTCAGGGACTTGACCTGTTGGCTGAGCACATCGGGATTCGGGCGTCGGTAGGAGCTGGTAATGAGACTCAGACCGTTTTCATACATCTCCTTAGGATAGAGAGTGATGTTCTGCGCGATGATGAACATGCTGGGTTTCGGACAGTTGCGCGGGTTGAGGCCGAGGTCTCCCATTCCGCGCGTCACCACGAGGCGAATGTAGCCATCCTGCATCCCGCTGGCATCCACGGTTTCCTGCGTCGCGGCGCACACCTCCTCGAAGCTCCATGGCAGGTCGATGAGCAGGTAGCGCATGGAATCAAAAAGGCGCACGATGTGCTCCTGCAAGCGGAAAATCTTGCCGGAATAAAAGCGGATACCTTCAAAGCATCCGTCACCATATAGAGTCGCATGGTCAAAAACGGAGGTCTTTGCCTCCTTCTCATCTACCAACTTACCGTCAAACCAAATCTTCATAAGACAAGTATTATTACGACGCTATTATAGTCCGATTCACCCGCATGTGAAGCAAAAAAACAGCACAATTTACTCGAGTGTGGATCGCAAAATTAAATGCGACAGCTTCTTGGCACAAAAAAGGGGTGCCAAGAAGTTCAAAGTATACTATAT
>CANQSY010000057.1 GCA_947626635.1 uncultured Akkermansia sp.
GCCCCATAAGCGGAGCTACGCTGATCTTCCTTAGCGTAAAATAAAAATTCTCCCACCTAATTATTATAGTTGACTTCTTGAAGGAACGATTGATGTTGGCGCCCATGGCGTAGGCAGCATTCATCCACGTGTACGCCGAGTTGTCTCCGGCGCCGGTTTCTTCCTCAAAGGCGAACCCTTCAACGGGAGTTGTCTTGGCCCCGTACGGCAAGCGAGCCAGCACGCGCGGCATGGTCAGTGCGATGTAGCGGCTGTCGTCCGACTCGCGCAAACTTCTCCAGGCCGCGTATTCCGGCGTCTGGAAGATCTTGCTGAGGTCACGCGGATTGGAAAGCTCCTGCCAGCTGTCCATATTCATGAGGGCGGGATCGGCAGCGGATATCATGGGGCAATGCGCCGCAGCGCAGATACGTCCCATCCCCTTGAGGATTTCCACATCCTTGGGCTGATGGCTGAAGTAATAGTCAGCAATCAGGGCGCCGTACGGCTCACCGCCGGGAGAACCGAACTCGTTTTCATAGAGTTTTTTGAAGATCGGGTCCTGGTCCCACGCCGCCCCCTTGTACTTCTTGATGCTCTTGGCAAGTTCGTCCTTGGAGACATTGAGCACGCGAATTTTGAGGTGTGTATCCGTCTCCGTGTTACTCACGAGATAGTGCAGCCCGCGCCACGCGCTCTCCAACTTCTGGAAGTCCGGGTGGTGAATCACTGCATTGATCTGGGCGCTCAGCTTCTTATCCAGCTCCGCGATCATCCCCTCCACGGTGGATATCACATCGTCCGAGATGACATTGGCCTTGCCGAGAGCCTGCGTAGCGAGCGTTCCGACAGCTTGCTGCACGGCGCTCTTGGCTTTCTCGCTCTTGGGTCGAAATTCACGATCGAGCAATGCCTCGAAATCGTTGAGCTCCACCACCTCAGTGGCTGCCGCCTGGGTTTGAGTCTGTTTTTCCGCCATGGCTTTTATGCGTTTTCTTGGGGTTCGTCTTTCTTAGTAGCCTTCTGCTCGGAAAGAGCCTTCAGCAAACTCGGATCCTTCAAAATCTTCCCAATCAGCTCCTCGGCTCCCGCCTTGCCATCCATGTAGGATACCAACGCTGCAAGTTGTTTGCGCGCCTCCAGCAGGTCCGATACCCCCGGAATCTTCGCCGCGACAGCGTCCGGATTGAAGTCCTCCATGCTCTTGAAGGTCAGGTCCACCCCGATATTGCCCTCCTCGCCGATCACATTCGGCACCGAAAAGGCTACCCGGGGCTTCATGCTCTCCATGCGTTCATTGAAGTTATCCCCATCAATCTCCATAAATCCCCGTTCCGCAAGCGGCGGCAACTCCTCGTTGGACTTACCTGACAAATCGGAAATCACTCCCATGACAAATGGCAAGTCGACTTTCTTCTCGGCTCCATATAGCTCGACATCGTACTCAATCTGTACGCGCGGAGCCCTGTTCCGCCCGATGAATTTTTGACTGCTTCCAGACATATTTGTTGTTGGTTGGTGGTGCGTTATGCGTTGAAAACTTCCTCTACGGCGCTTCCACGCAAAGTTAGTGTATCTCTTTTCGAAAGACGTGCGCGAGTCCGAGTTGGGTACATCTTTTTTATGAACGCATTGCTCCTGCAGCATCCGATTTTCACAAGGAGGGGATTCGTCCGAATCTTCATTTTATTCCTTCCTTAGTCATTTTTTTATAATCTTTTTGAAATCTTTGACTGGACATCTCATTCGAAAAGAGACGAACTCACGCAACTTATTGTCCTCAAGACAAAAAGAGAGAGCAATCCCGCTCCGACCTACGGAGCGATCTACCTCTGTTTCAGAAGCCGAAGCGCACACCCAAGGAACCGTTCCAATTACAGCTGTGAGCGCGAAGGTCGGCATTGACATCCAGAGTCACGTCCATGTTCTCCGTCACTGGAATGAGCAAATTGCCGCCGAATTGCAGAGCGGTGCTTCCTGTGCGTGAACCGTACACTCCCGTGGCATAGCCGGGGTTAGCTTGCAGAGCCACATCGGCCTTGGCCCGTCTCTCTCCGAAATCCTGCGCCACGGCGGCACGCAACTCGGTGCGAATGGTGCGGTTAAGCGCCTTGCTTGCATTCGTCAGCATCAACCAGCGAGCGCCGAGGGCGAGGGTGGCAAGCGTCAGGTCCTGCCGGCCCACGTTCAACCCAGTTCGATCCCTGCTGCTCTCTGCGTAGCCGTTTACCACACCGTGCACCACGGATGCCGTGGCAAAGGGTTGCAGCACGCGCGTGGAATCGGTGTTCAGCGGCACATCGTAGCTGAGTTCATAGAGTGCTCCTAACGAATAGCCATCCGTCTTGCCATGTGTCGTGTAGCTGCCCACGCCGTAATTCACCGTGCGGTTCAATTTGGCGTCATTTAACCCGGCGGATACGACAAAGGTGTGCGCCCAGCGGTCATCACGCGTGCGCTCCCACAGGCTCACTGTGTAGCTGTCCCAGTCTCCCTTGGCGGTGTCGGAAGCGTTGGCTGTGAGGTCGCCGTAAAGCGCAGAGATTGAAAGACCGATCACTGTCTCCTCGCTGAGGCGCAAATCGGCCCCGGCTGCTCCGCCCCAGGCGTTCAGACGGTACCCGCTCTCGTCTCCGCGCGTGTGCTGTTCGTGGAAATGTCCAACTCCCTCCACCCAAGCATGCAGACCACGAACGTCTCGACGCGTGACCGTCGGTTCTTCTCGCGCATCGTCCTTCCATCCCTTCGCCGGGATCACACGGTAGGGACGCGTCTTTTGTTCAATGCTCTCGTAGGGGGCGGACACCGCCTGCGCGTGGTTGCGCACGCTCTGCATCCGACTGCGCATTACATCCCTCTGCGCCGCGCTCAACGAGGTCACGGTGCTGCCCGCCACGGCAGCCATGATGCGTCTCGCTTCCGCCGGATCGCTCTCCATAGTATTAGCCACACACGCCGACAAGGCGCTCAGTACGCCCCCATCGACAAAGAGGTCGACCACCTGCGACGCTTCCCAGAGCAGATTCGCGCCGGCGTGCGAATTGTGAGAGTTAGCGACACCGTTGAAAAGACTCGCCGTGCGATACTTACCGTTCAGGTACACAGTTCTCGTTGTTTCATCCACCCCGAGCCACGCCCCCGTGAAGTACACGCGGAAGAGACCTCGCAGCTCCACCACGTTGAGGCGACGCGTGATTTCGGGCGAATCCTCTTCTGCCGGCTCCGACTCCATGCTCCCCTCGCTCTTCGCTTCGTCGTCTCCGGCCAACCCTTCTTCCTCAGGAGCGCCGGCGCTGTACAGCTCCGGCTCGCCCGTTTCCTCCTCCCCTGCGGTATCGACCCTTTCCTCGTCCGCCGGGTATGCCCCCAGCACAACCTTGCTGCCCTGCATCACCTTGACATTCACTAAATCTCCACGCTTCGATGAGAATCCTTCTCCCAGACTCTCCAACACAAAGTGCGCGTTGTCCTCAATGTAGATGGTTTTGTCCGTTTCCAGCATGGTGGCGTCGTGTTCATCCCACAGCTGATCCGAGTTCATGTTAAACACAAGCTCCGTGGTCGAGTCATCGCGGAACACGATGTCATTCTCCACATGGATTCCCGCGCCGCCGCGTCCGCTCGCCTCCTCGCTGGCGGCCTCAATGCGCAGGATTCCTCCATACCCATTCTCCACGCTTTTGTAGCTCTGTTCCCCCACGGGCGGAATCGGTTCTTCCTCCGAACGTGCTTCTCCCGCCCCCAGCAGCGTCAGTTTACCCCCATCCTGCACGTGCAACTCGGCTTCACTGCCCTGAACTTCGCCCATGAGCGTCTGCTGCGCCCCACGTCCCTCCACGGTCAGACTCCCGGCCAGCGTACCGGCGAATCTTCCTCCGCTCCCCTCCACGGTGACGTCCCTTCCGGAGAGGCTTCCCTGCCCGTTCACTCCCTGCAAACGGAGCTCACCGGACGCGGTCACACTCCCCTCGCTCCCCAGCTCCAGCGCGGGACCATCCATCTGCACTTCCTCGCCGAGCCGCACATCTCCCTCCACCACCAGTTTCCCCCCGCCGGTGATGCTGCCCCGGTCATCGCTCATATCGGAGTTTCCGGTGAGAGTGAGCGTCCCATCCACCTGCAATTCTCCGCTCGTTTTATTTCCCTCCTCGTCAATACTGCCCAGATTCAGTGAGCCCACGCTGCTGCGTTGCCCCTCCAGAGCCAGCGTTCCGTCGGCCACGGTCAGGTTATCTTCTGTCTGCAACTTGCCACCCACGGTCAATTTTCCTTTGCCGCTCTTGAGCAGATCGGCTCGCCCCGTCCCATCCGTATCTTCCTTGGTCACCGTGAGGTTGCCGCCTAACTCGGTGTCGGTGTCCTCATCATTGTGCAACTCCACCGTGATGTCGCCCGCTCCACTCTTTTTAATGTTGAGATCGGCCTGCTCGCCCAAACTTTCCACATTCTTGAGCACGCTGTTCTCCACCGCGTTCTCCTGCACGTTCAGATCGAGCGCCAAATCCTCATCCACGATAACTCCCTTGTAGCGTCCCAGCTGGAACGCACGGTCCACCACGCTCCCATCCTCTCCGACAATATACAAATCCTCCGTGCTGCCGCTGATGATGAGTGAGCCTCCCTCCACGGACTCCACAGCAAATCCCAGCTTCTCCAACACCTCGCGGAAAATGAAATGCTCCTGCACCCAGGTCAGGGGATCCTTCCCGTCCGCCATCACAAGATCGCCGTTGGTGAAGAGCAGTTCAAAGTCTTCTTGCTTGCGCAATCCGGCCAACACTTCCGCACTCAAATCCAGCAGCAGCGTCATGTTGCCCTCGAGCGCCACGTGCCCTCCTGCCCCGTTGAATTCGATGAGCGCCTGCGCTTCCTGCTCCCCGTAATCCGTGTTGCCGACAGCCACGCGCATGCTGTGGTCGCCGTGCAAGGTCAGCGTGCTTTCCTCTTTCAACTGGGTGAGTCGCACTTCTCCCTTCGTCTGCACGTCGGTGATGCGCGCGGCATCCACACCGCCCAGCTCCAAGTCGCCCGTGTATGCATTATCCGTTTGGATGGTCAGGGTTCCCGCGTAGTTCTCCGCATTCTCCAGCTTGCCGCCTTTCATCAGCACGCTGCCGCCCGCCTCCTGGCTTCCCATGTCGTAGGCGCTCGCCTCACCCTCCATGGTGACGCTCCCCGCCATGCTGCCGCCGCTCAGAACGAGCTTTGCTCCGTCCTTGAGCGTGATCTCCGCATCTCCACCGTCCTTACCTCCACCGATACTTCCCGCGCGCTGCGTGAGGCTCGTCCCCTCCCCGCTCAATTCGTACGTACCGCCCGTGATGCTGCCACTTGTTTCCATCGTGCCTCCCTCCTTCAGCGTGAAGGAACCTCCCGTGATGCTGCCGCCCTCTTGCACGAATGTCGTCCCCGTCCCGCTCAAGGTAAAGCTCCCGCCGGTGATTGAACTTTTCCCTTGCTGCTTCATCTGTGCGCCGTCGGTGAGTTCCGTGTTCTGCACTGTGTAGCTCACTTCCCCCGCCAAAGTCAGACTCGCGTCCTTGCCCATTTTCAACTCGCCCTCGCCGGTGATGCTCCCTTTGCTCTCCTCCGTCATAACGCTCCTCCCCGTCAGCGTGAGTATCCCGTCCACCTGCAATGTACCGCTCGTCTCATTTCCTTCCTCGTCCGTGCCGCCCATAGCCAGCGAACCGATGCTGTTCATTTCCCCCTCAAGCTCAAGGACACCCTCGCTCAGCCGCACCACGCCGCCCGTGGTCACGTCCCCATGCACGGTCAGCGTGGCGTTGCCCGTTTTCTCGAGGGTAGCCGCTTCCAATCCCTCGCCTTCCACATTGATGTTCCCGTAGAAGTCTGTGTCCCCATTGTTCTGGTGTTCGTTGGTGTGGACATTGTTCAGCTGTACGGTGTGATTGGCTGTGTCTCCCGTGGCTCCCTCCTCCGTCTGCACGATAAAGTCACCTTCTCCCTCATTATTTTGCAGCTGTTTCACGATGGTGGGCGTCTCCTCTTCTGTGGCGGGCAGCGTGAGGGTTAAATCTTCATCCACGAACACCGCACTGTATCGGTTCAACAAATCCACCACATCCACGCTCTGCCCATTGCGTGACGTGATCCATATCCCGCTCGTGCTGCCCGTGAGCACCAGACGCCCGCCGTGCACGTCATCCAGCAGCAACACCTTGATTTCCTCCATCCCGGTCTCCAGCACGAAATGCTTCGCCAACCACTCCTCTAACTTCTCCTGTCCATCGGGCAGCCCTCTAAAGCTGCCGTTGGTGAAAAGAATCTCCAACTGTCCTTCAATGCCTTTCCCATCAATGCCTTTCAGCACCTCCGAGTTCAAGTGCAGTTGCAACGTCCCGCCCTCTTCAAAAGCGATCTGTCCCTTACCCCCCTCAAACTGCACCATGACTGTCCCGGACTCGTCCCCTTGCGCGATGTGTTCGCTGCCCACCACCATCTTGCTCTCCCCGTCACGGAAGGTGAGTTTGCTGTCACTCTTCAACCCGTGCAGCTCGGTCTGGGAGGAACCCGTAACGACCTTGGTGATGCGAGCGGCATCCACCCCTCCCAGCTCCAGATCGCCCGTGTACTCATTATCCGTCTGGATGGTCAGGGTTCCCGCATAGTTCTGCGCATTCTCCAGCTTCCCGCCTTTCATCAGCACGCTGCCTCCCGCCGCCTGATTCCCCATGTCGTAAGTGCTCGCCGCTCCCTCCATGGTGACGCTGCCCTCCATGGTGCCTCCTTCCAGGATAAGCTTCGCCCCGTCCTCACTCGTCCCGAGCAAAGTAAAGGTTCCGCCAGTGATCTTTCCTCCGTCCTGCGTCATCGTCGTCCCGGCGTTCAGGATGAACGCCGCATTCCCGCTGATCGTACCTCCCCTCTGTTCGATGCTCGTTCCCGCGCCGCTCAGTGTGAAAGTCCCGCCGGAGATGATGCCGCCCGCTTCCTGCGTCAAATTCGTTCCCGCGCCGCTCAGGGTGAAAGTCCCGCTGGAGATGCTGCCGGCTTGACTCATGGTCGTCCCGCCGCTCAATCCAAACGTGCCGCCCGTGATGCTTCCCGACTGGCTCATCGTGGCTCCCTCACTCAGCGTGAAAGTCCCGCCTGAGATGCTGCCGCCCACTGCCTGCGTCAAATTCGCTTCCGCGCCGCTCAGCCGGAAGGTTCCACCCTTGATTTCTCCCCCTTCTTGCCACATCATCGTCCCGGCGTTCAGGGTGAACGACGCCGCTTCGCTGATCGTACCTCCCGTCTGGGTGAACCCCGTTCCCGCGTCGTTCAGGGTGAAAGTCCCGCCGGAGATGGCGCCGCCTTGGCTCATCGTGGCTCCCCCTCCCAGTGTGAAGACGCCGCTGCTGATTTCACCCCCGTTTTGCGTCAACGTCGCCTGATCATCCAAGGTAAACTTCAACTCCTCTCCCGAGATGCTGCCGGCTGCCTGCGTGAAGCTCGTTCCCTTGCCGCTCAAAGTATAGGTTCCGCCCGTGATACTGCCGCTCTGGCTCATCGTGGCTCCCCCTCCCAGTGTGAAGACGCCTCCGGAGATGCTGCCGTTCGTTCCCTGTGTGAAAACGGCGCCGGTGAGGGAGAAAACCCCGTCTTTGATCTTTCCCCCATTTTGCTCCATTGTCGCTCCATCAGAAAGGGTGACCTCCGCCCCTTGCTGAATCACGCCGCCGGCCTGCACGAATTCCGACCCCTTCACATCCAGTGTGGCGGTGGCGCCGTCCTCCTTCCCGCTGCCCAGGAATCCATCCTCCATGGTGAAGCTACCGTTGTTTTCCACCGCGATGCTCACCGACGACTCTCCGCCGCCGATCTGTCCGTCCCCCATGCTCACGGTCACGCCGTCTATCTTCAGACTCTCCCCCTTCTCCATATCCAACGCCACCCCGTCCAGTCCAACTGTACCGGACAGCGAGAGCTCACCGTCCCAGTCCAGCTCACCCGGTCCGCTGATGATTCCCGTCGTCAACGCGTCGTTCCCCATGTGCAGTTTCGCCTTGTCCGACAAGACAAGTCCCGAACCATCCTTCACCTCCAGCGACCCCACGCTGCTCGACGCTCCCCCTAGCTCCAGCGTGCCTTCCTGCACCTCCAGCGAACCGGGAGTCGTCAGGTTGCCTCCCACCGTCAGTTTTTCCGTTCCTGTCTTAATCAGGCTTAGCTCTCCCGCATCTTTCCCCACCGTCACCGTCAGGTTGCCGACAAAGTTGCGGTACGAATTCAGCTCGCTGTCCTCCGTGTTGTTCAGTTCGAGGGTCAACGCGTACTCGCCGGATTTGTTGACGATCAGGTCACCGGTTTCATCACCAGCCCCGCTTAGCAGGTTGTGGATCACGCTGTTCTCTGCCGGCTCTTCATCCACGTCGAAGTCCAGGGTGAGGTCGTCATCTACCACCACAGCGGCATAGCGTCCGAGCTGCAAGGGACTCGTCACGGTTTGTCCATGGATAGCGGCGATATAGATATCCGTCGTGCTGCCGCTGATGAGCAACTTGCCTCCCTCAATGCCCACCACAGCGTAACCGAGGCTCTCCAGCGTCTTGGTGAAGTGGATGTGCTCCTTTACCCATTCCTTCCACGCTTCCTGACTCTCCTCATTGCCGGGAATCAATTCCGGCGCGCCCGTTATATCCCCATTGGTGAAGTAGAGTTCCACGCCCTCCTCCTGCTTGCGCAGCGCGGCGATCACCTTCGCGTCCAATTTCAGCTCGAATCCCACACTGCCCTCGTCCTCCCCATCCGCAAAGGCAATCGTGCCATTTCCTCCTTCAAATTGGATGAGATAGGTGTGGTTTGACTCCTCGTAATTCAAGTTGTCCGTACTCACCGCCATGCTGTTCTCGCCGCTCAGGGTCAGTGTACTTCCCGCTTTCAGCCCCGTGAGGTATGTGCCGCTTCCCTCCGTCGTGATGCTCGTGATGCACGCGGCATCCACCCCGCCCAGCTTCAGTTCGCCCTCGTACGTACCACCCGTCTGAATGGTCAGGCTCCCCGTGTAGCTCCCCGCATTCTCCAGCTTGCCGCCCTGCATCAAAACGCTGCCGCCCGCCGCTTGGTTCCCCATGTCGTAGCTGCTCGCCGCGCCCTCCAAGGTGACTCTACCCGTCATGCGCCCTCCGTCCAGGACGAGCTTCGCTCCGTCCTCACTCGTCCCGATCAAAGTAAAGGTCCCGCCGATGATGCTGCCTCTCGCCGTCATCGTTGCACCCCCACTCAGCGTGAAGACGCCGCCGATGATGCTGCCTCTCGCCGTCATCGTTGCACCCCCACTCAGCGTGAAGACGCCGTCGGTGATGCTGCCTCCCACTTCCTGTATCAACCTCGCTCCCGCACCATTCAACGTAAAAGTTCCACCCTGGATCTCTCCCGACCATCTCTGCTCCATCTTCGCACCGGCATTCACAGTGAAGCTGCAATCCCAAATGACGCCGACGCTCTGCGTCCACGTAGTGCCGCTCCCCATGGTGAACGACGCCTTTCTGATCATACTTCCCCCCATCTGCGTGAATCCCGTCCCCGCGCCATTCAACGTGAAAGTTCCACCCTTGATCTCTCCCCCTTGCTGCTCCATCTGCGCGCCGCCGGTGAGTTCCGTTTTCTGCACTGTGTAGCTCACCGCCCTCTCCAGAGTGAAACTCGCGCCTCTCCCCATCTTCACCGTGCCCGTGCCAATGATGCTCCCTCGGCTCTCCTCCGTCATGACGCTCCTCCCCGTCAGGGTGAGCGTCCCGTCCACCTGCAATGTACCGCTCGTCTCATTTCCTTCCTCGTCCGTGCCGCCCATAGCCAGTGATCCGATGCTGTTCCCTTCCCCTTCCAGCGCAAGCGTCCCTTCGCTCACCTGCACCACACCGCCCGTGGTCACGTTGCCACTCACCGTGAGCGATGCGCTCCCGGTCTTCTCCAGAATGGCTGTCGCTCCGGCTCCATCCTCCACACGGATATTTCCCAGGAAATCCGTGTTGCCGTTGCTCCCGTTCTCATCCGTGTGCTCATTGTCCAGCTGCACCCTCAGTCCCTCCACACTCTCCACGATCAGGTCCCCCGTTCCACCACCGCTCTGCAGCTGCCGCACGTGCATCGTCCCCTCCTCCCCGGGATTCAACGTCAGATCCACATCCGCCTGCACCTGGTTGAACTTGTCGAGGCGCGTGACGCTTGTCACCTCCTGCCCGTTGCGCGAGGCTATCCAGATGCCATCCGCATTGCCATACAAAAGAAGCTTGCCCCCTCCATTCACACCCTCGATATAGGTCAAACTCAAGTCCTCCAACCCGGCGCCCAGCACAAAATGCTCTTCCAGCCAGCCCTCTATATCTTCCGTCGGCACACCATCGATGGTTCCATTCGTCAGCCATATCTCCTTCCTGAAGTTCCCCTTACCCATCACATCATCAAATACCCCGGCACCAAAATTCAGCACCACCGCTCCCTCCTCAGCAAAGGCAACGGTCCCACTTCCGTCCGTAAAGTTCAGAATGTACCCGTCGCGCGCCTCCCCACCTGCATCGCTCATGTGCCCGCTGCCCACGGTGATGCTGTCCCCCTTGTGGAAGCTGAGCGTGCTCCCTTTCGCCATCTCGGTGATGCTGGTGGCGGCTCCCGCTATCGTCACGCTCTCAATGCGCGCTGCATTCAGCCCTCCCAGCGACACCTCCCCGCTGTAGTCCGCACCCGTGTCGATCCTCGCGTTGTGCGTGTAGCTCCCCGCGTTGGTCAACTTCCCGCCGCGCATGATGATGTCCAGCGTCCCCTTATTGCCGTTCAAGTCATATGTCGCACGGTCATTCACGGTAATATGCCCCGCCCCTTTCAATGCCGTCGAGTGCGTATAGTTCTCGTTCTTCACCAAATTAAAATACCCACCGTCCTCCACGGTGAAGTTCGACGCGCCTATCGTCCCGCCACTGTAGTTATAATTGCCGCCCGCCTTCACCGTTGTTGTCGCGTTGTTCGTCCCGCCCGACATGGTATAGACGCCGCCTTCACCGACGATAACCTCAGCTGAGGTATAACTATTAATCGTTCCTCCTTCCTGCACAAAGTCACCATTGACGGTCATCGTTTTCCCGTACGCTATGGTTGCATCCCCGCTCAACGTAAACGTGCCGTACTTCTCCACTGTGATCGTACCATTCCTTATGTACCCACCGCTCTTACTAAAATTGCCGCCTCCCTTCACATCAATCGTCACACTGCCATCGTATCCCAAATAGCCTCCCGTGCTCGTGAACTCACCGCCATCATTCACTGTAATCGTTGCACTGAAGCCTTTATCCTTGGCTATATACCCACCACTCTGCGTGAAACTACCCTCTTGAATCACCAACTCACCATCTGTGGAAAGGGTGCCGGAGAAAGTGAAGGTTCCGGTGCCCGTTTTACGCAACTCTGCCCCTCCGGTGACGGTGATATCCCCTTTCATCGTCGTGTCCCTGGAATTCACTAGTTCAACGACAACGCCACCAGCCCCACTCACCGAGAATCCGCCCTTTATCCCACCATCCGTCAGATTATGCACCTGCGTTGCTCCGAGACTCGTCAGGGTCAAGGTGAGATCCCGATCCGCGATCACTCCGTTCGTGTAATTGCCTATATTGGAGCCTTCGTTCACCTCCGTTCCATCAACCGAGGCGATCCAGAGTTGATCCAGTCCTGTTGCCGTGAGCTTCCACCCTTTGCCTGCCTCCTGTTGTAGAGAAACTTCAAACCCATATAATTCATAATTGTTCCGGAGAGCCTCCGCCCAGCCCGTCACAGTACTTGCATTCGTCAGCCAGCATTCGCCTTCCTTCTTCAATATCCCTATATTTCGGAAGGTTATCGTAGCGCCTGTGTCAAAGTTCAATGTGCCATTCCCATCTGCAAACTGAAACAGAGCCCCTTTCTCGCCTGCGTTAGCAGACCCGAGCGTCATCATATTCTCCCCGGAAAGTGTGAGGGTATTTCCTGCAGCAAAGTTAATCAGAGAAACCCCTTCCTTGTTCGACTGCACGTTGAATTCTTTCAGCTTGCTTCCATTGATTCCAGCCATGTTCAACGCTTCTCCCACCGTCGTTTCTTCGTCTGTCTCCACTTTCAAAGTCCCTGCGTAGTTCTGCGCATTGCTCATCGTCCCGTCCTGAAAAACAATGGTAGCGTCTGTTTCTTGCAAATTGCCTAAATCCAAGCTGCCTCCTTTCAGCGTCACTTCGCCTGTCACTTCCGCTGAGCCGGATAAGACATAGGAGCCTCCGTGATTCACTGTGACGGCTGCTCCATTCGTCCCGCCCGACATTGTATAGACGCCGCTTTCACCGATGGAAACCACTGACGAGGTATAACTTTTAATTGTTCCTCCCTCCTGCACAAATTGACCCTTGACGGTTATCGTGTTCCCAGACGATACGGTTGCATCACCGCTCAAAGTAAACGTACCATACTCTTCCACTGTCATGGTACCATTGCTTATGTACCCACCGCTCTTACTAAAATTGCCGCCTTTCTTCACATCAATCGTCACACTGCCACTGTATCCCAAATGGCCTCCCGTACTTGTGAACTCACCGCCATCATTCACTGTAATCGTTGCGTTGGTTCCACCAGCGTAGGCTATGAACCCTCCTTCCTGCGTAAACTTGCCGTCATTCACTATAATCGTTGCGTTGTTGGCTTCACCAGCGTAGGCTATGTACCCTCCTTCCTGCGTAAACTCGCCGTCTTTATCCACTGTAATCGTCACACCGTAGGAGCTGGTGCCGGCTATAATCCCCCCTACTTTCTGCGTAAACTTGCCGCCATTCACTATAATCGTTGCGTTGGCTCCATAAGCGTAGGCTATGAACCCTCCTTCCTGCGTAAACTCGCCGTCTTTATCCACTGTAATCGTCACACTGTCGTAGTTGAAGCCGGCTATATTCCCTCCCTTCTGCACAAATTGACCCTTGACGGTTATCGTGTTCCCGGACCCACTTCCTATATACCCGTTCGTCAGGGATCCACTCTGCGTAAATATGCCTCCTTCATTCACTATAATATCTAGTCTGCCACCGTATCCCATAGACCCTCCACTTTGCGTAAACTCGCCGCCTTTATTCACTGTAATCGTTGCGTTGCCTTTGTAGGCGCCGCCTATACCCCCTCCACTCTGCGTAAACTCGCCGCCATTCACTGTAATCGTTACGCTGGAACCTTCGGAGGAGGCCATACGCCCTCCACTCTGCGTAAACTCGCCGCCATTCACTGTAATCGTTGCGCTGGAACCTTTGGAGGAGCCTATATAACCTGCACCCTGCAGCTCCACCGTATTAGGGATATCACCTGATAGGGTAATCTCGATCTCTTTTCCTCCTAGGTCATTATCAATAATCCCGTTCCAATCCTCCTCTTCTACGTCATCAATGGTCAGCGTTCGTTCTGCCCAAACTTGTGTAGCGCAAAGAACAGCCAGCAAGGCAGCTCGGAGAGCAAGAGGCAAATGAAGTTTCATGGCGAAAAAATGGGTTGAATTCAATGATCGGCAAAAAACCTCGCGCGCGTCTCGCGCGCACGGAGCGATTATATCTTTTTGAAAACGATACCGCGCAAGGAACAATCATTTCCCATGATGTTGAATATTTTACGGAGGTTGGATGAAGTTGATTTGAAAGGTCAGGCTTACTATTTTGATCGACCTTTTGAAGAAAACATTATTTTTTCTCATGAAATAAATCTCTTCATTATCAAAAATTTAAAATTAATTCTTTCGAAAAAAAGTGAAGATAAATGCAATTTGACTTGCTCATCTCTTTCAAAAAGAGATAATCACACGCAACTTATTGTCTTCGAGACAATAAGAGAGAAAAATCGCCTCAAACCGCTAAAACGGGT
>CANQSY010000058.1 GCA_947626635.1 uncultured Akkermansia sp.
TTTACTCATCTTTAGAGACATATGTTTGATATTAACCCTTCTTTTTTGAGGCATCAAGCTTTCAGATAATTCTTTTTTCCTGTTTTTTACGTCCCTTCGGTGACTTTATTTTTGAGGCAATGCGAACGCTCCCACCGCAAGGGAAAAGACTTGACTGTGGGGAGAAGAGGTGTATAGTGACCGCCGTGGCTACATCTCGAATACCGACGTTAACTCTTCCCGTGAGCAACTTTGAGGAGATGCTTGCGATGAGCAACCGGCATCTCATCGGTGTATTGAGGAGTGCCGTATTATCGCCGGAGAAGATGATGAGATTTTCGCCGCGCCCGCCGGCTGAGCATGATGCCTATACGGTGCGACATGAGCCGGGGCGCATAGCGATTCATTTGTATCTGGAAGGGGCAGAGCTGTTTGTCTGCTATCTCGTGCCACCGAGTCATTTTGATTAAAAAAACTGCCGCGCATCGGGACGCGCGGCAGATGAGAGTCTTCAGGCGCTCGAAAACTGAGAGCGTATCAGCGGCGGTTGATCTTCACACCGCTCATGGGGGAAGATTGGGAGACGACCTTTTTATAGTTCTTGCGTTGCTTGGAGCGAGCCGAGGCGCTCATCATCGATTTGAGCAGCGCAAGAAGGAGCACGAGTCCTCCGACGCCCAGGACGATATAGTGCCACCACTGCGGGTCCTCGATGCCGACCTTTTTCAGCCAGTCGGGTGGCGGTTGATGGAAGGAGAGGGAGCGTCCTCCTTTCGTGGCTTCCTTCGTCGAGTTGGAGTCCAGAGAGTCCAGAGAATCCAGTGAAGGTCCCGGGGAAGTCTTGTACACATCATCATCGTCGACATGACCCGTGGAGCCGAGAACCGTGCGGCGCCCGCGCCGTCTACGAGTGGGGGAAGATTCGGTGGAGCCGGCGGTAGGAGTGGAGGAGCCGGTCGCGGAGGTTGATGTCGAGGAGGCAAGGGGGATAGACCTGCGGCGTTCCTCGTCCTTGTAGATGGCATCGACATCGTTGGAGCCGAGGACAGTACCGCCGAGAGCCGTTGTTTTGCTGTCTTTTGGTTTTAAAGTGAGCAACTGCCAACGGTTTGATTTCGGTTTTTCAACGAAGGCGGAGACGCGTAGGATTTTCTTCTTGTCCTTATCCGTTTCGCAGAAAATCATGGACCCGTCTTCCATCATGCGACGCACCACATTTTCCAGTCCATATTCGTCCAGCAGCATCCGGCGTGCTTCATCATTTTTCGGAAGTGTCCACTTGCTTCCCTTGGCGAATTTGCCGTGGGCGAGAGCATTGGCATCCGCTAACCCCACCTTCTTTGAGACGGGTTTGTTGTAGGTGATGGCGATAAGGATGGCATTACCGGTGCCGACGTTGAAATCGATGAAAACTTTGCGGTTCTCGAGTTGCCAGCTGCGGCGCAGGGTGCCGTCGTTAAGGACCTCGGAGATGTACTCCTTACTCAGGGTGTCATCTGCTTCATCACGAGTGAGAGGAAGATGGAGATCACTTATTTCAAGAGCAAAAGCAGCTCCGCTCGCGAGCAGCATGACCATGCAACAAACGAGCACTTTTCTCCTGAGGATGGCAAAGAGGTTTTTCATTCTCATAACAGACAACTTGATGTCTCCGCCCTTATATCATGAGGTGTTATTTTTGTAAAGCTCAATCGGATGAGCCCCGGGGAAAACGCATGAGCAAATGCGTTTTCCTTTGGATGAGTTCGCCCAATTATCACATCGGGAGTCGTAATGCTCGGGCTCCACCCTGACTCAGCGCCCCGTAGGTTTTGTAAATCGTAAATCGAAAATAACCAACGTCTTACGTCGTCCATTGGACGGCCCGGATGGCTCGTTTCATCTCGCGGACGGCGTTGGCGAGGCCGATCAAGAGGGCGCGGGAGATAATTGTGTGTCCTATATTGAGTTCAGCGAGGTGGGGGACCCGTGCGAGCTCGGGGAGATGCGAGAGTCGGATGCCGTGACCCGCGTGGACTTCAAGACCGAGGGCGTGGGCGAGTTCGGCGGCATGGATGAGGCGTTGAAGCTCTTGCTCGTGGGCTTCCCCCGCAGAGTTGGCGTAGCGACCTGTATGCAGTTCAACCATGGGAGAGCCGACGGCCGCGCTGGCCTCCACCTGTGCGTCTTCCGGGTCGATGAACATACTCACGCGCGTACCTCCTTCCGTGAGGCGGTCAACAAGTTCCTTCATCATTTGACTCCTACCGTGCACATCCAGTCCCCCTTCGGTCGTGACCTCCAGACGGCGCTCCGGGACGAGGCACACGTAATCCGGACGCAGAGCAAGGGCGAATTCGAGCATGGCGGGAGTAGCCCCCATCTCGAGATTGAGGGGCAGGGGAATGGTTCGCCGCACTTCCCGGGCGTCCTCATCCTGCATGTGTCGGCGATCCTCGCGCACGTGCAGAGTGATCGAGTCGGCCCCTCCGTCGAGGGCAGCCTGGGCGGCGCAAAGCACGGAGGGCTCCGGCTCGGCCGCCGTGGGAGCGCCGGCGTAGCGGGCCTGTCGTAGGGTGGCGACGTGGTCGATGTTGACGCCGAGTTTCATGGGAAAGGCTAACTCGCTGCTTCGCGTGAGAAACGCGTCGGATCAGTGGAGGAAATGGCGCACGCCGGTGAAAACCATAGCGATTTGCGCGGCGTCGGCGGCCTCGATGACCTCTTGGTCGCGGATAGAACCGCCCGGCTGGATGCAGGCCGTCGCTCCGGCATCGATCGCCGTCTGCAAACCATCGGCAAAGGGGAACAGACCATCGGACGCTATAACACTTCCCTTGAGGCTGAGTCCGGCTTGGCCCGCCTTCCACACGGCAATTTTGGCGGAATCGACGCGGCTCATCTGACCGGCTCCGATACCCAGCGTCCCATTTTTATCCGTAAAGACAATGGCATTGGAGTGAACCTGCTTGCAGACGCGCCAGGCGAAGCGCATCGCCTCCAACTCGTCGGCTGTGGGGATACGCTTGGTGACGACCTTGCTCTCCAAATCATCCAGACCCAGAACCACGTCATCGCGCTTCATGGTCATGATGCCGCCGGGAGCGGAGCGCACCATGGGGTTTTTACAGTACTCTCTCCATGCCTCCATATTGAGGCGCATGATGCGGCAGTTTTTCTTCTTTTGGAGAATGGCACGCGCCTCCGGCTCATAATCAGGAGCAATAATGACATCCGTGAAGATGGCGCCTACGATGCGGGCGAGGGCTTCCGTCATGGGACGATTCATGACGATGACGCCGCCGAAGGGGGCCTGCGTGTCGGTCTGATAAGCGCGTTTCCAGGCCTCGACGAGGTCGCTGTCGTCCTGTCCGACTCCGCAGGGGTTGGTGTGCTTAAGGATGCCGACGGTCGGGCGGCGGAAGTTGGCGATGAGAGAAGCGGCGGCATCGAGATCCAGCACATTGGTGTACGAGAGTTCCTTCCCTTGCAGCTGGGTGTAGATTTTCTCGAAATCCCCGTACAGAACGCTCGGCTGGTGCGGGTTGTCCCCGTAACGCAGGGTCTGAGCAACGGGGAGGGAGAGACAGAAATTCGCTTTCGTGCTGTCCTCCGCCCGGTGCCCCAGGTAATTGGAGATCGCGCCATCGTAGGAAGAGGTGCGCATGAACACCTTGATGGCAAGACGTTCGCGCGTTTTCAGACTCGTCGCGCATTTGGGCGTCTCCGGCTCGTCCTTTTTCCCCCCCTCGGTGGTCTCCATCTCCGCCAGCACAGCATCGTAGTCGGCGGGGTCCGACACCACGGTCACAAATTTGTAGTTCTTCGCCGCCGAGCGCAGCATGGACGGTCCGCCGATGTCGATCTTCTCAATGGCCTCGTCCAGTGTGACGCCGCTCTTGGCGATGGTCTCCTCGAAGGGGTAGAGGTTGACGCAGACAAGGTCGATAGGCGGTATGCCGTTGGCATCGGCCTGCTCGCGGTGTTCCTGCAAGTCGCGGCGTTGCAGCAGACCGCCGTGCACCTTGGGGTGGAGAGTTTTTACGCGTCCGTCAAAGAGTTCCGGGGCGCCGGTGTAGTCGGAAATTTCGGTCACGTCCAATCCGAGATCGCGCAGGTACTTGCAAGTTCCGCCCGTGGAGATGAGTTGCACACCCAACGCCGCCAGCCTCTTGGCGAAGTCTTCCAACCCTGTCTTGTCTGAGACGGAGAGCAGCGCTCTCTTGATTTTGTATGTTTCCATGGCTTGTCTAGATTCGTTTATGGTGGCCCCCGGCTCGGAGCGCGGCGTCAGATTACACCCCATTCCCCGAAAAAGCAAGCCAAAATGCACTCACGCGTGCGCGCTTGACTTTCTGCGCGCTATAAGGTAAGATGGAGCGCGTCGTGAAAGGAGATCGTTTTCAGCTGAAGTGGGAGCAGCTTCCGTCGCTCCCGGATCCGGAGGGCTACGCCGGCATGTACGCGGGCGCCTGCGGCGGCGGTCTATTGGTCGCCGGCGGGGCCAATTTCCCGGAGAAACCGCTCTGGGAGGGCGGAAAAAAATGCTGGACGGATAAGGTCTATTTCCTGAAGGAAGGGGAAACGGCATGGAAGGAGGTAGGGCGCCTGCCGATGCCTCTGGCGTACGGGGCAGGGGTCAGCACACCGGAAGGAGTGATGATCATGGGCGGCACGACCCCGGAGGGTGTGCGCAGCGAGTGTTATCTGTTGCGCGTTGAGGGGGGATGCGTTGTCTGCGAGCAACTTCCGGAGCTCCCCGTGGGGCTTACCGGGCATTCAGCGGTGCTCTGCGGCGACAAGGTTTACGTGGTGGGCGGCAGTTCGCTGCCGGGGGAGCAGGATGCTCTCAATCGACTCTTTATCTACAGCTTGAGCGCGAGAGAATGGACTGAGGGACCCTCCCTCTGCGGACGCGGACGCTTCCTCCACCAGATGGCGCATGACGATGGTCGGATTTATGTGTTGGGAGGGATTGGGCTGGCTGCGAATGAGCAAGGGAAGCCCTGCCGGGATATGCTTCGGGAGGCCTGGCGGTACAGCGAGCAGACCGGTTGGGAGAGACTCGCCGATCTTCCTCGCTTCTGTGCGGCGGCCCCCACGCCCGCGCCCGTTTGGGGCGGTAGAATTTTCCTGCTGGGAGGGGACGATGCCTCTCGCGCGGGGATACCCCCGCAGGAACATCCCGGCTTCCACCGTGTGAGCCTCGCTTACGATACCCGACGAGATTGTTGGGAGGAAGCGCCGGCCCCGGCGGTGGGCAGGGCCGTGCTTCCCTGTGTGCCGAACGGGAAGAGGGCGGTCATTGTGAATGGGGAGAGAAAACCGGGCAAACGCTCCAACGAAGTGTGGGCGATTGATTGGGAAGGAGGTGAGGCATGAAGACGATGCGCACGTTAATCTCGGGAGCCCGCCGGTCGATCTTACCGGCGGTCATGGGACTGTGCCTTGCGGGAGCCGAGGAGCCGGCGATGCTCCATGACCCCGTCGGACGCGCCGGCATGGTGGCCTCCGGGAGCCCGGGCGTCGGGCCCGATTCATTTCTCGTGGCGGGGGGAGCCAATTTCCCGAGTGCAAAACCCGGGGCCAAGACGCCGGAAGAGCGCGGTGCCAAGGTGTACTATGCGGAGGTCGCTCTCGTGAAGAAGGATGAGAATGGACTGCAGGTGCGTGTGGTGGGCGAGCTGCCGCGTCCGGTGGCCTACGCCGCGTTTACCCGTACCGACAGGGGCGTGCTGATCGCCGGGGGCTGCAACGACCAGGGACACCTCACCAAGGTCACGCGCACGGAATACGACGGCAAACGCCTGAGCACCGAGGTGCTGCCCGAGCTTCCCCGGAGCATCGCCAACGCCGCGTTCGCTCGGGTCGGGCATCAATTTTACGTGATAGGCGGGCAGGAGAAGCCGGATTCGACAACGTGCCTGAACAGCTGCTACGTGCTGAACCTCGACGACATCAATGCGGGGTGGAAAGAAGTGGCGTCTTTGCCGGAGGGACGTATGCTCGCTGCGGCCGGTGTGTTGAACGATGTGATTTACGTGATGGGCGGCTGTTCGCTGCATGCCGATGAGCAGGGGCAGGCGGAGCGCACTTACCTGAAGGACATCTGGTGCTACGATCCTGTTTCCAACACATGGGCCAAGGCGGCGGGCGAGATGCCGGAGCCGCTCGTCGGTATGGCAAATCCCTTGCCGGCGGTGGGACGCAAGCTCTACGTCATCGGCGGCGATCCCGGGGACTACTACCGCGCCTCGCTGCAGGGCAAGGCCCCGGCGCAGCACCCCGGTCAGTCGCGCGCTATCTACACCTACACGCCGTCCACCGGCGCGTGGGTGAAAGTGGGTGAGATGCCGGAGGGAATCGCCACCTTCCCGGCCGTCGTGATCGGCGACTCCATCTACACGGTCTCCGGCGAAATCTTTCCCGGCGTGCGCACCCCGCGCATTCACACCATCACCTTGCAATAATTCACCCAATCTCTACCTATGCATCAAGGCTCTTTCATTGACGTGCTTCTCATGTTTCTCGGCACTATCCTGCAACTTTTCGGCGAAATGTTCGGCGCAGCGATACGCTGGTGCAGTTCCTACGCGAACACGACCCTGATCGTCGCGGCGGCGGTGGCTCTGGCTGCCGTCCTGCTCGGGATAAAGAACGGGTTTCGCTCCAAGCCGTTGCCGGCGTATGTGAAGGGTAAGGGACCGGGCTTTTGGGCGTGGATGGCGGTGATCGTGCTGTGGGTCGTCGTGATGCTCAACTACTTCGACCGCCAGCTTCTCGCCGTGCTGAATACCTCCATCACCTCCGGCGAGCAGGGCATTGCCATGACGCAGGCGCAGTTCGGCATGGTTACCTCCGCCTTCCTCATCGTGTATGCCGCGCTCAGTCCCGTGGGCGGTTACCTGGCGGACCGCTTCAGCCGCAAGTTCATCATCCTCTGCTCGCTCGTCGTCTGGTCCGTGGTGACGTGGATGACCGGGCAGTCCTCCAGCTACGAGGAGCTGATCTTCTGGCGTGGAGCGATGGGGGTTAGCGAGGCCTTCTACATTCCGGCGGCTCTGGCGCTCATCTCGGACTACCACCGTGGTTCCACGCGCTCCATGGCGACAGGACTGCACATGAGCGGCATCTACGCCGGACAGATCCTCGCCGGGTACGGCGCATGGATTGCCAATGATCCCGCCTGCGCCCTCGGCTGGCGACTCACCTTCGAGACCTTCGGCTTCATCGGCGTGGCGTACGCTCTCATCGTCATCCTTTTCCTGCGTGATCCGGAGGCTAAGGAAACGGAGGAGGGGGAGGCGATGACGGAGGATCCGGCAGCCGGCTCCGTCCCGACCGAAGATTTCTCCATAGGGCACGTGTTGCGCAGCCTTTTCACCGGACGGGCGATGGCGATGCTGCTCGTGATGTATGCCTGCGCGGGCTTTGCCAACTGGTTCCTCATGGGCTGGTACCCGCGCCTGTTGCAGGATATGTTCGGCATCTCGGAGGCGGACGCCGGTCCCATGGCGACTATGTGGGTGAACATTGCGAAGTACGCGGCCGTGTTGCTGGCGGCTGTGGTGGCGGATATGTGGTACCGCCGCAACAGGAACGCTCGGGCGTACGTGCCGGGCATCTGTTTCCTGCTGGCGGGTCCCTGCGTGATCGTGGCGATGCTGCCGGCGCTCGGCGTCCCGATCGGGCTGACGCTGGTTGCTACCGTCACTCTCGTCTCCATGCAGGGAGTGGCGCAGGGCTCGCTGGATGCCACGCTCATGCCGGTATTGCGTTCGCACATTGACGAGCGATTCTCCGCGACGGGCTACGGGTTGTTGAATCTGACTTCCGTGTCCGCCGGGGCGTTGATCTCATGGTTGGGCGGCTACCTGAAGGACTCGGGCATCGCGTTGGGCGTACCGCTGAGCATAGCGGGTTTCCTGATGGTCATCTGCGGGTTACTCTTCTTCCTGCTGCCGAAAAAGACGGCATGAATGAAAGATATCGCTTTGTAGAACCGTAATATTTGATAGATGAAGACGCGTTACTTAGGAAGTTGCCTGGTTCTTATACTTTTGGCGGGAATCCAAGATGTTTGTGCCAAGATAAAAGAGGAAGCCACCCCGTATGAAAAAGCCGTCGGCGTTTTTGTCCCGAAACAGGACAACCCCTACGCCGCCATACGCATCCCTTGCATCGTCAATGCCGGCGGCACGCTCATTGCCGTCGCGGAGGGACGGCACTCCGCCGGTGACCAGTCCAACAACGACATGATCGTGAGCGTGAGCAAAAACGGCGGCAAAACATGGAGCAAGCCGACAGTTGCCGCGGCGGCAGACGGCGGCGCCAGTCTCGGTAATCCTTGTCTGCTTTACGACCCGGAAAAGAAGTTGACCGTTTTGATGTACCAGCGATACCCCCAAGGGGTGAGTGAGCAGGGGAATGTCCGGCCTGTCCCGGGGTATGATGATCCTGAACGCACGCTGGGCTGTTTTGTCGTAACCTCGAAGGACAATGGCCGGCACTGGAGCAAGCCGGTGGACGTGACTCGTGACACGCGTCACGAGGATTGTTCCATAACGTGTTCAGGTCCGAACCCCGGCGTGGTGCTCACTCAGGGACCTCACAAAGGTCGTCTCGTGGTGTCTTTCAACGAGGCCCCCGGTTTTGGCAATTGGCATATCACGGCCGCTTATTCCGACGACCATGGCAAGACATGGAAATTGGGTGAAAAATCTGAATCCGGCAAGGGAGTCAATGAAGTTTCATCCGCCGAGTTGCCCGGTGGTGAAGTGCTGGTGGTGTCCCGCTCATGGGGAGGTTCGCATCGCGCGGTTTCAGTGTCGAGCGATGGAGGCGAGACATGGGGACCGGTGACGGCGCACATGGAGCTGCCAAGTCCGAATTGCCAGAATGGGCTGACACGTTATTCTTTTGAAAATCAGGCGAAGTATGGCAACAAAAGTCGTCTCATATTCTCGGGCTGTCAACCCGGACGTAAGGATGGCTTCATCAAAATGAGCTACGACGACGGCAAAACCTGGCCCGTGCAGAAGGACATCGGACCCGGCGCTTTTGCCTACTCGACTCTTTGCACGGTGAAGCCGGGCAGGGTCGGATTGCTCTTCGAGTGTGAGAACCACACCATCAAATTCACCTCGTTTTCCATCAAGTGGCTCACCGACGGAGAAGACACAGGGGTCGGGAAGGAGGAGAAGTGAGCTTTTCCGGCGGAAGATAATTCCGCTTCGCATTGGCTCCACCTGCCACCGATGCTACCGCTCCGCTCCCCCGCGCCACTGGCGCGCGAATTCCCTGAAATCGTAAATCGTAAATAGGCAAAGCCCACGAGGGCCCGGAGTGGGATTGGACAACGCGCAAGCGTTGCCCGCAGGGCGTTGAGGTAGTGCGGTACCGAAGCGTCAACGGAACGCCGCCCGGCCGCTTTCCTACCACCCCTCACGCAACGAATCCGGAAATTCCGCCATGCACCGGCTTTGCATCCCCCGCGCGTCAGCGCGCGAATTCCCTGAAATCGTAATTCGTAAATCGTAATTCGTAAATAGGCAAAGCCCACGAGGGCCCGGAGTGGGATTGGACAACGCGCAAGCGTTGCCCGCAGGGCGTTGAGGTAGTGCGGTACCGAAGCGTCAACGGAACGCCGCCCCGATTGGGCGCGGTTTGATTTTTTTTCTCGCTTTGCAGGGGAAAGCATGGTACAAAAAAGGCGTCATGGCAACACCGGAATTTGTTTACCAAGAGATGTTCCCCATGGGGGAAGACACGACGAAGTACCGTCTGCTCACAAAAGACTACGTGAGCGTGAGTGAATTTGAAGGACATCCGATCCTCAAGGTGGAGGCGGAGGGCTTGCGTCTGCTGGCGGAGACCGCGTGGCATGATGTAGCGTTCTACCTGCGTCCGGAGCACCTCCGGATGGTGCAGGGGATATTGAGTGATCCGGAGGCGTCGGAGAACGACAAGAGTGTGGCGCTGACCATGCTGAGAAATGCGGAGGTGGCGGCGATGGGTGTGCTGCCGCTCTGTCAGGACACGGGAACGGCCATTTGCGTCGGGAAGAAGGGGCAGCAGGTGTGGACAGGCTTCGATGACGCGGAGTGGATCTCCCGGGGCGCCTACGATTGCTACACGAAGAACAACCTGCGTTACTCCCAAAATGTGGCGTTGGATATGTACCGCGAGGTGAACACGGGCACCAACCTGCCCGCCCAGGTGGACCTCTTTGCTACGGCGCACGGCATGGAGTACGAGTTCCTCTTCATCGCGAAGGGAGGAGGTTCTGCCAACAAGACGTACCTTTATCAGGAGACCAAGGCCTTGCTCAACCCCGCCTCGCTCAAGAAGTTCATGGTGGAGAAGATGAGCACGCTCGGCACAGCGGCGTGTCCTCCCTACCACGTCGCTTTCGTCGTGGGCGGCACGAGTGCGGAGCTCTGCCTCAAGACCGTGAAGCTCGCCTCGACCAAGTACTACGACAACCTGCCCACGAGCGGCAACGAGCACGGTCGCGCCTTCCGCGATTTAGAGCTCGAGGCCGAACTGAAGAAAGAAGCGGAGAAGCTGGGACTGGGCGCACAATTCGGCGGCAAGTGGTTTGCGCTGGACGTGCGCGTGGTGCGTCTGCCGCGGCACGGCGCGAGCTGTCCGGTCGCGCTGGGCGTCTCCTGCTCGGCGGACCGCAACGCCAAGGCGAAGATTACGCCGGAGGGCATTTTCATCGAGGAGCTGGAGTACGATCCCGGCAAGTACATCCCCGCCGAGCTGCGCGAGACCAAGAGCGCCGGCGTGCCCATCAACCTCGACCGACCGATGAAGGAGGTGCTTGCGGAACTCTCTCAATACCCGGTCAAGACGCGGCTTTCACTCACCGGCACCATCATCGTGGGACGTGACATCGCGCACGCCAAGCTCAAGGAGCGTCTGGACGCCGGACAGGACTTGCCGGATTACATCAAGAATCACCCCATTTACTACGCCGGTCCTGCCAAGACGCCTGAGGGATGTCCCTCCGGTTCGTTCGGACCCACCACGGCGGGGCGCATGGACTCCTACGTGAATCTCTTCCAATCCCACGGAGGCAGCCTCATCATGATTGCCAAGGGCAACCGCTCGCAAGCCGTCACGGACTCCTGTCAGAAGCACGGCGGCTTCTATCTCGGCTCCATCGGCGGTGTGGCGGCGGATCTCGCGAAAAACTGCATCACCTCCATCGAGTGCCTGGAGTACCCCGAACTCGGCATGGAAGCCATCTGGAAGATCACCGTCAAAGATTTCCCTGCTTACATCCTTGTGGACGACAAGGGACACGACTTCTTCGCAGATATCCGCGCCGGTTGGGCGTGTCCGGGATGCGCCCACTGAACTCCGCTCGGAGCAGCCTTTTTGCGACGATGAGCGACAAACTGAAAACTTTCCTCAAGCGCCTCTTCTCCACCATCATCGTCCTTGCTGTGGTGGCGGCGGCGTTGTGTGGGACGTACTATTTTGAAAACACATGGTGCTGCGCGGCGCTCATCTGCTTGCTCTGCAACCTGGCCGCCGTTGAGTGGTTCCTGATGTTGCGGGAGAAGAAGGCAGAGTGCAATCGTTGCCTCATCCTCATCGGGGGTCTGGTGTACCCATGGTTAGCGGCTTTAATTTATACCCAAACTCAACTCCCCGTCCTCGTGTTCCCGGTTGTGATTGCCTGTCTCGTCCTTTTTATCCTGACCGCTGTCATTTGTGAATTATTTCGCATGGATTACGGGAAGCAGAGCGCTGAGGTGGCTCTCCGCAGCGTCGGCACCACTGTTTTTGCCTTTGTCTATCCGGGATGGTTCCTTGCCTTTGCTCTCGGTTATATGGAACCGCATTATGACTTGCCCATCCTTTTGACGATTGTGGTCATCACCAAACTCAGCGACATATGGGCCTACCTCTGCGGGGTTCTCGTCGGACGCCGATTTATCTCTCGTCCTTTCAGCCCCGCCGTCTCTCCCAAGAAATCGTGGGAGGGGATCATCGGCTCGTTGATTCTTACTACCCTCAGTGGCATGTTTCTCATCAGGTTTGTTGAGCCGGCGTGCCCCATGTGGTTTGCCATCATAGGCGCTGCCGTTCTTTATTTCATCGCCGCGGCGGGGGATCTCGCCGGTTCACTCGTTAAGCGAGGTATTGGCGTGAAGGACAGCAGCCACCTCCTCCCCGGCATCGGCGGGATCATCGACCTCATCGACTCCCCCGCCTTCACCATCGCGTTCGTCGCAGCCCTTTCAACGTTTTGATGTCCGCTCGCAGTTAACTTTTCCACGACGATGAGCGACAAACTAAAGACTTTTCTCAAGTGCCTCTTTTCCACCATCCTCGTCCTTGCTGTGGTGGCAGCGGCATGCATTTTTTATGATGGAATTTGTCTGGAATTACTCGTGCCTTTGCTGTGCAATCTGGCAGCAGTCGAGTGGTTTTTTATGCTGCGCAAGAGTGATGCGGGAGAAAACCGCTGGCTCGTTATGTTGGCAGGGTTGATCTATCCGTGGTGCTTTTACTTCTCGACCTCTTTTGCTTTTCCTATAGAACATGCTCCATCACCCTGTTGCCTGGTGGGACTCATCATATTTGTCCTTCTCGCTTTTCTCTGTGAAGTGGTGAGGATGAACTGCATGGGGCGCAGCCCGGAGGCAGCCTTGCGCAGCTTAGGAATTTCTCTTGTGGCGTTCATTTACCCCGGGTGGCTTTTTGCGTTCGCTATGTTCTTTCTGAGTCCGTCCACAGCTCTCATGCTTCTTCTCTTCATCGCTGTGACAAAAATGAGCGACATCTGGACCTACCTCTGCGGGGTTCTCGTCGGACGCCGTTTTATCTCGCGTCCCTTCAGCCCAGCCGTCTCTCCCGAAAAATCGTGGGAGGGTATCATCGGCTCTTTGCTCCTCACTACCCTCAGTGGGACAGTGCTTCTCCGATTGGTTGAGCCGGAATGCCCCATACTGCTTGCCGCTTCAATTTCCGCCCTGTTATTTCTGATTTCCGTTATGGGAAATCTCGCCTGTTCTCTCATCAAACGCTGCCTCGGCGTGAAAGACAGTAGCCACCTCCTCCCCGGCATCGGCGGTATCATCGACCTTATCGCTTCCCCCTCTTTCACTGTTGCGGCGCTTGTTGCGGCTTTTTTGTTGTTTTGATGTCCGCTTGTCATCGTGCGCTCAGGAGCGAACCTATCGTGGCGTCACACCGGAGTCTTTCGTTCTATCAGGGTACCTTGTCCTCGAAAATTCCGCTTTGCGTTTGTTTCTCATAAACGAGCGCAGCGCGCTAGCATTCAAATCGAAAATCGTAAATAGGCGGTGGAACACCGCCCGGGGCCGTCGGGCGGCTTTGACGCTTCGGTACCGCACTACCTCAGCGCCCTGCGGGCAAAAGCTGCGCTTTTGTCCAATCCGCCTTCGCTCCCTCGGCGGCTTTGCATCAAGCTCGCCTCACGAGCGTGTCCCCAATAAAATCCTCACCGCGCTCCGCGCGCGAATTCTCCACATCGTAAATCGTAATTCGTAATTCGTAAATAGGCAAACGCATTTCCTAATGCGTTTGCCCCGCATCTGGGCCTACCTCTGCAGGGTTCTCGTGGGTTTTGATTCCCCTCGCTTTGCGCGCTAGCATTCAAATCGTAAATCGTAAATCGTAAATCCTCAACGGTTTATGCTGCATAACGCGCCGATAGCTGCGTGGTGGAGTTGCTTTTTTTTGGGAGGTCGTAATGCCTCAAAAGAAAAAGTCACCGAAGCCCGATGCCTCAAAATAAACGGTCACCCAAGAGCATAGCATTTT
>CANQSY010000059.1 GCA_947626635.1 uncultured Akkermansia sp.
ATCGTCTACGCGTCTTGCTTGAATGCTCCCACCTTTTTAACAAAAATTCAACTTTCCACAAAAATTTGGGTTGACCCAAACTTTCAGAACTATCGTCTACGCGTCCTGCTTGAATGCTCCCACCCTTTTAACAAAAATTCAACTTTCCACAAAAATTTGGCTTGACCCAAAATTTGGCTTGACCCAAAATTTGGGTTGACCCAAAAATTTGGGTTGACCCAAAGGAATACGGGGGATAGGACTCGAACCTACGACCTCCACCATGTCAAGGTGTTGCTCTACCAACTGAGCTACCTCCGCTTTCTGAGGGGGATGGGCAGGGATGGATTCGAACCATCGAAAGCAAACGCTAGCAGATTTACAGTCTGCCCCCTTTGACCGCTCGGGAACCTACCCATTACGCTGCGCTCTTGGGTGGGTGTACACCCGGAAGCGCGCCGCCACTCTACACGAGAAAGGGAGGAGAATCAAGCTTTTTTTTGCGGGAGCCGGGGGAATTTGAAAAAATGACGTGAAAAAAGAGTTAGAAAACAAGCGGATTAGACTTGCATGGAAAAAGAAAGAGGAGTAAACTCTGCCATGGCAGAAATTCAACTTGGACTTACTTTTGATGACGTGTTGCTCCTGCCGTGTCTGAGCAGCATACTTCCGGGCGAGGCTGATCCGTCTTCGCATCTGTGTAAAGAGATACCGCTGAGATTGCCGATTTTATCCGCTCCGATGGACACGGTGACGGAAGTGGATATGGCGATCGCGATGGCTCGAGAAGGTGGCTTGGGTGTCATCCACCGCAACAACCGCATAGAGGACCAGGCGGCGATGGTAGCGCGCGTGAAGCGTTTTGAGAATGCGGTGATCACGAAGCCGATTACGGTGACGAAGGAGATGAAGCTGAGCCAAGTGAAGAGCATCATGCTCGAGCACGGCTTCTCCGGCTTTCCGGTGGTGGATGCAGGTAATACGCTGGAGGGAATCATTACCGGACGAGATATGCGTGTATTTGACGGGTCGGATTTAGACACCATGAGCGTGGCGGATGTGATGACGCCGCTGGCGAGGCTTATCACCGGAGCGCCGAACACAACGCCGGAAGAGGCTCGAAAGATTCTGTACCGCAACCGCATCGAAAAGTTGCCGCTGGTTGACGAGAAAGGATGCCTTGTGGGGCTTATCACCGATACGGACATACGCAAGCGTGAGGCTTTTCAGGAATCGACCAAGGACGAGTATGGACGCTTGCGCTGCGGTGCGGCGGTAGGACCCGGACCGGAGTTTTTGGAGCGCGCACAGGCGGTAATGGAGGCAGGAGCGGATGCGCTCTTTATCGATGCCGCCACGGGTCATACGGCTCGTGTTCTCTACGTGGTGGAAAAGCTGAGGGAGCTGGGGAAGCCGGTTGTAGCCGGCAATGTGGTGACTCAGGATGGCGCGCGCGATCTCATATCTGCAGGTGCGACGGCGGTGAAAGTGGGGGTAGGACCCGGGTCCATATGCACCACTCGAATTATTTCCGGCGTGGGGATGCCGCAGTTCAGTGCCATTCAGGAGGTAGCGAAGGTAGCACGCCCGGCGGGGGTTACTGTGATAGCGGATGGTGGGATACGTTACTCAGGAGATGCGGTGAAGGCGCTTGCAGCCGGAGCTGATTTGGTAATGCTCGGTGGAATGTTGGCGGGATGCGAGGAAAGTCCGGGCGCTATCGTGCATTACCAGGGGAGAAACTTTAAGACGTACCGCGGCATGGGCTCTCTCGGAGCCATGAGGGCGGGATCCGGCGACCGCTATGGACAGAATTCAAGCGGGAAGCTTGTGGCAGAAGGGGTGGAGGCCCGCGTGCCGTACAAGGGGATGCTTGGCGATGTCGTCTTCCAGCTTGTAGGAGGGTTGCGCTCCGGTATGGGTTACCTGGGGGCAAAGTCTTTGCAGGAACTGCGGGAGCACGCTCGCTTTGTGCAAATCACCGCCGGGGGACTGCAGGAAAGTCATCCACACGACGTCACGATCACGCAAGACCCGGGGAATTACACCCGCTGAACAAATTACGACACGCCCGCCCATGTCCTCCCCAAGGAATGGGTACGGCGGACCTTGCGGAAAAAGAACGGCGCTGAACCTGAAAAGGAACAGCGCCGGCTTTTTGCTCTGCGGAAAGATTAAAGCTCGTCGTCAGAGAGATCATCCGAAGAGGAATCGCTATCGGAGGAACTGTCGTCGTCGGAATCGTCCGAGGATGAAGAATCATCATCGCTGTCTGAGGAGGAGTCGTCATCCGTTGAAGAATCAGAATCCGTGTCGTCGTCAGAAGAGGAAGTGTCATCATCATCGTCGTCATCGTCGGAGGATTTGCCTTTAGATGCCTTTGCTGCTTCCTTCTGCTTGCGCTTCTTTTCGGCGGCAGCCTTTTCTTGGGCTTCCCGAGCTTGGCGAAGTTTACGCTCTGCCTCTTCGTTGAGAGGTTTGGAAAGGAGATGCTGCTTCTCAGTGATGCCCTTGGCTTTGCGACTGTCGATACGCACCTGGTCGTAGCCCTCGTCGGCCAGGGACTCCATGATGGCGGCGCTCAGGGCATCCTTCTCATCCGTGGTGCAAACGTAGAGCTTGTAAGAGCCAATGGTGGGCAGGTCCCACGCGGGAACGTGCTTATTGGTCGGAGCAAGCACGCCCGTCAGATTCCCCTGTCCATCCGAGCAAAGGGCCCAGACCACTTCACCGCCGCCGCGAGCATTCGTCGTGGTCACATAATACTGGGGATAGACGTAGGAAAACTCCTTGACTTCGGAGTTGGCCAGCCAGGTGGTGAGAGCTCGCCGGGCGCGGGGCGGCATGGGACCGATTTCGTAGCAATCGCGCAGTTGAGGTGAATTGACATCGTTGTGGCTAAAAACGGATACAGAGGGACTTTGTGTCAACCTTTGCATCGCTTTTTCAGACGATAACGATGAACCGCAAGAACTGAACAGGGCGGCTGCGGCAAGAAGTCCACAGGCATAGCTCACGGATTTGAACAGGGAGAGTGCTTTCATATCAGAACTATCTTTCCCATTCTACCCGTATCGAATAGGAAAAGACAAGAAAAAACTTGCGTAGCACTGCATTTTTTTATCCGAGCGGGGGAATTATGTTATGCGGGAACGATTTGGGTGGTCGGCGTTAAGGTGGTGTGCACACGTGTCCCAATAAAATCTTCTCCGCGATCATTGAACCCATATCCCTCGCGTTTCTACGGATGAACGAGGTCAGCAAGGACGGCAAAGCTGCCGACGGCGGCTTTCGATGGAACGCGCGCAGCGCGCATTATTTAATTCGTAAATCGTAAAAATCGTAAATAGGCGCTTGAACACCGCCCACGTCCCTTTCCTACCACCTCCGATCATCGTTCCCCCTCATCCCTCAGCTTCAGCTCTGCTGGAACGCGCTTCGCACGCGAATTCCCTGAAATCGTAAATCGAAAATCGTAAATAATAAAGGGATTACGCTACATAATGCTGCGATATTCTTCCGTGCACTCGCGTTTTCTTGGGACACGCGTGGACGATGTGACGTATGCCACGGCAGACCATTGACGAAAGGAGACGGCGCAGCTATAATACGCGCCATGGAAGAGCAAAAGCAGCAGACGGACGAGGAACAGGAGCAAAGGGACGGCTCGCAGCAAACAGACACCTGCGATTACGAACCGAGCGCTGAGCAGCAGCCCTTGCCGGAAGGAGACGTTGACCACACGGATCCCGAGCAAGTGGCGGCAGCAACGGATGAGTTGACAAAGTGGAGAGAGCTGGCGCTTCGTACAGCGGCGGAGTACGATAATTACCGCAAGAGGTGCGTCAAGGAACGCGAGGAATTCACCCGGTACGCGACACGCAGCCTGCTGGAGGAAATTCTGCCGATCATGGACAATTTTGAGATGGGGATGCAGATGGCAGAGAAAGAAAAAGGATCCATGATTTACATCGGGATGGAGATGGTCCGCAAGCAGCTTGCCGATTTCTTAGCGGCTCAAGGAGTGCAAAAGATAGAAACGAAGTTAGGTGACCTCTTTGATCACAACCTGCACGAAGCCATCCAAAGCGAACCCTCCGACTGTGAGGAAGGCACGATCCTGCGCATCATTCGTCCGGGGTACACGCTGAAAGGCAAACTCCTGCGCCCTGTCAATGTCGTCACTGCCGGGACCAAGCAGGATGAAGCGGCGGTGGAGGCATGATTCAAGAACGAACTCGATGAAAAAATGGCCAGAGATTATTACGACGTGCTCGGAGTAGCGAAGGATGCGGATGAAGCCACCATCAAAAAGGCATACCGCAAACTCGCTATGAAATACCATCCGGATCGTAACCCGGACGATAAAGAAGCGGAGCAGAAATTTAAGGAAATCGGTGAAGCATACGAGGTGCTCAGTGATGCCGATAAGCGCGCCGCCTATGACAGAATGGGCCATGATGCCTTCAAGCAGGGAGGCATGGGTGGACCGGGTGGCGGCGGCGGCTTTGGCGGTTTTACTGACCCCATGGACATTTTTGCCCAAATGTTCGGGGGAATGGGAGGTTTTGGCGGCGCGAGAAGGCGGCGGACTGACCCGCGTCAGCCGGGTTCGGATCTGCGATACGATGTCGATATCACGCTGGATGAAGCGGTGCGGGGTTGCGATAAGGTGCTGGAGATAGAGAGGCTGGTGCCGTGCGATGCTTGCTCAGCGACGGGGTCAAAGGATGGAACGAAGGGGTACAAGACTTGCAGCACCTGTCAGGGGACCGGAGTCGTTACGCGCCAGAGCGGTTTCTTTATTCAGCAGAGTACCTGCCCAACCTGTCACGGTCTGGGACAGACGATCAGCAACCCTTGTAGCAAATGTCGCGGGGAAGGGCGGGTCCATAAGGATGTGCAGATTACTTTGCACATACCCGCCGGGGTAGACAGCGGAACAAAATTAAGATCCTCCGGGAATGGAGATGCCGGGCTGCGCGGCGGAGAGACGGGAGATTTGTACGTGTTTATCGACGTGAAACCTCACGAGGTGTTTCAACGTGACCGCAAGGACTTGAGTTACACGATGCCGATCCCGTTTGCGTTAGCGTCGGTGGGGGGAGTGCTGAGCGTACCGACGCCAGATGGGGCAGCAAAGCTGAAGATACCGGCAGGTACGTCCGGCGGGACCATTTTCCGAGTACGAGGGAAAGGGGTGCCTGCGTTGAAAGGCGGTTCGCGCGGAGACCTGATGGTGGAGGTGCAGGTGGAGATGCCGACGCACCTGGACGCCGAGCAGAAAAAAGCGCTGGAAGAATTCACCCAAAGGCTGAAAGCAAATAATCAACCGGAGAGTGAGAACTTCCTGAAACGAGCCGCCAAGTATATGAAATAATTTTGCGGGAGCAGATCGTTTCGCTCTCCGGTAACACGCGCCACAAAGTCATGCATCGCTGCTATATCAGGGGAGAAAAATTACTGCTCGGGAGTACGACACGCGTGCGTGGGGAGGAGGCGCATCACGCGCTCCGTGTGATGCGCCTGAAAGAAGGAGACCGATGTGAGGTCTTTGACGGCGAGGGACACGCAGCGCGGGGACGTATTAGCGCTATTACAGGAGGGGAGATGGAAGTGATGCTGGAGGAGGAAGTGCAGCCTCCGCCGTCGATATGCTCTATCACGCTCGCTGTGGCAGTGCCGAAAGGGGCTCTCATGGATCTCATCGTGCAAAAAGCCGTGGAGATGGGTGTTCAGCGTATCATACCTCTTATAACGGAGCGCACTATTGTACGCCTCACGGGACGCGAGGCCGAGTTAAAAACGACCAAGTGGAGACGTACAGCGCTGGAGGCCTGCAAACAGTGCGGAGTTAATGCCATCCCCTGTGTGGAGGAGCCATGTAACTACCGCCTGTTTCTGCGAAGGACGACAGTTGATTTGCCCTCGTTGAAGCTTCATTGCGCATTAGTGCCGACGGTCCGGCCATTGCGCACGGTATTGGAGGCGGCACGTGAACGCGGCGAGCGGAATGTTGCTCTTTTAGTGGGCCCAGAGGGGGACTTCACCATGGAGGAAAATGAGGCAGCAGCTGCGGCGGGCTTTGTCCCGGTGAGTCTGGGTTCCACTATTTTACGAGTCGAAAGTGCCGTCTTTTTTGCTGTGTCAGCAGCGCGTTATGCGTTGGATCCCGGACTTTGAACGCACCCATCATGGCATACCTGCAGGTCAACGATGTGCATGTTCACTATCCCATACGTAGCGCATGGGGAGTTCAGCGTGGAATTGTGCGCGCCGTGGATGGGGTGAGCCTGGAGGTAGAACGCGGAGAGGTTCTGGGGCTTGTCGGAGAATCCGGCTGCGGGAAGTCGTCCCTGTCCCGGGCGATTATGCAGCTGCAACCCGTCACGGCAGGGAGTATCGTGCTTGATGGTGAACAACTCACAGGACTTCCTGAGCGGGTGCTGCGCCATCGACGTTCAGATTTTCAAATGGTTTTCCAGGATCCCTATGCTTCGCTGAATCCACGCTTCAGCGTTTACAGCACCCTGTTAGAAGCTCTTAGCAGGAAAACGCCTGTGCCGCGGGGAAGACGACGCGCAGCGGTAGCGCAGCTCATGCAGAGGGTTGGACTCAGTCCGGAACACATGGATAAATATCCGCATGAATTTTCGGGCGGACAGCGACAACGCGTGGCTATTGCGCGGGCTATCGCGCCGGAACCGAAGTTCCTGGTAGCGGATGAACCTGTGAGTGCCCTGGATGTTTCAGTGCGCAGTCAGATTCTGAATTTGCTCATGGAATTGACGCATGAAATGGGACTGACCATGCTTTTTATCTCACATGATCTTGGGGTGGTACACCACGTTGCTGATTGCATCGCCGTCATGCAGCGAGGACGTATCGTCGAATTCGGTCCGGCTCAGGAGGTGTTCTTCCATCCTCAACATAATTACACCCGGCAGCTCCTGAGCGCCGTACCCAAAATGAATTGATCGGTGTCCTCAGCTCCTTCCATACAACTTGAACTTTGTGCGGACGGCAGTCTCTCGCTGTCACCACGGGGCGCACAGCCGCGACTGGAGCGAGCTTTCGCGGCCGGTGCGGGACGAGGGATGCTGGACTTGCTGCGCTACGGCGCGCCGGCGGGAGCAGCCCCCGTTTTAACATGGCTGCGAGACCGGACCCGGGAGCGGATGGCGGAATATCTGAGGTTGCTGCGTCTCGGGGAAGATACGTGGCCAAGCCTAGGAGAAAGTGAGGCTGCAAAGTTGCTGGAGGGTATGCCTCCTCTTTATGGCGGTGAGATGAGTGCCGGAAGGCTGAGGAATTGGTTTGAGGAGCTGCCGAGGGCACTGGCTGATCTCGCGTGCCGGGAATGCTGCTCCCCGGAGGAATGGCTCAGTCGCCTCGGTGAAGGTTGGCAGCAGCTCGGCATGATTTGCTTCCATCTCGCCGAAAATGCCGGACAAAATGCGCAGGATGCCCCCTTTGCCTTTCTCTCTACCTTCGTGTATAAAGTCGGGCAAGACGGGAAACCGCGTCATCTCCCCCTGGGGAATGCTGCGACGATGCTGGCAAACGACCGGGAGGCTCTCTTGGCGCTGTTGCGACCGCTCCGGAGGGCGGCCGAGATGGATGATTTCCTGCGGGAGTTGATCAATTCTCGGGAGGTATACAAGCCATGTGCATGGACGGCGCGCAGAGCGCTGAGATTTTTAGGAGTTGTTCCTCAATTGGAGGAAGCAGGGATTGAGGTGCGTGTGGTTAATTTGTGGAAGAAGATGCCGCCGCGTGTGGAGCTGCAGGTGCAGGTGGAGTTGGCGGAGCAGGGGCATGCGGGGGATGGAGCTCCCTCGGTGAATATTCATTCTCTTTTGCATTTTTCGCCGCAGATCGTGCTGGGCGACCAACGACTGAGTGAGGAAGAATGGCGGCAGTTGCTGGAAGGGGATGACGGACTGGTGCGTTTTCGCGGAGAATGGGTGGTATTGGACCGCGACCGGTTAAAAGAGTTGCTCGAGAAGTGGAGTCGCGCCTCAAGTATGGCGTATTCGGGCATCCCCATGATAACGGGACTTCGTTTTCTCATGGGGCAACGTCTTGACCCCTCTGCCGCACTCCCGCCTGTGCAGCAGGATGTGCATCCCGTGGCAGGAGCGCGCTTGGCTATAGCCCTCAGCAATTTGCACTTCGGTAATGAGGCGCCCTCTGTCCCCGCGGAACTACAGCGCGTTCTTCGCCCCTACCAGCAAGAGGGCGTACGCTTCCTCGCAAACGTGACAGAGGCAGGATTCGGAGCATGTTTGGCGGACGATATGGGGTTGGGCAAGACGCTGCAGGTGATTGCTTGGCTGGCACATCTGGAGAAACGCGGGAGGATAGGAGGAACAGCGGGCGCCGCGCTTGTAGTGACTCCGGCATCGCTGCTCATGAATTGGCAGCAGGAGCTTGCCCGCTTCGCTCCGCAGCTCAAGGTGCTGTTACTTCATCCCTACGCGCTGAGTCGGACGCAAATATCGTTGCTGCACAGCAACCCTGCCGAGCTTATGCGTGGTATGCATGTTGTACTCACGACATATGGCATCGCCTCAAGAGAGGAGAAGCTTGCCCGGGAGATAGTATATCCGGCGCTGGTGTTAGATGAGGCGCAGGCCATTAAAAGCGAACATTCGCAACGCACCCACGCTATGTTGAGATATGGTTCGCCACGGCGAGTCGCACTCACCGGAACCCCTGTTGAAAACACGCTCACGGAGCTGTATTCTCTTTTTGAGTACTTGAATCCCGGGTTGCTCGGCACGATGAAAGAATTCAGCACGATGGTGCGCGAGATGGGAACCGATTACACGAGGTTGCGACGTCTCGTGCGTCCTTTCGTGTTGCGCCGTGTGAAAAGTGATCCCTCCCTCCTGCCGGATTTACCCCCCAAAACAGAGCTGCCGGCATATTGTCTGCTGACCCCGGAACAGGCGCGGCTGTACGCGAAGGAAGTGGAGAATTTGAGGGCCGTGCTGGCAGAACCGGATGCTTCCACGCGTGTGATGCTTGTCCTTCCTATCCTTGGAAAACTTAAGCAGATATGTAACCATCCGGCACAGTATTTAGGCGAGTCATATTACGACCCCGCCGCTAGCGGCAAATTTGAACGACTGGGACACGTGGCACGCCGTATCCGCGATGCGGGAGAGAGCTGCCTCATCTTTACGCAGTACCGCAGCATCATGCCGCATTTGCATGATTATTTGGAGGAAATATTCGGCGCGCCGGGGTTGATGCTGCACGGCGAGATACCCATACCCGAGAGAAAGAGGCTCGTGGAGGAATTCCAAACCCCCGGTGGACCACCTTTCTTTGTTCTTTCACTGAGGGCAGCCGGGACGGGTCTCACCCTTACAAGGGCTAATCACGTGGTGCATTTTGATCGCTGGTGGAATCCTGCCGTGGAAAATCAAGCGAGCGATCGGGCGCACCGGCTGGGCCAGGAAAAACCGGTGATGATCCATCCCCTCATCTGTACCGGTACCATTGAGGAAAATATTCACGGCATGTTGCGCAAAAAAACGGCCATGTCGGAGGCTCTTTTTTCGGGCGGCATGGAAAAACTTCTGCTGCACCTCAGTGCAGAGGAATTACTGGCGCTCGTGGGTGGCGCGATGCACCCGCAGTAGGAACTCACTCATTGGGTACGGAGGGAACAACGGCCTCTTTCGGGCTGTCATCGGGATGTGGTCCATCGTACGGCTGCGGGGAAGGGGTGCAGAGGTCGAGCGCCGGATTGTACCACGGTGTCTTTAGGTCAAAAAATCCCAGCAGGGTATGAAAAATATGTTCTTGTCCGATGCGCATATGGGTGTGGGTGGCGAGGGCGCGCAATGAGTCCGAAAAGTGTGGGTGCAGGGATTCTAGTTCTTGGGAAGTAAGGATGAACATACCGACCCTGCAGCCCGAGGTGCTGTGGTAGCTTCGTCCACTTTCTCCGAGACCTCCCCGTCCCCAAATGCCATCATGACCGAGATACTCGCCGTGATCGCTCACGTAAATGTAGATCCATGGTCGTCCTTGGAGGAGACGTGTGACACGTCGCACAAATTCATCCGTGTAGTGCACGGTGTTGTCGTAGGCGTTGTTAACCTTTAGAGCATGGGAGGCGGGTTTGGCGAAGGAGGAACCGGCGGGCTGGAAGGGAGGGTTCTCGCGGTTGTAATGAGAGAAAGGCGTGTGACTGCCTTCGTTGTTGATAAAGAGTAAGGTATTTTGTGTTGCAGGAAGGGAGCGTAGTATTTCTGCCATTTGAGGGACAGAGGTCCACGGACTACCGGGAGCATAGAACCTTTCCGTACTGCAACGGGTAAGTATTCGTACAACCATATCGTACTTCAAGTGTGTGGCATTACGCTTGCCAAAAAAAGAATACACCTTGAACCCATGCGCGGCAAAGAGGTCTAATACAGATCCGGTGTGAGGCTGCAGGGATGGATCTTTTTCGTGCACGTTGCGTCGGGCATCCGTAAGAATGGCTATTTGTGCCTGACAAGTATCACATGCGGCAGAGATGCAGTCACTGAAGTTAATGAGTCGGGGACAGGAGCGAAGCCACGGGGTGGTATCCCTTTCATAGCCGTTCACGCTCATTCTGTCCGCCCGCACGCTTTCTCCGATATGCACGATGATAACGACCCCTTCTCCGCCGGAGAGGGTGTTGAGTGAAGAGGGTCGCTCAGCGGGCGAAGGAAGTGCTTCCACTTGGCGGATGGTGGCTTGATTGTGGAAGACAGCTTCTGTCCATGCGAGGCCGAGTGAGTAGGTTTCATAGCAGGGCCAGAGGAAATGAAGGTTGCGTCGGGAAGGGTGCACAAGGGCAGCGCTTAAGAGTGCGAGAAGCGCAAAGAAGATACCGGAGTTAACAAGAGATAGCCGGTGGGGGATCCGTCGCATGACCAGCATGAGAAGCCAGCAGAGGAGCCCGGCGCCTATGAGGGATGCACCCGCGATAAACACGTTGCCGGCAGAAAGGTAGGCGAAGATTTCATCGTTTGAAGCTTCTAAAGTTTCCGCGACAACGAGGGAGTTGATCCGTGTGCCATATTCGTAGTACCCGGCGATTTGGGCGATTTCCAGTGTAAAAAAGGGATACCAGAATAGGAGAGAGAAGCGCTGCAGCAGGGCCCAGAGGAGGCAAGCGATAGTCAGAAAAAGGAAAATGGAAATTGAAGCTTGCCCTATATCCCAAAAAGTGACGAGATTACAGCATATATTGACCCCCACGGACAGGAGAAGTAGGCTCAACACGACCTTGCGCTCCGGCTTGATAGGTCCGCCGCGTCGTCGGGTTAACCACATGCAACCACTGAGCAGCAGAAGAAGAAGGAGTATTCCTGCAGCCGGTAGCACGTAGGCCGGCACCTCCCAGCTGTCATTTCCGATATACTCAGCGGCCCTACGGCACACACTGAATGTGATCAACAAGCCGAGGTAGACCGCAGCAGCAAGAGAAAAAAGGACAAAACGCGATGGTCTTGACATGATTGAGAGATGAAGGCGTGGGGGGACACCGAGATAGAGACGATCAAAGAGGTCTATGAATGTTTACCGCAGGAACACGTATGCCCCTCCTCATGATGCTTTCCATGGCAACTTCCGTCGCATTCGCCGTTACAATCACCGTGGCATTCACCACCGCAGGAGCATGCGCTGTACTGCTGTTGCATATTTGCGGCAACCTCTTCATCCGTTGGTGCAGTGCCTTTTTCAATGGCCATGATCAGGTATTGATGGATTGTCGCTAAGATGGTGTCCAGCTGCTCCCGCGCGTCAAGGAAGTCCTTACAGAGCGGATTTTCTACCACATTCTTGCGCAGTTCGTCAAATTGGTTGATCTCTTGCTCGCTGAGCTGCATTCCTGCCGCGCGTTTTTCCTGAAGTTTCTCGCCGTATTCGCTCACTTTGCGAAAGAGATCCGTCGCAGCGCTGTTTTGGTAAAAGAGTCCGATGCGAGCCTTTGCTGCTATCACCTTTTGCGATTGTGCCAATGCCCCTGCCAGCGCGATGGTACGCCCGACCAAGTCTTCCGTTAACACTGTATTTGCCATGTCGGGCTTAAATGTATCACAATTCTTTTCTTCTTGCAAGGGCCCTTTACGATTTGTTCATCATGCGCCACACGTGTCCCCATAAAACGATGAAAGCACGGTTAGCATGACAGCAAACCGTTGTCCGGTCAACCCGCCAAAACGCCCTGTCCCTTTCTCACCTCACCTCATCCTCGTTCTCGAAAATTCCGTTGCGCTTTCGCTCCGCACATCCCGCACGTAGCGCGCTAATTTCCAAATCGTAAATCGTAAATAGGCGCCGTCAGGCGCCGCTCGCCTTTCTAGCTACGTATCACCGTTGACCCTGAAATTCCGCTCCGCACCGGCTTTGACGCTTCGGTACCCCACTACCTCAGCGCCCTGCGGGCAACGCATACGCGTTGTCCAATCCGCCTCCGATCCCTCGGCGGCTTTGCTTCCCCGCGCTCCGCGCGCGAATTCCCCCAAATCGTAAATCGTATGTCGTAAATCATAAATAGGCGCCGTCAGGCGCCCAGGGGGTGGTTTTTCTTGGGACGGATGTGCGTTGATTGTGTATTCCGTTCGGTGCGGAGCTCAGGTGGCAGGGTAAAATCGAGTCATGAAAGAAGGGTTGCGCTCAGCGTAGAGAATTTCTGCCACGGCGTCGGCGGAGTGAATGCACATTTTTTCACAGTTGCAGAGGAAAGGGGAGACCTGGTCCCATTGCCCGGATGAAGCCATGTTGGTGCAGCCGCAGGAGTTCAGACAGCGGCGCCGCAGTTGGCAGACGGCGCAGGCAGGCGTGCGATTGCCGCGAGCTGCAATGAGCCGAAGCTGAGCCGAACGGTCGATGCCGCACTGCACATCTCCGAAGCGGATGGCTTCTTCCTCTGATTGTCCCACCAGCCTTGAACAGGGAAAGAGCGAACCGGATACGCTGACGGCTATTTCTTGCTCGCCGATGCGACAAAACTTGCAGGGTTCATCTGTCCCCTCGCACAGATGGGAACGGACCTTATCTTCAAAATTATCCAAGAGGAGGGGATGTCCGCTACGGTACGAGGCAAGCAGAAATTGCATGACAAGTCCGTACTGCTCTTGCAGCACAGCGAATGTTTGGTCGTCCCATGGACTCCAGTAGTCAAAGTTGAGTCCGATTTCTCCTCGATAGTGATCATGCAACCACTCGATACCTTCAGCAAGGAGGTGCGCATTGTTCGGTGTGACCACGCAGATCACCGTTGTGCGAAGCTTGGGGTGGTCCCGGAGCAGCTCGAGCGCATGTGTGACAGTGTCATGACTGCCTGAGCCATCGGGAAAGCGGCGATTGATGTTGTGCATGCCCGGGGAGCCGTCCACGGATAGTCCGACCTTAAAGTCGTGCGCTTCCAGCCATTCGATTTTATCCGACGTGAGCAGGGTGCAGTTGGTGGTGACACCGAAACGCACAGGTCCGGGCA
>CANQSY010000060.1 GCA_947626635.1 uncultured Akkermansia sp.
ATTATACACACGCCTGTTATGTTGCACAAGCAAAAGGGGGCTTAACCCTCTGTCTTAAATTCTGGCACCATTATACACTAAATTAAAATGAGATTCTCCGTATTTTGAAAAATAGTAGTAAACTGATTTTATAGCAATTTCAAATGAAAGATTCTCCATTTCCTTTTGTGTCCAATGCTGTTCTCTGAAATAGAATGTACCTCTGTTAAATGTCTGTCCCGGTCCCTCATTGTGTAAGTGTATTCGGTTAAGCTTTCCAAACATTGCTATGGTAACAACCCGATCTAAAATAGAAGAATCTTCGGCAAAGTCACATCCGTCCCCAAAACACACAAATGGGAAAATAGATTCCGAAATCATACTTGTTCTAAATCCAATGACGTTTTTCCCTAGGCGTTCAATAGCGTTTCCTTGAGCCTGTTTAGCAAGACCTTTAGTCGTACGTATATCATTTGTTCCCTGATTCTTTTTCTCTGCTATGAGAATAGGGTATGCCTTTCCATTCGTGGCAACCATTGACAATATCCCGCCATCCGGTTTCATGGTTGATTTGGGTTTAGGATCGGCGAATTCAACATCAGGAAACGTTTCCCGCAACTCGCTTATCACCTCTACTAAAGTACACGATGGCTTCCAACTTAATTTAATTCCATGAAATTTCTCCTCAAGCATCCGCTTGGTGGTTTCAACAGCTTTTAACAATTCCTTTTCTTGGCGAGACGAAATTGCGTTGATAATCGTACCCTCTCGTTGGGTGCTCAATTGATTTTTGTGCGACATAGCTATTTCTTTTCTAAAAGAAAAAGATATTCCTTAACACGTATATCTCTATTTTTCAGATTGCGACATCCTCGGAACGTATTATAATCCGTCTCGAGAAAGTCAACTTGTCCTAATTTTTGCAGCGTACGCATAAAAGAGTCATACTGTACAAAACCCTCTGAGTTATAAGATATGAGAATGAACTTTGCTGGACACTGAGATATAACATAAAACAATTCATCCTGTGCATATGCCGCTTTATTAAAGGCTGAGCGCTTCCAATCATCCGGTATTCCCGATACATTTGAATAATTTACAGGCGGAATGTATGAAGTTATAAGATTAAGCATAAAATAATTGGATCCATATGGGTGCTGATTGTATGGCGGATCCATATAAGCTAAATCTATCTCAGGGACAGCATTCACAGCATCACGAGCGTTCTTTTGCAGTATATGATATTCTGACTCAAATCGAGAAAATATGGGAAGTTTTAATTCAATTTCCCCGAGGATACGGACAAGTGCATTCCTTCCAGTACCACCGAATTGTCCTATTCCCTCCTTGTTTTTGTAGAATCCCTTAAAAACCCCCGATGTATTATTATGAACAGAGGCTTCATACAAAAGAGGGGCTAAAAAAAATTTTTTCAGATGGGGAGGCACGTCTTCTATTAGCTTCCTCGCTGTATCGATGTACATCGCGTTTCTCCTGGTATAGAAGACTCTTTCTCCTAGTTGGATATTCGCCTCGTCCTTAGGAGAATACATCTCTGTGATGAATCCGGGAGCCATCGACTTGCGAATTTGTGTACGAAGTAATTCGTAATAGTACGTCAATTCAGGAAAATTGACTTCAGAACGATTAGCTAGGTAGCAGGAGTTTATTACATTGACATAGTCTTCTAAATCATTACTGTATAAAATGCTTGAATGAGATTTAAGTGCTCGAGAAACCACACCTGATCCCGCAAACACATCAAAACAAGTCAACTTATCTTTGTTCAGTCGTTTTTTTACTATATTAATTCCTTTAGCAATGAAATCAAGCAGCGACCTCTTGTTGCCTATGTAAGTTATAATTTGGTCCGTCAAGTATTTCGGGTTCTCATAGTCATCCCTAACATACGAATCCAAATCAAATAACGTGTCTTGAAGTGTTTCTGACATGATTCTATTATATACCAAGATAAAAAGTGGGGAAATAATTCTTTTTACAGCTTAATATTTGATTCTGGACACAAATAACCACCTGCGCATTCTCGCCCCAGAACAAATCTGCCACACCTGCGATGTATAGGGTAAGTGTTGAGATTTTATATGTTGATTATTAACGGATTGCATAACTAGAGATAGTATGACGCGTTTGCATTATATCTCTTTTTGCTAGACGTATCAAGCCATTATTTAAGCAAGTTCTACGCCGCTTGATTGACCGCTCGGCAAATGCAGGGAATGGCAGGACGGAGAGAAACATCCACTCGGCGCGTGTAGCTTTGAGCCGTCATGATGTGACGCACCAGCAGACGCATCTTCTCCGTGTATGTTTCCTTGGCATACGCCGCGAAGTTGAACCAGAGCTGGTAGTTGTTCAGGTGTTTCGTGGAAACGCCGTTAAACTCCCGCACAAAGCGTTTCAGCCCGCCGTCATAGGCGTTAACGTGCTGGATGCTGTAACAAATCTTCTTGGAAGAATAAGCGTTCACCATCATGCAACTGAGTCCATGATCAGGGCGAGGCGATTGTACACCGATGCCCTATCCGCACACAGCGTGGAAGCCTCAGCGACATGACCACCAAGCACCGCCGTCCGTGTTGCAAATGGAACTTATCCGGGTGAGAAGGTCTCGTTTGACTTTGTGACTTGAGTTGAGCATCTCTATCTGTCTTTCATTATTGCATTTATTCTTGCAATTCACTTCCTTGTGCGTATGACCTCCGCATCGGGCAAAAGACGGGTTAATTTCACGGAGGGGTTTACGAGAACCACGCGCTCGCAGAGGCTCATCATCGGCAGGTCCGCCGCACTGTCCGTGTAACCCACCTGCGCTCGCGTCACGCCCGCGGTCGCGAGGCGCTGCACCTTGGCTTCCTTGCGATTGTTGCCCGGCGGCGGAATGACCGGCAGCAACGGCAATTTTCCGGTCGCCGCGAACCGAACCGGCGTCGCAATCACGAGCGAAGCTCCTAGCGCTTCACCCAGCGGACGCGTCCACCACTCCGGCGAGGCGGAACAGAGAATCACCTCATCCCCGGCGGAGAGGTGCGCCTCCCAGCGTCGGCGCAACTCCGGGTAGAGGGCGGGCAGCAGCTCCTCCCGCGCAAAGGCTTCGCCGTATCTTTCAAGCTCCTCGCGCCGCAGCCCCCACGCATAGCACAAGAAAACGCGCTTGAGCAGCTCGGTGCTGATGAGTCGCAATCCCCATGCGATGAGGGCAGGAATAAAGGGCAGCATGAGCAGCAGGCGCCATGGATGCCGCCGCAGGACGCGCCGCGCAAAAAGCAGCTGCGAATCCCCGGCAAAAAGGGTGCCATCCATGTCAAAAACGACCTTCATCTCTGCGACGCTTCAGATACCGGTACCTCCATATACTCATGATGATGGCAGATAAGATGATGCCGCCCAGATGTCCGGCCTCGCCGCCGGCATTTTGTCCATTGCCGATAACGACCACGATGGCGAATACCAGCACCACGAGAGCAAGCGTCCGCAGTGTCATCGTAACAGGAGGGAAAACGAGACGCACAAGGCTGTGCGGATACAGGAAGGCCACCGCCACGAGCACGCCGTAAATGCCCGCGCTCGCGCCCACCATCGGCACGACTTCCCAGAGCTGCAGATTGTCATGTCCGAGGTAATTGCCGAGCTCCACCAACACGTACTGCTGCACCGACGTCTCTACGTCCCCAAAAACACCCATGCCCGCCAGCAGCGACGAGAAGAGAGCCCCCGCCACGCCGCACGAGATGTAGAAGCCGAAGAATCGCCGCGGGCCCATGACCTCCTCGACCGCCTGTCCGAAGAAGTAGAGCGCCCACATGTTGAACGCAAGGTGCCAGATATTCGCATGCAAGAATTGGTAAGTGACGAGACGCCATATCTCCCCCTCCATAAAGCAGGAGAGCCACGAATAGGCCCCACGCACAAACAGCAATGATTCCGTCTGCACGGCCGCCGGGTATTCAATGCCGAAATAAGCAGGCACGCTCGCCGCCCTGCCAAGGACAAAAACGATGACGTTGGAAATGATGAGTGCGGTTGTGATACTCATCTGTCTTTGGGAGATCGAAGCCATGTGATTGGGATGCTTGAGGTCGATGATTTGTTCAGCGTCCGGGCTACAGTGAAAGTTTCTTGCTCAACTTGTGGATCTCATCCAGTGTCAGGATGTGCTCCATGAGGCAGGCTGTCTCGTTCGCCCGATCCCGGGACAACCCCGCCACCTCTCGCATGAATCGCCGCAGGATGCTGTGCGCCATAATCACCCGGTCCGCGTACTCCTCTCCTCGCTGAGTCAGCTCGATGGGGGAATACTGCTTGTAATGGACGAGTCCCAAATCCGCCAACCGACGCACGGCAACGGTGACACTCGGTTTCTTGACATGGAGGCGACTCGCTATATCATTGACTCGGGCCGCGCCTTTTTCACGGCACAAGTGGCCAATACACTCCAGGTAATCTTCCGCGCTGCGCGAAAGTCTGTCGGGTTCTCGTTTCATGATGGACGGTCAAGTGTTGTTACACATTCTAAATGCTTGGTCTGCGGAAACAGGTCGAAGGGCTGCACGGCAGCAATCTCATACCCCGCCGCCCGAAAATCCACCAAATCGCGCACATGGGTGGCCGGATTGCATGAGACATAAACAACACGGCGCGGGGCGAAGGAGAAGAGCTGATCGAGAAACACCTTGTCGCACCCCTTCCGCGGAGGATCGATGACGACGGTAGTCTGTTGAGCGGGGTACGTAATCTCCTTGAAGATAGCCTCGGCGCTGGCGGGGAGGAATTGTGCATTGGTGATGCCATTGGCAGATGCATTGGCGACCGCCCAATCGGCGCTACTCTCGCTCACCTCTACCCCAACAACACGTTCAAATCTCCTGGCCAGACAAAGAGAGAACAGACCACTGCCGCAATAGGCATCCACCAAAAACCTTGCCCCGCAGGCGCTCGCCTGCTGCGCCACGTAATCCACAAAGGTCGGTAATATGTAAGGATTGTTCTGGAAAAAATCGCCGGCGAGAAACTGAAAGGACAGGTCGCCCACCTTCTCGCTGCAGACAGCTCGCGGATTCGTCAGCACTCCCCCTTCCTCACTCACACGCATCAACAATGTCGCTCCGCGTCTGTACTGCTCCGCCGCCTGCTGAACCTGTCGACGCAACATCGGCAGCATCCGGTTGATGGGGTCCATCGCTATGGGGCACTGCGTGATGTCGCACACCTCGCTGCGGCTGTCCGCCCGCAAAAAACCTATGTTCCCTATTTTGGCATCCTTCGGCTTGTGGAAATGCGGGGTAATCTTGGAACGGTAGGCGTACCGGCGAGGCGAGGGGATGGGTGGGTTGACCTCCACGTCGATGCCGGCCTGCAAACGCAGCAGGTCCGCCACCTGAGTGCGTTTCCACTCGAGCTGTTCCTCGTAACTCATGTGCTGGTACTGACACCCTCCGCATATCCCGAAAGCGGGGCACTGAGGTTCGACGCGCTGCTGTGATTTCTCCAACACCTCCACCAAGTCGGCCCGCGAAAAATTTTTCTCGTTGCGGTAAATCCTCGCCCGCACCTTCTCGCCGGGAAGGCTGAACGGCACAAACACCACCCAACCATCCACCCGTCCAATACCGCTGCCATCATTGGAAAGAGCCTCGATGCACAGGTCGATCTCCTGATGGTAGGCGAAGGGATGCGGCACAAATCTACGTGGTGCAGTTTTCATGGATGCTGTGTTTACTCCACTCCGGTTCCCTGCAATTTGCCGTTAATATCCATAGGCAGCAGTTTCGGCAAAGCCGGCGAACGCAACCCTCTTTGCTGCGCAGCCTCCGGTTCGGATGAGTTCGACGTGTACTCCCCTCCCTCCAGCCACCGGGGCGACTCCGGCGTCACCTCGTAGGGACGCTCTCCCTCCGCTGTTTCCCCTGCCCCATCTTCCCCCTGCCCGAGCTCGTTGGACAGAGCTGCCGTCGCGGCTTGATCTTCAAGCGTTCCCTGCAACATTTTGCGCGCCGCCTCCTGCTGCTCAGCCGTCGGTTGAACCGTCTGATCCGCCGACGCCACAGGCGACGTCCCCCCTCCCCTGCGCGCCTTGATCAACGAGCAGGAACTCAGCAGAACGAGCGACATCGCCAGTGCTACTCTCCCGTGCATTTTCACCGCTTTCATACTAGCATGCTCTCTATTCTGACGCAAGTACAAATCATGCGGAGTCATCGCCGCATCACACGTCTCTCAAGAAAATTTTTCCGGCCTCATTCAACCCATTTCCCATGCACTTTCTATGGACCGAAGGAAGTAAAGCGGTGAACCTTGCTTTGCATAACACCCAGCCCCTTTCCTGCTACCCCTCACGCAGCGACCCCGGAAATTCCGCTGCGCATCGGCTTAGCCGGAACGCGCGCAGCGCGCGAATTCCCCGAAATCGTAATTCGTAAATCGAAAATCGTAAATAGGCGCCGCTAGGCGCCCGGGCCCTTCCCCCTTTCCTCATAACATCCCGCCATGATTGATCCCACCACCGATGCTCTTGCATCGCATATCCCGCGCTTAGCGCGCGAGTTACCCGAAATCGTAAATCGTAATTCGTAAATCGTAAATAGGCGCCTCTGGCGCCTAGGCCCCTTTCTAGCTACCCCTCGCGACTGCTCCGGGAATTCTGCTACGCTATTGCTTTGACGCTTCGGTACCGCACTACCTCAGCGCCCTGCGGGCAACGCATACGCGTTGTCCAATCCGCCTCCGAGCCCTCGGCGGCTTTGCTGGAACGCGCTTTGCGCGCTAGCATCCCAAATCGTAAATCGTAAATCGAAAATCGTAAATAGGCGCAGCCCGGTGCCTACAGGCTCAGCGCCATAATGAGCATGCCGGTGGCGACGCCGTAGATGGAGAGGTGGTGGTGCCCCCAGCGTTCCGCCATGGGCAACAACTCATCGAAGGAAATATAAATCATGATGCCGGAGACGATGCCGAAGAGGACACCGGGCAGCGCTCCGCCCATAAAAGGAAGCAGCAGCGCCATGCAAACAACCGCCCCGAGAGGCTCCGCCAAACCCGTGAGCGTCGCTAAAATGAATGCCCTCTTGCGATGCCCTGTGCCGTACATCAGAGGCAAAGCTACCGCGATACCTTCCGGCACGTTGTGAATAGCTACGGCCAAGGCGACGGAAAGCGCGGTCTCCGTGTTCTCGAAGGCTGCAGCCACCGTGGCCATGCCCTCGGGAAAATTGTGTAACGCCATGGCGATGGCAAAGAAAAATGCACTCCGGCGCACGTTAGCATTGCCGGAGAATTGTCCCGTAGCATGTACTCCCTGCAATTCCTCGGCATCATGGACCTCGTGCGGGTTCTCATCCTCCGGTATCATGCGGTCGATCACGCAGGCCAGCGCCATCCCGCCGAAAAAAGCTGCCAGAAGCCCCCACTTCTCGCCCCACCCGCCACTCAGCTGGCGCGCAGCCGTCGGCATCAGTTCCATGAACGAAATGTACACCATCACCCCGGCACTCGCCCCCAGCGCAAACGTCAGCACCCGCGTGTCCAGCCGCTTCATGAACAACGCCGTCGCCGCACCAATTCCCGTACACAGTCCGGCCAGCAGGGACAATATCCCACCCAGCATCAGCGGCTGCATATACTCGCTCCCCATGTGAGTCATCTTACCACATCTCACGCCTCATGGCAACCCTGGGCAAACGCTCTGCGTTTGCCTATTTACGAATTACGATTTACGATTTACGATTTGGATGCTAGCGCGCCGTCCGGCGCGGGATATGCGGAGCGAATGCGCAGCAGAATTTTTGAGCAACGCGGGTCGTCAATGAGAAAGCGGCAGGAGTTACGCCTTGCCGTCTTGACTCAACGCTGCCCCATTGACTCAGCGTCGCCCCCCTCGGTGCTGAGCCCTTCGGGCAAAATTTGTCCACCCGCACTTACCGCCCGCTTCGCGTGCCCCATCGAAACGCGCGGAGCGCGCATTATTTCCAAATCGTAAATCGTAAATGGGCGAGCTCCGCTCGCCTCCGCCTGCTAGAAGCGCGTTTTCCTCGGGACGGATATGATTTGTTCTTGTGCGTTCTGAAAATTGGTTTGCAAAACGAGGGTGACGTGTGATAGAATTCGCGCGGAGTCGTGCAGAGTGCGTTATACATCGTCCTGGCATATCTGATAGGTTCGGTACCGTTTGGGTACCTGGCCGGGAGGATGTGCGGGGTCGATCTGAGAGAACAAGGCTCGAAGAACATAGGCGCGACGAATGCCATGCGGGTGTTGGGACACGGTTGGGGGAGCGCGGTCTTTGTTTTGGATTTTCTGAAAGGCTACCTGCCCCTCTGGTGGGTCAAGGGGCAACTGGGCGGGGAAATGGCGGCGTACAGCGTGGGACAGCTCGGCTTGCTGGTCAGCGTGATGGTGGCGGTCATCCTGGGGCATACCTATACATGTTTCTTACATTTCCGCGGAGGGAAGGGTGTGGCGAGTATGGCGGGCTGCCTCGTGGCGGGTTTCCCCATGGTTGCCGTGGCGGCGCTGATCACGTGGGTAGTGATGATGGCGCTCACCCGCTACGTATCGCTGTCGAGTCTGCTGGCCGGGGTGGCGATGGTGATAACCTCTGTCGTGCAATATGTGCGGATGGATGGACATCTGCAACCTGTGGAATGGATGCTGCCGGGTGTGTTTACTCTCATTCTCTTGCTCGTGACATACCGTCACCGGGCCAACATCGCGCGCATCTGCAACGGCACGGAACCTAAAGCTTTCTCCGCAAAAAAACAGAATTAGTCATGCAACGTACGTTCACCAAAACAGCAGTCATCGGCGGAGGAGCCTGGGGCACCGCCCTCGCACTCACCGCTGCCCACGGCGATGGGGAGGTCGTCCTCTGGACATACCGCGAAGAAGAGGCGGCCATCATCCGCGAAACACGCCACAGTCTCGTACGCGTCACCGGAGCCAAGCCCCTGCCACCGCATGTCAAAGTGACCAGCAAATGGGAGGATGTATCCGGGGCGAATCTGGTCATCGTCGTGGTACCGAGTGTCGTGATGCGCAGCGTGGCGCAGAGCCTCTCCAAGGTCTCTCTGGGGGAGGATGCCGTCATTGTAAGCTGCACCAAAGGCATTGAGAAGGACAGCAGCCTGCTCATGACGCAGATTCTCTCCGCCGCTTTGCCCCAGCCTGTCGGCGCACTCTCCGGACCCAACCACGCGGAGGATATTGTCCTGGAATTGCCGAGCCTCACCCTCGTCGGCTTTGAGGACATCGACCTTGCCACGGCTGTGCAGCAACGTCTCAACACGCCCTTCCTGCGCATCTACACGAGCACGGATATCGTGAGCATGCAACTCGGCGGCGCCATTAAAAACGTCTTTGCCCTGGCCAGTGGAATCTGCGCCGGGTTGGGACTGGGCGACAACGCGCGCGCGGCGCTCGCCACACGCGGACTGGCGGAAATGACGCGTATCGGCATGGCGCACGGCGGGAGGATGGAAACCTTCATGGGGCTCTCCGGCGTCGGCGACCTTGTGGTTACCTGCTACTCCGAGCACAGCCGCAACCTCACCGCCGGACGCCTCATCGCGAAAGGCGTCCCCGTAGCGGAGTGTCAACAGCGAGTGGGGCAGGTTGTGGAGGGCATACCTAACACGCTTTCTACCTACCAGCTCGCTCGTAAGTTAGGCGTCCGCACCCCCCTCACCGACGCCATGTACGAGATCCTTTACGAGAACAAGCCGGCACGCAATGCCCTGCAGGAACTCATGGCGCGTGACTTGCGCGAAGAAAATCCCACGGAATAACCCTAGTAAAAATTGACCATGGGCGCATCTCCTCAAAACAGCGATGATCCGAGCAAGGCGCTGTGGCTCGCCGAAATATGGCAGCAGCACAAGGAAAGGCTCAGCCACCTCCTCGCCGCGCGCATACCGCAGACCCTCCTGCGTCGTATGGGGGTGGACGACCTCATGCAGGAGACCTACCTGGCATGCGGGCGACGTCTGAGCTTCCTGCAGGAGGAGCAGGCGGACTCGCCGCCCATCTACGTGCGGCTGCGTCGCATCGCCCTGCAAACCTTGGCGGATATGGAGAGGCGGCATCTGGGGGCCGGTAAGCGAGATGCCATGAAAGAGGCCGACCTCTCTACGGACCATGCGGGAGGCGGCGCCGTGGATGCCCTCGCGCAGTTTGCCGATAGCATCTCCAGTCCGCGCACGCACCTGGAACGCCTCGAACGCCGCGCCACGATCCGCCGTGTCATGCAGCACCTGCAACCCATCGACCGGGAAATACTCGAGTTGCGACACTTTGAGGAGCTCAGCAATGCGGAATGTGCTGCCGTGCAGGGAGTGAGCCAAAAGACGTCCAGCATCCGCTATGTGCGGGCGCTCAAACGCTTCCGCGACCTCTTGCTCCAGGAGGAAAAAGAAAACCGCTAGCCATGCAACAGGAAGAAGTCGAGCGGGAAGAACGACTCGCGGAGCTGACAGAGTCCTACCTGGCGATGTTGCGCGCCGGTGAGGAGGTTCCCACGCCCGACGATTATGCGGCGCAGTACCCGGAGTATGCGGCCGAGCTTTCAGAGCTGCTTGAAGGCCTGGTTCAGATGGAGGACCTGGGCAAAAGCTCGCGTCCGGCCATGCGTCCGCCCATTGATTTTCCGGATACGCTCGGGGATTTCCACCTCGAGGAAAAAATCGGTTCCGGCGGCATGGGAACTGTCTTTCGCGCCATGCAAAAGAGTCTGCGCCGCGAGGTGGCGGTGAAAATACTCTCGCCCTCGTGGAGCGCCGACTCTCACCACCGAGAAGCGTTTGAAAACGAGTCCAAGCTTATTGCGCGTCTCCGACACACGAACATCGTCGAGGTGTTCGGCGCCGGGGAAGAGGGGCATTGGCGCTACTACGTGATGAGTCTCGTGCGTGGTCAGGGCGTACGCGCCGGTAATCTCAGCAAAGTTTTTCCGGGAATCCCCTATGAGCAGGCCGTGGCCCGAGTGGGGCTCCAGGCTGCGCAGGCATTGGCCTATGCCCATGCCCACGGCGTGCTGCACCGCGACGTCAAACCGGGTAATTTGCTGCTCGACAACGAAGGCGTGCTGCACGTCAGCGACTTCGGTCTCGCCACCGTTTTGAATGCCGGAGAGGAGGCGCCGCTCGTCACGCAAACACACGACGGCACCCTGCGTTACATGCCGCCGGAACGTCTCCTGCGCGGGGAAAACTCCTTTGCGGGGGATCAGTACAGCCTGGGACTCACCCTCTATGAACTCATCACGCGCCGACCGGTCTTCCGGCAAACGGAACCCGGCGAGCTCGTGAGGCGTATCTGCAACGACCCCCTTCCCCCCCTCAAACAAGCCGGCGAACTCGGCGCCATCATCAACAAGAGCATCTCCTTCCACCCCTCCGAGCGCTACCCCTCCATGGCCGCCATGGCTGATGATCTTCAGCGCTTCCTGTCCGGCGAGCCCGTGCACGCTCGTCCCGCCAGCCGTCTGCGGCGCTACATCATGTGGGTCAAACGTCGCCCGGCCGTCGCCGTTTGGAGCCACGCCGCCGCCCTGCTCATGCTCATGCTCTTCGCCAGCATGATCGTGGGCTACATCCGCGTGCGCTCCGCCTGGCACGAGGAAAGTGAGCAGCGTCTTCTCGCCGAACGCAACGAACAGATAGCCGATGCCTCTCTGCAGCGCATCTTTACCGGTATGACGAGCAAAGGCAACTCCGAGGAAGGCTTCCTTCCTCCTTCCCGCGCCGATGCCCGACTCATCCAGGACCTCATGCCCTACTACGAGCAAATCGTTGCGGGGGCGGCGAGCGGCTCAGACCGCATGGCCCAAGCCAGCCTCATCCTCGCTTCCATTGCCCTGCAAACCGGTGACTACACAACGGCGGAAACTTATTATCGGCGCGCGGCCGAACAATTCCCGACCAACTCCCTGCAACGCGCGAAGGCTGTCAATGGCCTGGCCGCCGCCATCTATTCCCAGGAAACACCGGAGGGCAGCCATCCGCGCCGTCAAGAGGCCAATGACCTTCTTCTCCACCTCGTGCAGGAAATCCGGCCCACGGCGGACACAGCGACGCGTCTGGAACTCGTTCGCAGCCTCCTGTTTGCCTCAAGGCACAGCGTACCATGCAGCTGCGGAGAAAGCACACAATGCAGCCATGAACGTCCGGGACGCGGTGTTTTATTGGCGCGCGCAGCGGAGATGCTTCTCGGGGTCCTCGCCCGACAACCGGACAACAAAGAGGCGAAGCTCCAACGTGTCGGCATCCTCGCCACGGCTTCTTCTCCGGAATTGCGCCGCAAGCTCTCACCGGAAGGCAAGCAGCCGGTCCAAATCATTGATGAGCTCCTGCAGGCAGAACCGGACTCCGAAGAGCTTCAACGCATGTACCTGCGACTCGCAGCCCACCCGGCGCCGCCAAATCGTCAGGCGACAGATCTGAATCGCGCTGCGCGCTATGCGTTGGACCTTCTGGCAGCCAATCCCGGAGATAGCGAATCCATCTTTCTCTTCTTCGCCGTGAGGGATCGATACATGCGGGCCCTGCGTCGCGCCGGCAAGACCAAGGAAGCCGAAAAGGAGGGCGAGCGTACCCTCGGCGTGCTCACCTTCCTCACAGCTCGTGCCGACTTTTCCCAAAAAACGCGCGAACGTCTTATCATGCTGGTAGCCATGCACCCCGCTACCGACGAGGACCGCACGCGCCGAGAAGAAGAGCTTCGCACCCTGCTCAAGGATTACGACGGGCGACGCATCGACAATCTGCGTCGCCGTATGGAGCGCATGCGACGAGAAATGAACCGTCGCCGCGATCCGGTACAGTCTCATGACATAGGTAACAGAAAAGTTTCAAAACATAGGTTACACATTTGATAGCAAAAATGGCA
>CANQSY010000061.1 GCA_947626635.1 uncultured Akkermansia sp.
CGTCACTATTTTACCCCTCTCTTCGCATGACCTCAACTATTTCTGTCATATGTCGCATTTATTCTTGCAATTCACACACAATTTACTCGAGGCCGGGCAACCGCATTAGAAAATGCGGTTGCCTTTTACGATTTTCGATTTTTTATAATGTGCGCGTTGCGCAGATTTTTTTGAATGATCAACGTACACGGGAGAGGGCTTCAAAGTCGTCATCATGATGACCGCTTGTTGCCATGATTTTTGATAGGCATCAGCAATGATACCCATCAATAAGAGCATTCTCTCCGTCGATGAGCTTCCCTCAAATGCGTTTACCTTACTCGATGGGGTAGGAGATATCTTTGCGATGGGGAGCGAGGTCACGGCTCTGGTCCTCACGGTCATCACGATTTCGTAAGACGGCGCGTCTTGTTCGCCGCATCACCCGTTCCAGGGTCATGCGGCGCTTTTCTGCACGCGACTCAAGCTCGGCAATCTCACGGTCGAGACGGAGAAAATGCTCGTAGCGCTCGGGGCTGAGCTTCCCGGCAGCGAGGGCGGCACGAACAGCGCAACCCGCATCCTGCCTGTGCGAGCAATCAGAGTAACGGCACTGCATGGCCAATTGCGCGAGGTCGTCAAACTGCGCGCGCAACGTCGCAGCATCCGTCCACATCTGCACCTCCCGCATTCCGGGGTTGTCGATGAGAACCCCGCCGCCGGGCAACAGAACGAGCTCTCTCGCGACGGTCGTGTGGCGCCCCTTCCCCGTCACTTCGTTCACCCCGCCGGTCTCTCTTTTCCCCTCGCCGAGCAGAGAATTCACCAACGTGCTCTTCCCCACACCCGAGGAACCGACCACCAGCACGGTATGTCCGGCAGGAAGCTGTATCATGCACTGAGGCAAACCGTCGAGGGTCAGGGCGCAGACGGCATGGACCTCGACCTCGTGGGGGGAAGCTAGCGAAGAAATGCAGCGGCAGACCTCGCGCACCTGCTGCAATGGGGTGATATCTGACTTATTGACGAGAACGACGGGCTGCGCACCGGATTTGCGGATGAGGGTAAGATAGCGTTCCAGGCGCTTGGGGTTAAAGTCCGCGAGGGCATCGGTGAGAACGAGCACGGTATCCACGTTGGCGGCAATCACTTGCTCCGCACAGCTCTTTCCGGGGATTTTACGAGAAAAGCGATTGCGCCGCGGAAGCAAGGCGCGGATGACGGGAATCCGGCGGTCGTCTCCGGGTTCGATGGCCACCCAGTCTCCGACAGTGGGGAGCTCGGCATCCGTGCACGCCTCGTGCCAGAGCTTACCTGCCAGCACAGCCTCATGGACTCCGCGCTGCTCCGCCATCACTCCATAGTTGATTTTTGTTTCCCGGCAGATGCGCGCCGGGTACCAATCGTCCCGAGCCAGCCGGCGGAAGGCCTCCCTCTGCTCGGCGCCCCACCCGAGATTATCCAGCAAGCGGCTCATGGGATGAGGTCGATGACGTGTCTCACGATCTGCAGGGCGAGATGCTCCTTGGTGTCAACCGGCAAGGCAAGCTCCCCTTTTCTCGTCACGAGGGTTACTTCATTCATCGAGGAATCAAAGCCCAGACCCGGACGCGATACATCGTTCGCTACGATCATGTCGCAGCCCTTACGCTCAAGCTTCTGCCGCGCGTATGTCAAAAGGTCTTGCGTTTCCGCAGCAAAACCGACCAGCACACCGGCAAAACCGAATTCTCCTCGCATACTTCCCAGAATGTCCGGCGTGCGCTCCAAACGGAGCAACAAGTCGTCCTCCCCTTTCTTGATCTTTTGCTCAGCAACAGCGACCGGGCGGTAATCCGCCACGGCCGCACATAGAATGGCCACCTGCACCCCACGCTGGAGATCCCTCACCGCTTCATACATTTCCTGCGCGCTCTCAACGTGCAAAAAATCCACACCCTCCGGCACATCCAACGACGTAGGACCGGAGACGAGGCAGACCTCGTGTCCCTCATGCCGTGCCGCCCCGGCCAGCGCATACCCCATCCGTCCGGATGAACGATTGCTCAGAAACCGGACCGGATCAATAGCTTCCCGAGTAGGGCCTGCTGTGATGAGGAAACGCACGGTGCGCTCATCATACCACCTCCAACACGGTTTTGCAAGCTCATGAAATTCTGCAGTCAGATCTCTTTCTCCGACAAACCGGGGCACTCAGTGCTGCGGGTGGAACAAAATCTTCGGCTTGCTATTTTACGAGGAAGTTAGTATAATCGCGGCATGGCAGTACCTCAGAACACGATAGCGTTGATCTTTGACTTTGATAAAACGTTGAGTCCGCATAATATGCAGGAAGATACGGTCTTTCCGGAATTTGGCATTGACGCCGAGAAATTTTGGTTAAAGTGCAATGCCCGGAGTGTGGATGAAGGATGGGATGGGGAGTTGAGCTACCTGAAGGAGTTGTTGGATGTACTGAGGATGGACAGGGTGAGCAACGACCGGTTGCGCGAACTGGGCTCCAAGCTGACATTTTACCGAGGACTTCCTGATTTTTTCCGAATCTTTCCGGAAAGGGCTCTGAGTTTGGAGCAAAGGCAGGCCGGAGTACGCATCGAGTTTTACATCATATCCAGCGGGTTGAAGTCCATCATCGACGGATCGGTCATACGTCCGTACATGCGGGAAGTATTCGGATGTGAATTCAGCGAGAGCAACGGCTGCATTGATTTCCCCAAGCGCGTCCTTTCGCACACAACTAAAACGCAATTCCTCTTCCGCATCAACAAAGGGATGCTCAAATACAACGAGGACGTGAATGACCACATGGATGCGGAGCTGCGACCGGTGCCTTTCAACCACATGATCTATGTGGGCGACGGACCGACGGACGTCCCGTGTTTCACGGTGATGAGGCATCAGGGGGGATTCAGCATAGCCGTGTATGATCCGGACGATGAGACGCGCCAAAGTTTCCGAAAAGGATACAGCCTCAAATCCGACCAACAGCGGGTGGATTTCTTCGCACCGGCAGATTACCGAGTCGGAAGTCATTTGTGCAACATTTTGGAAGAAACGGTTCGCAAGATCGGCGACAACATCCTGCACGACCAGCGCAACGGATAGGAAAAAGCGGAGCGGTGTGACTCAGTGTTGGGAAGGAACGCGGACAGACTCGAAGAAAAAAGGGTTATTTTCCGGGGAAAGGCGAAGGAGAGAGATGCCGGGGGGCAAGTCGCTCTGCTCCACGCTCCATTTCGAGGCACCGGGCAGCAAGATGAGGCGCTTCACTCCCATTGAGAGAAGGGTGTCAACACCCGTTATCGGAGCATAAGTATTGTACCCGAGAATAAGGACGTCGGCCCGGCATTCGTCAGGAGGGAGAGAATCCAAGGTGGGCGCGGCGGCATTGCCGACGAACATGAACCGCGCACCATCTGCTCTTTGCCAGAGGATGATGGGCTGAGAGTTGCCAACCGGGTGAGCCGGCAACCCGGGAACGGGAGGGTAGAACACAAAGGAACCTGCAGGAGTCGTGACACGGCGAACGGTGTCTTGAAGAGACGAATCCATCAAACGAAGGGAAGGCCAGCTGCGCAGCAGGACGGCACGTGCCGCTTCACTGCGGGCGCCCCATGCAAAGGCCGGGGAAAGGCCTGAATGGAAGAGGGCAGGCTCCGCACAATAGCGCGCATCTGCCTCGTTATTGAGATCTCCGATGAGAACACCGGGATTGCCGAGAACGCAAAAGCTTTTCTGTCGCTGAAGGGAAACAGCCATGAAAGATGAGGGGGCTGCGGGCGGGTGAGCCGGAAGGTAAGCCCCCGGGATGGAACCGGAAAAGCCGACAAGAGCAAGGAGAAACCCGGCGCTGCGCGTGGCGAGAAAGTGGAATGCGGGACCGAGAAAGGGAACGGAGCCGAACGCGATGACAAGAAGGCCGAACAGCATGACAAGAGGGACGACCGGAGTTATGGCTATATTGGTAAGGTAGCTGCCGGTGTTGACAACGTGAAATTGAGACATCACGATAGGCAAGGAAACGAGCCAGGCGCAGAGCGACACGAGGACAGCGCCGCGTACGGCGAGATCAGCGCGCACAGCCATACGCTCAGCTTTGGTGTGGATGCGGGGCGGCAGATAGTCGTCAGGACCGAACCACGGACGATTATTCAGTCCGTAACGCACACCTATGCATATAGCTCCATACACGACGAAGGAAAGTTGGAAACCTGCCTGAAAAAGCTGCCAGGGCTGCACGACTAGAATGACGAGCGCCGCGAGGCACCACGTATTGAACAGACCGACACGGCGTCTCAGCATGAGACCGCCCATGAGGACGGCAAGCATCACGTACGCCCGCACCGCAGGCGGAGCCAGGCCTGTGGCGAAGACGTACACGCCCACGGCTATGAGGATGATATAGCGTCCCAAGGCGGGACGCACGCGACACAGCCGCAAGAGCAACCAGAGGATAGCTGCTACAATGCCGACGTGCAGCCCACTCACAGCGAAGGCATGCAGACAGCCACCGCGCCGGAACGTCTCCATCGTGGAGGGATCGGCCCGGTCTTTCTCGCCGAGAGTAAGAGCGCAGAGCACCTGACGGCGGGCATCGGTCTGCGTGCAGGGCGGCATGAGGCGATCCGCTAAAAAGGAGCGCATGGAATCGCTGAGGCGCATGGTGGAACCCAGGAATCCGGCAGAATGGAGCGAGGTAGTGCGGACGGCGATCAGACGGACGGAAATGCCGCGACCGCGCATCCATGACGAGGAGGAGAACATACCCGGTACAGGAGGCTCGGGTATTTCTTGTTTCACGGCCTCAATGGACAAACGATCGCCACGGCGCCACGTGTGCGATGGGTCCTTGAGAAGGACGCGGACGCCGGGCCAGGAGGATTCGACAACGTAACTACTGCCAAAGAAGCCGATGACTTGTCCGCTCATCCGCACGACATCGCCGGCGAGAAGAGATTGTTCATGCCGCTCATGTAAGAGAGCGTTCAGTCCAATGACAGCGCCGCAGAGAACGCTACAAATGAGGATACGGAACATCCGCAGCAAGGTGGCAATGACCAAAGCCAAGCCAATCATCAGCCACCCTCCTGCCCCACCCAGAATGACCCCTACCACTACAACGAGGGGAAGAAATACCGGAGTGCGTACCAGCAAGTCACCGACCAAACGATACAGCTTTCTCCCTACGCGCGCAGCTGTGCCGACTCGTCGCTCTGTAGGCTGCTCCGGCATGGGATGGAAATCATTTGACGCGCTTCCGACGAAGGGCATGGAGTGTGGCGTCCATCTGCGGACGCAAATGCGTCTTAATCCACTCGAAAGCAGCGGAGAGTCCCCCTTGGCGGTAAGCCACACCTATCTGCGCCTCCACGAGAGTGGCGTTCCCGACGAGGCGCAAGAAATCGTTACTCGTCAGAGCGACGAAGAAATCTCCGTCGACAAGACCATGATTGAGCTCCAGCATAAGCTCACGCACATAAAGGGCAAGTACAGCATCTCCCAGCCATGCGTCGGCGCGAATTGCCGGGTCGGATTCGGGAGGGACTTTGCTCATGGCGCGAGAGGCAGGCTCAGGAACGTGAACGAGGCTCACGCTCGGCGGCAGTGCGTCCGCCCGGAGCCGTCACGAACGGCGCTCCGGACGTCGGCGCCTTTTCGGTGAAAGCCACGCCCGGGGTCTCGGTTTCCACACCGGCCACGGGGAAATCTTTGCGCAGGGGGTGGAAGGGGTAATCCTCCCACATCATGATGCGACGGAGATCCGGATGTCCTTCAAACTTCACGCCCATGAGGTCGAACTGCTCGCGCTCCAGCCAGTTAGCCGATCTCCAGAGGGGAACGAGAGAGGGGACGGAGGGGGCCATCCCCGGAGCGGGGACGCGGACAAGAAGGTTCACGCCGGATTCCGCTTGAGTGATGGTGTAATGCACTTCAAACCGGGGATCTGCATCCATGTGATCCACAGCGGAAACGCAGAGGAGCATATCAAAGCCGCAGGCTTCCTTGAGGTAGCGCATCACCTCCACCAGCTTGTCGGCCGGAACCGTCAGCATCTTATCGCCGCGAAACTCGTGGCAGTCCAAATCCGGGAAGCGTTCGTACACCCGTTGCTCAAGTTGAGAGAGAATGGTTGAATGGTCGACCGACATGATATTGAGAAAGTTTTTTTGGGAGGGGTAGGAGGTGAGCGTGGGTGGGACGTCAGTGATCCACAATGACATTTTCATTGATGGTAGCAGCGCGCTGAGCCTGACGCAAATCGTGAGTTTTGAAGAAGCCCTTGAGAGGGTGATCTGTCTTCATGATCTTGTCCTGGAGCGTGATGAGTCCCTGGAGGAGAGCCTCCGGACGCGGGGGGCAGCCGGAAATATACACATCCACCGGCACAATTTTATCGACGCCCTGAAGCACCGAGTAGGAGCGGAACATTCCACCGCTACACGCACACGCCCCGCAGGCGATGCACCACTTCGGCTCGGGCATCTGGTCCCAGATACGGCGAACGAGCCCCGCCATCTTGTAAGTAATCGTCCCGCAGATGAACATGAAGTCAGCTTGGCGCGGTGCGTATCTGTTCACCTCCGAGCCGAAGCGCGAGATATCGTAGCGCGAGCAGGAAGCCGCCATATACTCAATGGCGCAGCATGACGTACCCATCGGCATGGGCCAAAGTGAATATTTGTGCATCCAGTTGATTGCCGCCTCGAGAGTGGTATAGACAAAACCTCCGTCAGCCTCCGGGTCGCACATATAATTCTGTTCAATCTGCTCTTGTGATTCTGTAGGCATCTCCCGCAAAGGATAACTCACCCCAGGTATATTGTCAAGCTCGAGACTTGCAAGAATTAACGACCGAGCGAATGCCGCATTGCGCGTCCAGCTCCCCACATGTGTCCCAAGAAATTTTCTTCGGGCTTGTTCAACCCATTTCCCATGCACTTCCCATGTACGAAGGAAATAAATTCCGCTTCGCTATTGCTTTGCCACCCCGCGCCTCTGGCGCGCGAATTTTCCACATCGTAAATTGACTCAGAGCCGCCCCATCGGCGCTGAGCCCTGCGGGCAAAAGCTGCGCTTTTGTCCAACCTGCCTTGCAGCCGTCGGCAGTCTTGTAATTCGTAAATCGTAAATAGGCGCCGCCCAGCGCCCCGGGGGTGCTTTTTCTTGGGACGGATGTGCCATCTCCCTGCCCTTTGATACAGAGAAAAGTCCCCCGGCGGGATGGACCACACCGGGGGACGAATCGTATATGAATCGATAAATGAGATTAGTCCTTCTTCTCAGAATCGGCCTCAGTGGGGCTCCACTCCTCGGCTTGGAGAGAGGCAAGGTTGAAGGCTTGCTCAAGACCGACCATATCACCGGCGCGGACGGTCTCGAAGGCAACTGTCTCACGACGAAGCTGCTCAGCGTCGTAGTTGACAGCCTTCACGGAGAGGCCGATGCGGCGCTCCACCTTGTCCACCTTGATGACACGGGCCTTAATTTCATCCCCGACCTTGATGACATCCTTGACGCGCTCCACGTGCTCCTCAGAGAGCTGAGAGATGTGGATCAGGCCATCAATATCGCCATCGAGATTGACGAAGGCTCCGAAAGAAGCAATCTTGGCCACCTGACCGGAAACGAGGTCGCCGACCTTGAAGCGGCTGTCGATGGTCTCCCAGGGATCGTCCTCAAGCTGCTTAATGCCCAGAGATACGCGCTGGTTTTCTTTGTCGATATTGAGCACACGCGCCTCCACGACATCACCCTTCTTGAGAACCTCTGACGGATGATTGATCTTGCGCGTCCAGCTCATATCGGAGACATGAATCATACCGTCGATACCCTCCTCAAGCGCCACAAAAGCACCGTAGGGAGTAAGGTTGCGGACAGCGCCGGAAATGATCGTACCGATCGGGAAGCGAGCTTCGATAGCATCCCATGGGTTCTCCTCCAGCTGACGAACACCGAGGGAAATTTTCTGCTCTTCCACGGAGATATTGAGCACAACGGCCTCCACTTCCTGATCGAGCGAAAGGACATCGCTGGGGCGCGTGATACGCTTCGTCCAGGAGAGTTCGGAAACATGGACGAGGCCCTCCACGCCCTTCTCGAGCTCCACGAAGGCGCCGTATGCGAGGAGTTTGGTGACGCGGCCCTTGACCTTGGAGCCAATGGCGTATTTCTTCTCGATATCTGCCCATGGGTTATCCGTAAGCTGCTTGAGACCGAGGGAAACGCGCTCCTTGTCGCGATCCACCTCGAGGATGAGCACCTCAAGCTCCTGCCCGATATGAAGCAATTCCGAGGGGTGATTGACGCGACCCCAGCTCATGTCGGTGATGTGCAGCAAGCCATCCATACCGGAGAGGTCCACGAAGGCGCCGAAGTCCGTGAGGTTCTTCACGATACCCTTCACTCTATCGCCGACCTTCACCGTCTCCAAGAAGCGCTGGCGTTGTTCGCTGCGCTCAGCCTCGATGACCTCGCGGCGGGAAAGCACGATGTTCTTGCGTTCGTCGTTGACCTTGACGATCTTGAATTCATAGATGTTGCCCAGATACTCGTTGAGATCCTTGGGCGGGATGATATCGACCTGGGAGCCGGGGAGGAAGGCCTCCACACCGACATTGACCATGAGGCCGCCCTTGACGACGCTCTTCACTTTGCCCTTCACGAGGCCGCCTTCCTTGTACACGGCGACGATCTTATCCCAGTTCTGCTTATGGGCAGCTTTCTCTTTGGAGAGAACGATGTGCCCTTCTTCGTTTTCAAGGCTTTCAAGAAGGACTTCAATTTGGTCACCCACTTCAATTTCTTCATCTTCGAATTCGGAAATGGGGATGACACCCTCGGACTTATAGCCGATGTCCACAAGGACGACCTGGGGGCGGATTTCAAGGATGGTACCGTTGACGATATCGCCCTTGCGGAAGGACGGGAGCTTTGACTCAATCAAAGCTTCCAATTCAGTATTACTCATTGTAGTTTGGTTAGGTTTGAGTGTATCCTTTCTCAAAGGCCCATACACCGATGGTCATGCGGGCGCCTGTCAGCCACCGGGCGAAAGGAGGTGAGCTATTCTAGCGAAAGGAGAACGATTTGGCAAGCATTTTACCGACAAATGGGGGATTTTTTTCACGACTTGAACCGGAAGAGCCAACGGACATACTTTTTTGTTGCCAAAATGGACGGTGCAAGATATGATGCGTAGAGATGAAGCGGCATGGAGGTCGCCCCGACCGTGTGTGCCACAGCATCCACAACAAGCGAAGGAAATAAGAAACGATGCCAAACAACAACGAAATCAACATTATAGTTACCGGACGCCACATTGAAGTTACCGATGCGATCCGGGATTTTGCCAAGAAGAAAATAGAGGCCATTCACATTGATTACCCGCGCATCGTGGAGGTGCGGGTCGTTGTGGACGTCCAGAAAGATCGGCACACGGCGGAGATCGTCCTGTTCTGTGCTGACCACATCACCATACAGGCATCAACAACGGGCTCGGATTTGTACGCGGCTATTGATGAAACGGTCACTAAGATCATGCGGCGCATGCGCAAGCACAAGACCCGACTCATGAAGCATTTCCGTCCCCATCGCTCACAGAGCATCCGCAAGCTGGAGGAGAAGGTGTACGAGGAGGATGTTCTGGACTTTGACGTCGATATTGATGCTCCGGAGGATCCGAAGCCGGTACGCATCACGCGCGAGGGCTATGAGCTGAAGACCATGTACAAGGAGGACGCTATCATGGAGCTGGAGATATCCGGCAAACCCTTTGTTCTCTACCGCAACGCTCGGCGCAATGTGCTGCAGATCGTGTACCGTCTGCACGAAGGCGAATACAGCATCATTGAGCTTGGAAGCGAACTGAAGGCATAGCGCCTCAGCAGCTATTGAGCCAACGCGCGCTCCTTACGGTGTCGACAGGTGTTTGGAGTCCCCGACGTCCGTGAGTTGACGCGAAAGTTCTCTGCCATCAACCATTGAAGAGAGGCAAACGCATCCCCCTGTGCGTTTGCCTCGATTCATTTTCCTGCAATCTTGACACGGCAGGGAGACTGTGGTACATAGGGAAAGTGAGACGCAGAGCGTTTTGATTATGTACTACTATCTGGACGACAGCAGGAAACCGCAGGGTCCGTTTTCCAAAGAACAACTCGTGCGCATGGTCGAGAGCGGAGAACTCCTTCCCAGCACCCTTATCGCCAAGAGGGGCTCGGAAGAATGGTTACCCATCAGCAAGGTGATCTCAGAGTGCGGAGAACTGCCTCCTGTGCCGGAGGAAAAGGAGGCGCCGAAGGAAGCGGCGGGAGCGTGCCCCTACTGTTCGGCAGAAGTGTATTTGCGCGACGATGGGAGTTTGCCGGTACGTTGTGCTAAGTGCGACTGCTCGCTGAGACCGAACGACGGAAGTATCATCGCGACGCTGGCTCACAGTTGGACCCATGTTTTTACTCTGAAAGGGCGCGCCACTCGGCAGGAATTTTGGTTGTTTGTTCTATCATGCATTGTGGCGACGGCGGTCATTGGATCGCTGTTTGGAGAACCCGTAGACGAAATTCCCCTGATTTTCTACCTACTTGGCTTATCCCTGTGCGTGCGGCGTCTGCACGACACCGGCAGCAGCGGCTACCCTATTCTCTGGATGCTGATAACTTGTATTCTTCCCGTCGTGCTCATGTTCAGCGTATTCGGGTCTGTCTTTATCCATTTAGCCACTTCTAAAGGCGGATTCGAGGAGACCTTTCTCACATTTTGCGGATGGACAGTGATCATCTCCTGCCTTCTGTTTTTCGTGTCCTCTATCTTTTACCTATATGTGTTGATACGCGCCGGGTTTATCGATTCAGAAAGGGGGCCGAATCGTTTCGGTCCGTCCGCAAAATATCCACTCCCCGACAAGGCAACACAAGAAGCTGCCGGAACAGGAGAGACGCTGCATCGTGATGGCGAGTGATCCCATTTTCATCCTCGGGGCAACCGGCAGCGGCAAGAGCGCGTTGGCCGTTGAGCTTGCCGAGCGTCTGGGCAATGCTGAAATCGTCAGCGCCGACGCCTACCAAGTTTACCGCTCCCTGCCCCTGCTCACTGCCGCGCCGGAACCTGACTTATTGCGGAGGGTTCCGCACCATCTTATCGGTTTCATGGACGTATCTGAAAATAATGATGCGGCTAAACACGCCCGACGCGCGTTGGAAATCATCCGGCAAATCCACGAGCGCGGACATCGGGCTATCATCACCGGCGGCTCCGGTCTCTACGTCAAATTCCTCTCACACGGCATCTCCCCCGCCCCGCCGAGTGATCCCCAGTTACGCCGCGAGCTCGAGGATGTGCCTCTTGCCGAAGCTGTTCGTCGCTTGCAGGAACTGGATCCCGAAGGCGCCTCCCGCACGAACCTGCAAAATCCCCGCTACGTGCGGCGCAACCTCGAAATTGTGCTCGCCGGCGGTAAACCCCTCTCCTACTGGCAACGGAATTGGAACCACCCTTCCCTCGGTCCCGGCTTCCTCCTCGTCCGCGACACCTCCGAGCTGGATTCCCGCATTGCCCGGCGCACTCACGACATGATACTCGCCGGTGTGATCGACGAGGTACGCGCCCTCCCGGCAGAGATCTCCCACACGGCTCAACAAACTTTGGGGCTCTCCCTGGTGCGCTCTTTTCTCGCAGACGAAATATCCCTCCCCGAACTCGAGTCCTCCCTCGCCCTCGCCACACGCCGCTACGCCAAACGTCAACGCACGTGGCTGCGCCGAGAATCGTGGCTCTCCCCCATCCCCGCCGCTGACCCAGCAGCTCTCTCCACCATCCTGAGGTCTCTCGACGCGAGTACGGCCAACAAACGCTCTTGACCGCGTCCCATCTTCCGGAGCATCCGTTGACTTCGATTCCTGCCGAAATAAATTCGCTCGCAACTTCCATCAAACGCTGCGATGCTGACGGCAGAGAGCGGAATAATAGACGTCGAGGATTATTGCATTTATCTACAAGATATTTAATATTGCAACAACTTCACCGCATATTATGGGCTTTATAAAAACATTTAAGCTTTTTATTTGCTATTTCGTCCATCTGTAAGCAAGCGAGAATTGCTTTGTTGCAACACGCGCAGTTGAGAGCGCGCCATATCGTTGAGGCATTGCAAACGCTCTGTTTGTGATCTGCCTTGCTCAATTAAAATGGCGTTATAGCTTTCCATATTGGCAATCACGAGCAGCTGTTCGATAGTGGCGTAATCCCGAATATTACCTTTGAGTGTTGGGTTTTCTTTGCGCCACTGGGCGGCAGCCTTTCCGAACAGGGCAACGTTCAGGAGATCGGCTTCATCAGCGTAAACGTATTTGAGTTGTTCGTCCGAAAGCGTCGGGACGATATTCTCCTTGATTGCGTCGGTGTGTATGCGGTAGTTTACCTTTGCAAGTTCACGCTTTGCCGACCATTCAAGTGCTTGTTGCTCTCGCGCTTTGAGCCGCTGAAACTCCGTGACTAAATACAACTTAAATTCCGGACTTAACCCACTTGCAAACTCAAAGGCTATATCTCGATGCGCGAACGTTCCGCCATTGTTCCCCGACTTGGAAACAATACCGACCGCGTTGGTGGCTTCTATCCATTTTTGCGGCGAGAGGTAAAAACTGTGTCCGCCTGCCGCGTTCTCAAAGGTCTCGAATTCGTGCCCTTTGAAATCTGGGTTATGTAACGTCTCCCACAGCCCAAGATAAGATATGACGTCTTTGTTGCGCATCCATGCGGCAATTGGAACTTTCGGTTCGGC
>CANQSY010000062.1 GCA_947626635.1 uncultured Akkermansia sp.
TTGCCGGAAGAGGAAGTATTACCCCTCATCTGTGCCGTCCATAGCGGGAACATCGCGGTGGTGGATCAGCTGCTCGATGCCGGAGCACAACTTGACCCGGGAGAGGACGAGTCCATGGACTTTGATGTGGACTCTGCCCTCACACAAGCCGTTCGGGATAGAAACCGCGAGATGGTAACCCACTTGTTGGAGCGGGGAGCGTCCCTTGAGGAGAGTCACACCTGGTGGAATCCTCCACTCGCGGAAGCCATTAAATGCCAAGATGCCGCAATGGTACGCTTGCTGCTGGAGTCCGGCGCGAGCGCAGAGAAATATTTCACCGCACCATTGGCTGAGTTCAGGACCACGCCGCTCTGTGTTGCTGCGATGAACGAAGCGGAGGAAGTGGTTCGCATACTGATTGCCGCCGGGGCGCAGGTGAACGACCCCACGCCCCGACACACTCCCTTGGAAATTGCCGCTTCAGAGGGAGATGTGAACATGGTGCGTCTCCTTCTCGAATTGGGGGCGGATGTGAATGCTCCTTTACCCGAGGATTTTTCCTCCGGCTGCACGGCTCTGATGGGGGCGGCTACAAGTGGTGTTCCCGAGGTCGTGAAACTGCTGCTGGCTGCTGGAGCAGAGGTCAATACCGTCAACAAACTGGGTGCAACCGCTCTGGGGTACGCATGCGGTGCGGAGAATCGTGAAGAAACGACGGATGTTGAAATTGTGAAACTTCTGTTGGATGCCGGGGCGGATGTGAACGCCGGGAAGACGCCGCCACTGGTCGCGGCTGCCATGCGCACGGACACCCGAATTGTGCAGATGTTGCTCGATGCCGGAGCGGAGATCAATCGAACCAATCCCAGGGGAATTTCGCCATTGATCGGGGCTATTTTGCGGGACAAGAAGGAGATTGTCCTGCAGCTGTTGGCCGCCGGAGCGAACACCAAAGGGGCGGGCAAGGCTCTGCAACGAGCTTTCATCGAGGCGGCCGAAAACGAGCGATATGCTACAACCCTCGATCTCTGCTCCCTGATCTCTCCCTTGAGAGCGAGAAACAAGATTCTTACGCCAGCTTTGCTGGAAGCCGTGTGCAACCGCGATACCGATATGGCGGAGATCTTGCTCGATGCCGGAGCGGATGTCAATGCTTGCAAACGCTTCGGAAGGAAGATGTATTCTCCCTTGCTTCTCGCGGTCGAACAAAATGATGTCGGTATGGCGGAGCTTCTCCTTGCGCGCGGAGCGGAGGCGGATCAAGCTGCGAAGAAGACAACGATCCGCGAGCAGGTTGCCCAATCGGGAGGTTGCTGTATGAGGCGGCTGTTTCACGTGCTCGACGAGAAGACCGAACACGCTCTTCGACCAGCCTCTGCTCAGGCCACCGAAAACGTGTCTCGTCCTCGAAAAATTTCTACCGCAAAAAAATCGGCTCAGACATACGCCTTATTGGAAGCAGTCCAAGTCGACGACGTGGAAGCTGCACAGAAAGCCCTTGCCCGAGGGGCGGATCCGAATGGGCAATTCGAAGACAAGTACAGACATCGCACCACTCTCCTCCTGCAGGCGGTTGAGAGGAATGACTGCGACATGGTACAGCTCCTGCTGGAAGCGGGGGCGAATCCGAATCAAGAGATCAAAGAGCAGTTTCCTCTGGGAGAAGCAACGAAAAATGGCGACCGCTTCATCGTTCGTCTGCTGCTGGATGCCGGGGCGGATGTCAATGCCCATCTCAAAGACCGATTTAACGCTCTTGAGATGGCGTCCTCATACGGTCATTTGGGCATCGCGCGGCTGTTGATTGAGGCGGGAGCGGAGCCGCGTCCGGCTGACACAGAGTATTCCCCGCTTCGGGCAGCTGCGCGCGCTCAACATTTCCACCCCGAACTCCTGCGCCTCCTGCTCACCTATTACCCGGATGTGCGCACGGCTCCCCATGTCCACAACGCCTTAGTGGGAGCCATTGATGATCGCCTTACCGATGCGACCGAAATTCTCCTCGCTGTCGGAGCGGATCCGAATGCCGTCGGTGAATCATATTATGATGGAGAGGGACTCATCACCCCTCTCATGGCTGCTATCTCCAACGACAGTCTGCCGGACATCCGACGGCTTCTTGCCGCCGGGGCAGACCTCAACAAGGAGGTCAATGGTAAGAATGCTCTGGATTACGCTTTATCAGACAATCCCAAACCGTGCGTGGTGCGCCTTCTCCGCGCTGCCAGTACATGATGACAATAGGAAATCCCTCCGACTTTTTTCTCCCGGCAAGTTGAGAGCTTTTTAACTTGCAATGGGAGGGCATATGTGCGATGGTAGGAAAGGAGGCAATGAAACGAAAACAAATAGTAGGGATGTTGGTAGCGGCGGGCGCATTATTCGGAGTGAGCTATGCGGCGGAGACTTTGGGGAAAGAGGTGAAGGAAACAAGCAAGAAGAGTGTTCCTGAAAGCGTTGTGCCTCCACGGAGCAACGGTGTCTATTCCTTCTTCGAAGCTGTGCGAGCCGGGGACAGGGATACCTTTAAACGCCGACTGGACGAGGCGCTCGGAGTCAACAACGATGAAGAAAAAGAAGAGGCAACGGCGGTCAGCAACAATCCGACAAAAGGGAAGAGCCGTAGGAAGGTAAACCACACACCACGGCGAGGAGTCGTGCTTCCTTGTCTGAACATGAAAAACGAAATGGGTGAGACTCTCCTCCATCTCGCTGCCGCGGCAGATAATTCATACATGGTGCGTGTGTTGCTCTCCTACGGGGCGGATCCCTTAGCAGAGGATAAGAAAGGGTGCACACCGGAGCAACTCGCCCATGGTGATGCGGTCAAACGCCTCTTCCAAAAAGCTCGCGCGAAGCGAGAGGCAGAACTTGCTTTCCTCTCTGCTATCCGGGATAAGAACAAAGAAGCTGTGGAGGGCGCTATCAACAACGGCGTGAACATCCAAGCTCTTTCGGAAGATAAAACCCAAAATACCCTCAGCACGGCTCTGCGGGCACACTGGCCGGAGGGGGTGAAGATGCTCCTGCGCGCCGGAGCGGACCCGAATGCCGTGCGCAACGATGGCAAAACCATGTTGCACGTTGCAGCTGCTGAGAGCGATCCGGCGTCAATCCTCCTCCTTCTCAAGGCCGGAGCCAATCCTATGACGAAGATAGGAAATGGCGCTACGGCTCTTCATGATGCCGTCTGGTTCGGGCGCGCGGACAATGTAAAGGTTCTGCTGCCCATCTATAAGAGCATCAATTTCAGCCCCGCTGCGGATGGACCCGGGTTTCCGGTTCAAATCGCTATTCACCGCGGTCAAACCGCTATCTTACGGCTGTTTCTTGAAGCAGGCATGGATGTCAACGACCCTCGATTCAAGGATGACCCCCTGCTGGTGCAAGCCGTACGCACCGGCCATGCCGATATGGTGCTTACCCTACTGCGAGCCGGAGTCAATCGTTATGCGACGGACAAAGACGGCAAAACCGCGTTCGATTACGCCAACAACGAAATGGCTGAGCTGCTCTCCTCCCCTTCCAAGTAATTTCTCATCCTGCGAATATGAAAGCCATTGCCGTCATCCTCACCTTATTCTCCGTCACATGCTGTCTTTTCTCGACGCGCGCGCTTGCTGTCGAAGAGTCTGATGTGCCCAAGCTCACCGACTTCTCCCGCCTAAACCGAGGCAACATTGGGAAAAATTATCGTGACCGCGTCTTCCGCGCCTACCTCTCCAATAATGAACTGCGGCGCCGCCTCAAAACGGGTAACTACTCATCCTACGAGAATCCCACCGGTATCTTCTTCTCCGCCGGCGAAAAGGTGATCATCTCTGTCACCGGCTCCCAGGGACATCCCATCAAGCTCATCGTCCAGGATTTTGAGAAAGATGGCAAACGCACCGACTATGACCTTACCGAAGGAGACAACAGGCTCACCATCTCATCTCGCGGGCTGGGCTATATCGATTATCGTTCCGAAAACCCTCAAACCGCTCCGCCCGTGCGTATCACGATCCGCGGGGGACAAGTGAACGGAGTCTTTACACGAGCGGACAATGCTGCTACCTGGCGCTATTTGCTCAAAAATGCCAAATGCAACATCATGGACCTGATCGGCGAGCGTTGCCAACTCACCTTTGACGTGGAGTCCCTGCGTAAGTACTGTACCAATGAAGGACCGCAGTTGCTCGCCCTCTACGACCGCATTATCGAGCTCGAACAGAACGATGTGCTGGGATGGAATCTCGACCACTCGCATCCGGGCAACCATATACACGGACGCGTTCAATGGGGAGGGTACATGCACGCTGACGGTCTCGGCGCAGCGTTTCACGTGGATACTCTCTCCGGTCTTGCCGACGTTAATGGTCTGACCTCCGGCGCCTGGGGAGTTGCCCACGAGTTCGGGCACGTGAACCAAACTCGTCCCGGATTGCGTTGGATCGGTATGGGCGAAGTCACCAACAACATTTGCTCCGCATGGGTCAACTACAATCTCAACCCCGATGATATGCGCCTCGAACATGAGGTCATCCAAAATGCCGACAATGAACCTATGCGCGGCGGACGCTTTGATTGCTATATCAACAACGCCCTCGTCCGCAACCGCATCTGGCAGTTCCACGGAGGACCCGATTTCGGTGGCATCCTCACACCACCTACCGAACACGTCGGCGACCACTTTGTCTCTGTCTGCCCCCTCTGGCAGCTCATGCTCTACTTCACCGTGGCACGCGGCAATACTCATTTCTATCCCGATATCTTCCACGACGTACGTGCGACGGACGAGACAAACATGACCAATGGCGAGCTGCGCACGCTCTTCTTCAAACGCGTCTGTGATGCCACGAAAACCGACATGTCGGAGTTTTTCGTCAGACTCGGCATGCTGGCTCCCATCGACCGTGAGATTGACGACTACGGAAGAGGCTGGCTCACCGTCACCGACGAAATGTGCAGGGACGCCCTTGCTTACGCCTCCCAATACCCCAAGCCGGATTCCTCCGTCATCTATTACATCACGGCCAACAGCGCTCCTATTTTCCGCGATCGCCTGGATGTGGTTCCTTCCCGTGAGCTTCGTCCCGAAAATGGTCGCATGGAGGTTTCTTCTGAAGAATGGAAGAACGCCGTCGCGTTTGAAGCTTACAAGGGCAATACCCTCCTGCACATTTCACTCCTCGGTCTCAACCACGATGACAACGTCTCCACCACCGTGGTCTGCCCGGAGGGAACGGATCGCGTCTGCGCCGTCCAATGGGATGGTAAGCGCTACACGGTTTTCGGTCGCAGCCCCCATGCAAAAACCCCGGCGAAATAAGGATCACCACGGCAAACGTATGAGAAAATGCGGTTTGCCCGGAACTACGGCTCGGGCTGATAAGTTCCACTTGTTTGCTCCTCAAACCGCGACGTAGGGAAAAGGGAACCGACGGCAAAGGTGACGAAGGTGCCGATGGTAACGCGCCACGGGAAAGCGATGGGAGTGATCACGTCATACCGTCCGAGAAGTTCCAGGGAGATGACGGAGGCAAACCCGGCAAACATGGCGATGATGTTGCCGAGATCGTTGCCACGACGATGAGTGAGCATACCGAGCAGGAAGACGCCCAGCAAGGAGCCATACGTGTAGCCGAATATACCCAGCGCAATCGGCAGGATGCGTATCGTCGGATCCATCACACTGTACCACGCCGTTACGGAGCCCACAACAATGAGCAACGCCGCAAAGCACACGGTGAGCACCCGAGCCGCGCGCAGGGTCTGAAACTCACTCGCTTCCGGACGAAACACGCCGCGATACCAGTCACGCGTAGCGGTGGTCGCCAATGCGTTGAGGGCCGTGGAGAGGGAGCCCATGGCTGTGGCAAGCAGTGCCGCTATCAGTAGTCCTCGCAGCCCCGCCGGCAAATAGTGGATGATAAAGGAGGGAAAAATCTCGATCGCCTTCTCCGGCGGGGCAATCCCGTTCTTCTGGAAAAAGACGAACACGAGCATCCCGCAAAACAGCAGCACCAACACAATCGGCATATCCAGAATACCGGACACGATGACGGCGCGGGAGCCGGTGCTGCGATCCCGTCCTGCGAGCATACGCTGCACCATGTCCTGATCCGTCCCCATGGTCGCCATGGTGATGAAGGTAGCGCCCAGCACGGCGGACCAGAGGGTGTACTCACTACCGAGGATGTATTTCACGTCCTCCACAAGACTCGACCCGTTGAGTCCGGTATCAAAGAAGAGCCAAGGCTGGAGTTGCGCGCGGTGGCAGGGGTTCGCCGCGGTGTCGGAGATGGTGGAGGTGATGGTATGCCAAGCTTGAGTGAAGGAGCCGTCGCCCATGATGTTGATGAAGAGGAAGCCGATGGTAGTAACAACGGAAACAGCGAGGATGGACGCCTGCAGCACATCGGTCCACACCACGGCTTTGAGGCCGCCGAGCGTCGTGTAAACCGTGGTGACCACGGTGATGAAGGTGAGGGCGGCAAGGTAGAGCAACACGGTCTCATGCGCCCCCGCGCCCTCGCTGCCTGTTATCCATTCGTACGCGATCACCAACAGGATGCCCGCAAAGAAGAGACGCGTGCCGCTCGCCAACACGCGCGACAGCAGGAACACCAGACTCGCAAACCGTCGCGTATGCAACCCAAATCTCTTCTCCAAGTATTCGTATATGGACACCACCCGGTAGCGGTAGAACGGTTTGAGGAACAACTTGCCCACGATGATGCGTCCCAGCAGTGTCCCGATACCGAGCTGCACATACGTAAAGTTACGCAAGACAAACCCCTCACCCGGCGTGCCGAGGAACGATGCCGCGCTGACCTCCGCCGCGATGATGGACGCCAAAATCGCCCACCAGGGTAAACTGCGATTTCCCAACGCATAGCTCTCCAGACTGTCCTGCCGTCGCCCGGCATACAGGCCTATGCTGAATATCGCGCAAAAGTACGCAACGATGACAATGATATCTGCCGTCATCTGCCTCTATATCCTACATCTATCCATCCTGTTGCATGGGGGAGCTTCAGCCCTGCTTGTACTCAAGGGCCGCAGCCACGAGTCCCTGGAAGAGCGGATGCGGCGTGGTGGGACGGCTCTGGAATTCCGGATGGTACTGGCACGCGATGAAGAAGGGATGCCCCGGAAGCTCCACAACTTCTACGAGCCCGTGCTCATCATTCACCGCGGATATCACCATTCCGGCATCCTCGCAAGCCTGGCGGTACTCGGCGTTGAATTCATAGCGGTGGCGGTGACGTTCAGAGACGATTTCCTTGCCGCCGTAGAGACGGCTGCAAAGGGTATCCGGCAAAATATGTGCCGGATAAGCGCCGAGACGCATGGTGGCGCCCATGTTCTCGATGTGCTTCTGCTCCTCCTGGAGGCAGATGACCGGATAGGAAGTCTCCTTGTTGAATTCCGTGGAGTTGGCCCCGGTAAGGCCCAGCACATCGCGGGCAAATTCAATGACCGCCACCTGCATGCCCAGGCAAATGCCCAAGAACGGGATGCCTTTCTCGCGCGCATACTTCACCGCCATGATTTTCCCTTCAATCCCCCGCCCGCCGAAGCCGCCCGGCACGAGAATTCCGTCCACCGCGCCGACCATTTCCTCGCAGGTGCTGTGCTCCAGCGCCTCGGCATCGACTTTCACGATTTCCACACGACAATCATTGGCGGCTCCGGCATGCGTAAAGCTCTCGTAAATAGACTTGTACGCATCCTGCAAACTGATATACTTGCCCACAACGGCGATCTTCACGCTGTGCGACGGATGAATCACGCGTCCCACAAACTTCTGCCATTCGTCCATTTTCGGCTTGGGAGTCGTGATGCCCAGCACCTCGTTCACGATGCGATCCACTCGATCCCGTCCGAGATCCAGAGGGCACTCGTAGATAGAATGCCGCACATCGGCAAACGCCACGACGTGATCCGGAGCCACGTTGCAGAACATCCCGATCTTTTTCTTCTCCGCATCCGTCAGGTTGTCCATCTCCGTACGGCATACGATGATGTCCGGCATGATGCCGATCTCGCGCAACTTCGCCACGCTCTGCTGCGTCGGCTTCGTCTTCGTCTCCCCCGCCGCTTTGATGTAGGGCAGCAGAGTGACATGAATGAAGCAGCAGTTATTCCTGCCCACTTCCAACGCAAATTGTCGCAATGCCTCCAAAAAGAGATAACCTTCGATGTCCCCCACGGTACCGCCGATCTCGGTGATAATGACATCACACTCCTTGTTCGCCTCCGTGAGATCATAGAGACGTTGCTTGATCTCGTCTGTCACGTGCGGTATGTACTGCACCGTCTTGCCTAAATAGTCCCCGCGCCGCTCCTTCTCCAAAACGTGTTCAAACACCTTGCCGCTCGTCAGATTGTTTAACCGCGACAGCTGACAGTGCACGAAGCGTTCATAATGCCCCAAATCCAAATCGGTCTCCGCCCCGTCATTCAGTACATAGACCTCCCCATGTTGGTACGGATTCATCGTCCCGGGATCTATGTTGAGGTACGGATCAAACTTCTGCATCGTCACATCCAAACCACAATGCTCCAGAAGCGTCCCTATCGATGCCGCCGCCAAGCCCTTCCCCAACGAGGATACAACTCCTCCAGTTACAAATATGTATTTCATAGGTCTCTTCTTTCCAACACGCATCCTACCATACCCCCTCTCGCCATGTCCAGTCTTTCCTCTACGACCCTTCAAATTTTTCTTTGCATCTACCATACAATTTTTACCTTCTATCAGCTTTTATCAAGTATTTTACGTTTCTTTCTTGACACCTCCAAATTTCCGGCTATACTTTGTAAAGTATGTTTAATAAGTGAGGAGAGCGACCTACCAGATTCGTCGGGCTCTGCGGAAGCTGGGGAAAGCGACGAGCCCGCAACTTGCGCAGCTCGTTGGGCTGAGTCGTATGACGACACTCAAGGAGGTGAAGGAGATGCAGAGGCGCGGGGAGGTGAGGGAGGCGGGAAGGCGGAGCGTAGGGGGGCGTCCCGCCACAGTGTATGAATACAACGGCAGTTATGGGATTGAGGTGAGGATTGAGATACGGCGAAGGGTGACGGTGGTGGATGTAGCGGTACAATTGCGGGATTTGCTGGGGAGAGTTAAGAAGCAGCAGAGGAGGAGTTACGCTTCTTTGGAGTCGTACAGTCTGGATGGTTGGCTGGACGACATGTTACGGGGCAAGAGGGTGGAGCGCATAGGACTTTTCTGCGCGCCTTCCGAGCGACGCGGCGACCTTCGCGAGCACCTTGAGAAACGATATCACTGTTGCGTCGAATTCCGCAGCATCGTGTGTCTGACGGACGGGGAGGAGGAAGGGGAGTTGGTCCTCTACTTTCCGATTGATGGCGAAGTGGAGTGGGCTCAGTGGAGTGGGGACGCATGGCGCACCTCGGGGCGACCGGACCTTCTCCCGCTTCCGGCGGTGTGGACGGAAATGGACCACACGGATCACACCCTCGTTGAGGAAATGGTGGCTCGCATCGTACAGATCACGGCATGCATCCTCTCTCCGCCGCGTATCATTCTTTACGCTGACTTTTGGAATCCGCGACTCATGAAGCGCATCCTATTCAATGCGGATTCCAAACTACGCGGCGTCGTTCCTCCCCTTCTCTTCCGCCGCGTCGGGGACAAGAACCCCGGACAGTCGCAGGGAGAATGAGCTTGCGAAGAAACTATTCCTGCCACAGGAACGACCGGCGTGAATCGACGAGTTGACCATCCACGAAGAGATTGATCCGCCAGGTGAGGATATCGCCCTGAACGGCGCGTTGTTCCCCGTTAAACGTGAAGCGAGACTTACGGATGCCTGCGCTGCGGCGGGGAGTTTTCCAGTCGAAGGCAACGCGCTGCACCTTCGAAACGGTGCCGGCCTGCGTGTAGAGCATCTCCAGACAAACGGGCTTCTGCGGTTGCCCATCATACCACTCCACAAAGTAATAATCACCTAAACGGCTCTTGCGTTCCTTGTAGGAATTCGCTCCGAAAAGGATGTACTGCGCATGCGCGCGCATGGGGCTGAGTTGCCAGTCCATATCCGGAATCTCGGTATCGCGAAGCGGAAGGTCAACAACGCTCCTGAGGTGCGTTGTCTGCGCACAACCGACCAGACCGAGCGTCAATGTGAGCGCGGTCAGCATGAGACGACCTCGTTTCAAGTAAAGCTTGCTCATTGGTCTGCTCCTGTTTCTTTTTTATCTCCGAGAATTTTTTTGAAATTCCAGTCGGCCAAACTCGGCAAAGGTATCTCCACGGTGCCTATCCGAGCCCGGAGCAAAAACCACAATTTTCGGAAATTTCCCACGCCGTACCTCCGTTCAAACACTCGGTATTCATCCGCCTGCATCTTTTCCAAAATCGTGTGGTAGATGAGGCTCATAGCCTGAGCAGGGATGAGAGCATTGCGGTCCTCCACGCTCAGCTCCTGATACTTTTCCTCGGCCTCGCCGAAAAACTTCTCCGCCAACGCCGCTTCATACGCCAATAATTGCCGCATGCGGTAGCTGTACCTCTGCTCCCGAATGTCCTCTATGCTCACTCCAAACAGTTCCATGTCGGCCGCCGGCAAATAGATGCGCCCGTACTTCCGGCTATCCTCCGGCACATCCCGCAAAATGTTCACCAGTTGCAGCGCGTATCCCAAAGCCACTGCATAATCGTGCGCAGCCGCGCTCGCTCCCATCACGGCTGCCGACGTGATACCGACGCAGGAGGCCACCTTGTACGCATAGCCCAGCAATTCTTCGCGCGTCTGTGGTTGCTTCTGCTCAATATCGCTGCGACAACCTCCGATAAGTTGGAGCATGGGCGCCGTGTCCAAGTCCATCTCCTTCACGAGCTGCTGCACTTCCTGCTCAATGCCGGGCGTAGGAGGGACAGCGGCAGTAATGACCTGTTCCCAGCGATCCAACGCGGCATGCCGCTCCCCGTTGTTCATCACAGGCTCATCCACAATGTCATCGACGATACGACAAAAAGCGTAGAACTGGGCCATGTGACGACGCCTCTCCTCCGGCAGATCCACGAGTGTGAAAGCAAGATTGGATTTGGCATTCTTGGTGATGGTATCTGATTCTGGTGCTTCGCTCATGATGTGTTTAGTCGATGCTTCCCCAATGTTTGGTGAATGGCCAGAGGGTCCATGCAGCCGGGCCGAGGATGTTGTACTGGCGAACCGCCCCCCAATAACGTGAATCGAGAGAATTGCGGGTGTTGTCGCCCATGGCGAAGTATTCTCTCAGGTAGGGATGCTGCGCATCGGCGGTGGAGAGGGTGACCTGCTGACCGGCCGTGAGATATGCCATCGGCACCTCATAGCGGTTCAACTCCACGTATCCGCCTGCATTGTACGGCGCCTTTCCTTCCGCCACGCGATTGATTTGCCACTCGCGCGCCGCCGTTCCGTTCACCATCAGATGCGGAGAATGGATGCTTAATCTATCCCCCGGCAGACCGCATAGTCTCTTGATGTAATGTGTACCCTGGCTCTGCTCGCGCAGGCTGGAGAGGTTCGTGTTGATCCCTCGCGTGTCAAACACAAAGGTCTCGCCGCGCCTCGGGCGACGGAAGTGGTATGCCATGCGGTTCACCAACACCATATCCCCCGCATCCACCCGCGCCCGCATGATCGTCTCCCCCGCCCGGTAGGGCACAAAATACTTTCCATGCACTGTGTCGATCACCTTACCGTGCTCCTTGAGATATTGCATCACCGTGCCGGACGCCGCCGGGATGCTCACCTCGCTTCCATTGTCAAAGCTCAACACCGTGCGCGTAAAAAGCAACCAGTATCTCTCGTCGCGGATCTTCACAATTCTCTTCGTCTCCTCCGCCTTTTCATCCACATACGAACTCCCTAACACGATGGCATCCCAGACCCGCCTCGCCATGCCGGGCATCTCATCCACCGGGTGAACCACGATCCCGTTCAGACTCGGCCACATCGAATTGGTCGGTATGCGGAACGGCTGCACAAAGTACGTGCGAATTCCCAAGAAAACAACCGTGATGACAAAGAGAGATTCCAAAAATTCGACGACCGCCGGTCGATGGAACCCTGGTTCCTGCCCGTACAGCTCCTGCACCCGCCCGACGCACTCCTCCACCTCCGCTCGCCTCCAGTACAGCAATCCTTCTCGCAACCTGTGAAGGACATCCCGCATCCCCCTCGCCTTCTCATCCTTGATACTCGGGGCATAATAGTGCATATAGCGCGAAAGCAGTCCGGCTGCCTCGTGCCCTCTCCTCCTCCACCTCGGCATGAACCACGCAAAACACGTATCCACCACCGCATTCCCTACTCGAATCACCCATCGCATCTTTCTCCCCCTATTCTACACGTCCTCTCCCTCCGAGAAAAGCAAAAACATTTTCATAAAACATTTCGTTTTTTTACACTTTAGTCTTGCAAGGCGCCGGGAAATGTGGTTAACTCGCCGTGCAGTTTCTTTCACGCGCACGTGGCGGAATTGGTAGACGCGCTAGTTTCAGGTTCTAGTGGGTAACTCCGTGGAGGTTCGAGTCCTCTCGTGCGTATGGTTGAGCTCTACCAAGGGTAAGCTTCGCCGGCCTGCCCTTTCTTGTTTCCGGGTCAACCCAAATTTTTGTGGAAAGTTGAATTTTTGTTAAAAAGGTGGGAGCATTCAAGCAAGACGCGTAGACGA